>JAZUSC010000001.1:0-20281 GCA_045606505.1 Oscillospiraceae bacterium
CCTTTGCGGTCGGAGCGACCGCAATTTCTTTCAGAAACCGTGTAATAATGCATACATCAAATTAGTTATACATTTATAAGTACCTCAATATGAAAGATTCCGTCCTCGGAAGTAATGTTCACATCGCCGCCGCAGTGCTTTGCAGTGTCCCTTATCCTCATAAGCCCGAAGCCGTGGGAGGTGAAGTCCTTTTTGGTGGTGACTATCCTGTCGCCCCTGCGTTTCAGCTCGCCATCAAAGGGGTTTTCGCAGGAGATATACAGCATATCGTGCTGTTTGCTGATGCTGACGGAAATACGCTCTCCCGCCTTGACAGCCTCAATAGCATTATCGAGGATATTGCCGAATATCGTGCAGAGGTCGTAGTCTGAAATGCTGCAATCAAGCAGCGGACAGCTTACCTCGTATTGAATAGCCGCACCCTTTTCCGCAGCCTGCTCTGTCTTTTTGAACAGCAGGGCGTCCAGTACATCTCGCCCTGTCTTGACGGGCATTGCGGCAAGGTCGGTCTGCTCCTGCACCTCCGAGATATAACGCTTCGCCTGCTCGATGCTGCCTGTTTCTATCAGTGCATTTATCGCAAGCAGGTGGTTGTTGATGTCGTGGCGGATCTTTCGGCTCTCAAGGTAACGGCGGTTTATCTCGTCGTAGTATTCCTGCTCCGCTTTTTGCGTGAGCTGTGCAGACCTTCTCGAAATGCTCCTCACCGCCGCTGTCGCCATAACGACAAACACCACCGCAGCAAAGACGATGAACAAAGGCAGTCTTGATGTCGCCATTCCGAAAATATCCAAATTAAGATAGCGGATGAAGAACCTTTCAAAGCTGAAAAATGATATGATATTTATCTCGCTCAGGATATCTGAGATACCTGTCACTGCAAAAACTATCTCAGCACAGATAACTCCGCTGATAATGAGTGCTGAAACGGCTCTCCGTCTGCCCTCGGTCGAAACGATGACAGCCGCCGCAAACAGTACCACAAGTACACCGAGTATCTTGAAAGCTATCATACAGGCCACGAGTACACCTGCATTTATCATATATGGACAGCTTTTGAAGCTCTCCATAGACTGCACCGCCGCATTCATCGGCGGAAGTCCGAGAAAATTAGCGGTCAGTATGTAATTCCCGATATACATCGCCGCCGTGCCGATAACTGTGATAAGCACAGGCGAGAGGATACCCCTGCGGTGAATACCGCCCTCGTTACGGAGCGTAGTCAGCGACAGCACCGCCACAAGTACCGCAAGGATATCTGTTATGCGGTAGCTTATAAAGGCGAGATAACCGTCCTCTACCACGGGAGTGAGAGTTATTCCCGAAAGCCCGTAGAAATCCTTCTGCGTTTTCACGATGTTTCCTACAATTCCGCTGTCCTCTTTATAGATGGAAATGTCGGACAGAAACTCCGAGCGGCTTGCTATATCCGCAACATAATCCTGATACCCGTCAAGATATCCGAGATAGGAAAGAACTTCGTTCCGGTCAGAGATATCAGCGGACAGCTTTTCTGAAAGCCTCTCCGTATCCGAGGAATACTCTTTGATGCACTTGTCGTAAAGCTCTGTCGCATAGTCCTTTCGCTCATCATAGGTAAGCTCCTCCCATCGTGAAAGAGCCGCTTTGTCGTTCTCCTGAACATACACCACAGCCGCCTGATAATCATAGAGCAACTCAGTTTCAGAAACGATCTCCTCATAACTTTTCGTGATGAGCTTTGTGCGGCTGCGTACAGAGGATATGCTTGCAGAGCTTGTTCCGCCGTAGATGTCGCGGCTTTGAACTATCTCCGCACCACACACCGAGGTGTAGTACACAAAAAAATTCACCAGCACCACCGCAAGCACCATAAGCACAGGAAAAGCGAGGTTTTTAAGCTGTGTTCTCATTTTCCACCGATCCTTTTCATTACGGCACACATTACATTTTTCCTGTTTCTTCTGCTGAGAGGTACTACGCTCTCATCGCACATAGTAACAGTGTCATTATTGATACGCTTTATCTTAGAAATATTGACGAACACCGACTTGTGGACCTCCACAAAATCCTCACCGAGAAGCTCCGCAAACCTACCGATAGGACGAGCGTCCTCAAGCTCAGCGGTATATGTTTTGATCAAAGAGCATCGCCCCTGCGACTGTGCAGATACTATGCTGTTAAGCTCTATTATCTCAGTGCTGTCCTTTGTATGTATCGCAATAGTCGGACGGCAGAAATGCTCCTTCCACAGCTTCCCGAGGACTCTGGGCAGCTTTTCATCTAGGTTCTTTTTCACTACGAAGCCGTAGGCTCCCACATCATAGCCGTCGATAGCTCGGTTTTCAAGGCTGGTGACGAAGATGACAGGTGCAGAAATGCTTTGCTCACGAAGCTCAGCTGCGATATCCATTCCGTCCTCACGACCGCCTAGGTTTATGTCAAGAAATATGACATCGTATTCGTTGCCAAGGCTCTGTATAAGCTCCGCTCCGTTATCAAAGCAGAAGAACTCCGTTTCAACGCCCTTTTCGGAAAAGAACTCCGCCACTCCGCTTTGCAGTTTCTGCTGAAAGGAAAGCTCGTCCTCGCATATTGCTATCTTCATCATCTCACCTCCGATTAAAACAGTATAGCATATTTTTTTTATGATTGCAAGGTGTATGTAAACAAGGTAGCACGTTTTCAAAATTCAAGTACCCATCCCCCTGACCGTTTTTTCTCCCCTACGAGCATAATCCTGTCCGATGTCGCATAGGCTGTACAAAAAAAGGCGGTGCGAGAATGAAAAAAGACATATCCCTCTGGCAGTATTCAGGCTTTGTATTTACCTCAGTGTTTGGAACGTTGCTGCATTTTCTATACGATTGGACAGGTGAATGCCTCCTTGTTGCTCCATTTTCAGCGGTGAATGAATCCACTTGGGAACATATGATACTGCTCTATTTCCCGATGTTCGTTTTCTCACTTATACAGAGTCGATTTTTCAAAGAGCGAAAAGATTATTGGTGCATAAAGCTAATAGGATTTTTAACAGGACTTGTACTTATCCCTGTGCTGTTCTACACAGTTGGCGGAATTTTCGGTGCTACTCCTGACTGGGTGAATATCGCAATCTTCTTCATATCGGCTGCTGCGACTTTTCTTGTGGAGGCTCGGTTGTTCAAAGGTAATGGTTTGCCTTGCAGAATCCCGTTTCTCGCTGTTGCAGTCATCATTCTTATCGGAATACTGTTCGTGGTGTTCACCTTTATGCCGCCACAGATCCCACTGTTCAGAGATCCGCTTTCGGGTAGCTATGGGATGGGTAGTTAAACACCTCAATACAAAAACATCGGCGGAGATATCTAACTCCGCCGATAGTTTATTATAACAATGGTTATGTACAACGCTTTAACTCCGCCAAAGAACAGCACACAACATACTCATAATCTGAATTATCACTCAATAATTCTCCCGTCAGTGGAAATGATAATAACTCTCCACGGAATAAATTTTCCACTTGTCTTTAAAGCACGCTTTACAGCGTTTTCAATACCGCCGCAACAAGGCACTTCCATTCTGACGATAGCTACACTTTTAATATTGTTATTTGAAATAATCTGTGTCAGTTTTTCGGTGTAATCCCCTTCATCAAGCTTCGGACAGCCGATAAGAGTAATATGATTACGGATAAATTCGTTGTGGAAATTGCCGTAGGCAAATGCGGTGCAGTCTGCCGCAACAAGCAGATTTGCATTATCAAAATAAGGTGCATTTATAGGCACGAGTTTTATCTGTACAGGCCACTGTGAAAGCTGACTTGAAACAGGTACAGAAACTGAAACAGATTCTCGCTTTATAGCCTTTGCATTTGTTCCGGGACAGCCGCAAGGAAGTGTTTGGCCCGATTTCATTTTCTTTGCCGCCAGTACAGCCGCTTCATTGTATGCGGGTGCTTCGCGTTCTTCAAAAGTAATAGCGTTTGCAGGACACGCAGGCAAACAATCTCCCAGTCCATCACAGTAATCTTCACGGGTAAGTCTAGCTTTTCCGTCGATCATTTCGATTGCTCCCTCGTGACAGGCTTCTGCACACAGACCACAACCGTTACATTTTTCTTCATCGATTTTTATGATCTTTCTTATCATCTTTATTCCTCCAACTCTAATTAAAAATCATTTGTTATTTTGAGCTTCATAATTTATCTCCTTGACTTTCTGATAAGATTATACTATAATACCAGTACTAAGTCGGTTGTTTTTACAACAGAAAAGAGGTTTTTGTGGAGAAATATATTCCAATGTTAAAAAGAACCCAACTATTTACAGGCGTTGGCGAAGAAGAAATCAGATCAATGCTTGATTGCTTACAAGCAAGGGTTAGCACATATCAAAAAGGTGAATATGTTCTCCGTCAAGGAGAACATCTCGACAATATCTTGGTACTTGTTGAAGGGAAACTTCACATTCAACGTGACGATTACTGGGGTAACCGCAGCATCATAAATATGATAAGCGTTGGTGAAATGTTTGGTGAAGCTTATGTCACTCCCGAAGGCGGTACACTAATGAATGATGTACTTGCAGTTGAGGACAGTGCGATAATTTTCTTTGATGTAAAGCATATCATTACTGTTTGTTCAGCGGCTTGCAGATTTCATTCATTGGTAGTACAGAATCTGTTTTTTGCAATATCAGAGAAAAACAGAAAGCTTATGCAGAAGCTTACTTTTATGACGAAACGCACCACAAGAGAAAAGCTGATTGCATATCTGTCCGAGGAATCCAAGCGTTACAACACCAGTGATTTTTCCATTCCATTCAATCGACAGCAGCTTGCGGATTATCTTTCGGTAGACAGGAGTGCAATGTCCAATGAGCTGTGCAAAATGCGTGACGAGGGCTTAATTAAGTTTGAAAAGAACAGGTTTATGTTGTTGTGAGAAAAAATGCTCATTTTTTCTACACATATTAAGTGTACGCAGATAATTCAGGCAAAGAGCATTGCCTGTAACAAACTCTATTATCACTTATCGCTATTACTCCGTTACAGTAAGTGATTCCACAAATAAACCATATTTTGATACTGTCAATATCTCTTTACACATTTTCCTCAAAAAAGCATCGAGTATATACTCTAAAATGGAATAAATATTCACGGAGTACAGCAGAGTGGATATTTATTCCATTCCCGCGTTATAATTAAGCCACCGAGCCAAGAGAATTGTAATACCTCTTACGCTTGACAGCAGGTGGCAGACCGTCGTTTGCAGAGCAAATCCTACGATTGTTCCAGTAGCTCATATAATACCGCCAGATCATTGTTTTAAGCTCTTCAATACTGTGATTTTCGGGTTTTCTATTTCTACTGTAAAACAGTTCTTCTTTCATTCTCGCCCACATACTCTCGCAGCGGGCATTGTCGTGACATCTCCCTCCGGCACTGTTCATACTCTGAATTATGACGAATTTCGCCAGTGTACTCCTGTATTTGTCGCTTGTGTACTGACTGCCTCTGTCAGAGTGCAAGATTGCATTCCTAAGGTCGGAGCGTGTTCTTACGGTATTTCTGACAGTTTCAACACATAGCTCCGCTTTCATATTATCAGTCATTGCAAGACCCAGAACACTTAAATCATAGCAAGCAAAGATTGCGGAAACATATAGCTTACCGTTCCTACACTTGATTTCAGTAATATCCGTAACACATTTCTCGCAAGGCTTCTCCGCTTGAAAAACCCTTTTCAGAAGATCATCGGATTTCATTGATTCTTTGTCGGATTTGGTGATACCAAATGAAATCTTACCATTATCTGTTCCATTATTGGTTTTCTGGGCTATGATCTTCATTCTTTCCTTTTTGCAGACTTCTGACGGCTCGCTGTGAAAAAAGTGGTTGCTTCCGCCAGAAACTCGTTTTCTTCCGCAAGTCTCTTATTCTCCTTAGCAAGCTCCTTGTTCGCTTACCTGAGCCTTTGAATCTCTTCTTCAAGGCTCACATCTCTGCCTTCAAGATGTAGCTCTCCTCTGCTGGCTGCCTTTATCCAGCCGTACAGCGTGTCGTAAAGTCTGCCCAGTTCATCGCTCGCTACTTTACAGCCCCTTTTCCGAAGCAAACTTCACCGTCTGCTCTTTGTATGCCTTGTCGTATTGTCTTGCTGTTCCCATTACTTGCACTCTACTTTATTTCCTATTGTATTTATTTGTGATGTTTGTGTCAAAATTTATTATACAACATCAGAATGCCCTCTTTCGGCTGGTGTTTTTGTTTACTATGATAAAAAACACCCTATGCCATAATCAACGGCATAGGGTGTGTGTGAATATAGTGTTTCGTTTATTCAGTCTTTTCGGAAACAAGATTGAGTTCTTTTAAGATCTCAGCATCTAATTCATCATCTTTTGCTGTTCGCAAATACGGGCTTTCGTTTTTTTCATACGGACGATCTGTTTCATCCATAATTAGATATGACGTTGGTTTGTTCATAATTATATGTCCATCTTAAAGCTTTTCTATTTTAAATAACTTATGATTTTTACCTATTACGTTATATAATAATTATAACATATAGTATTTATTATATCAAGGGTTTTGGTAATTTTTTCACAGTGCGTTATAATTAGCACAAAATATTGTGACATCCTCCCACGCCTTATAGAAGTGGGAGGTCTTGTAAACATTATTATAAAATGTGTATCATAATAGTATTGTAAGCGATTTTCAAATAGTACTGAATATATGAATTTTGTTTTTCTTCTGTCTACACGCAAGTGTAGACAATAGTGTTAATTTGGCACATTGCGTTCGTGTTTGATAATATTCAATACTATGTTACACAATACATAATTGTTTTTATTGTTGACCCGTACGGGAATCGAAAATCCCCCACGACTTTTTTTGTGTTTATAAACTATCCGAGAAAACCGCATAATAAAGCCGTTTGCGGCATATTTCGAAAAGCGGTCATTTCGTAACTTTTTGAACTTTTTTGCAACTTTAAAGAACAAATAAAGAACAATTTACGGCGTATCTTTTACAAATTATAGTCATCGGAGCAGCGGAGAATTTCGCTGTTTTTATTTTGCTCAAAATTCTATTTACCATTTTTGATATAATATAGATTTTGGTAAACAGATTTATATGTGATTTATTATAGAAAATCAAGTGTGATATAGATTGAAATACAATTGAATTTATGCTATTATAGAAACAGATATCTTATTGTAAAGGAAAATAATTATGTCAAAAATTCTGATAATCGAGGATGACACCTACATAAACAACCTCATCGCAAAATCACTTTCAAAGGAAGGTTATACCTGTCAGCAGGCTTTTTCGGGAACGGAAGGTTTGCTTTATGCGAAAACAGAACAGTTCTCTCTCGCTATACTTGACCTTATGCTCCCGGGAATAAACGGTGAGGAACTTCTTCCGCAGCTTAAGAATGATTTCAACATTCCTGTTATTGTGCTTTCAGCAAAGGACAGCCTTGACAGCAAGATTGATTTGCTTAACGCAGGTGCAGAAGATTATATAACAAAGCCCTTTGAAATAGGAGAGCTTATGGCAAGAGTGGGTGTTCAGTTAAGACGAAACGCTGATAGCAAACCTGCTAAACAGCTTACCCACAAGGGACTGACGCTTAATTTAGAGGAAATGTCCGCCGAAATCTGTGGAAATACTCTGTCATTTACAAAACACGAGTATAAAATACTTCAGCTGCTTATGGAAAATCCGAACAGAGCCTTTACAAAACAGGATATTTACGACTACGCTTGGGACGATATCTATATCGGCGAGGATAAGACTATAAATATGCACATCAGTAATATCCGTAAAAAGTTGAAAGCGATTACCGACGAGGAATATATTGAAACAGTATGGGGCATCGGCTTTAAACTTTCAAAGTAAATCTTGAAACTTTCTTTACCTTTTCTTTGCGATTTATTGGAAAGCACAGTGTATTATATAGTTGTAAAGAAAAGCAGAAAGGACGAAATTTATGGATTACATATTAACCACAAGCGGACTTACCAAAACTTATGGTAAGCACAATGCCGCAGACCAAATTAGTATAAATGTCCGTCAGGGTGATATTTACGGACTTATCGGACGAAACGGTGCAGGTAAAACAACTCTCCTAAAAATGATAAGCGGACTTGCAGCACCAAGCAAGGGTGATTTCACTCTGTTCGGTTTCAAAGGCAAAGAAAAAGCACAGGTTATGCACCGTATAGGAACACTTATCGAGGCTCCCGGGATTTATCCTGACCTTTCAGCGGCAGAAAATCTCAGATTAAAGTGCATTGCTATGGGGGTACGTGATAAGACGGTAATTCCGAAGATACTTGAAACTGTCGGTCTTGCCGATACAGGCAAAAAGCGTGCAGGTAAATTTTCTCTCGGTATGAAGCAGAGGCTGGGTATTGCTCTTGCACTCATAGGCGAGCCTGATTTAGTCATTCTTGATGAGCCTATCAACGGACTTGACCCGCAGGGTATTGTTGAAATAAGAGAGACTATTGAAAGACTCAACAAGGAACAGGGTATCACCTTTATCATCTCCAGTCACATTCTTGAGGAGCTTTCAAAAATTGCTACAAATTATGCTATCATTCATAATGGTGCTCTTGTTCAGGAACTAACAAGAGAGGAACTTTTGCAGAAGTGCAGCGAGCGTATTGAACTGAATACCGATGATACAGCAAAGGCCTGCACGGTTCTTGAAAAGATGGGTATTCACGAATATAAGGTTGTGGACAATGACACTATCCAGATTTTTGAACGCCTGCAGGACGGCGGCGATATAACAATGAAACTGGCTGAAAGCGGAGTAAAAACTCTCGGTATTTCTGTAAGAAACGAAGCACTTGAGGACTACTATCTTAATCTGACAGGAGGAAACGGCAATGCTTAATTTAATAAAAATGGATCTGCACAGACTTTTTCGTATAAAGTCTTTCTGGATAATGATAGCAGTAACGGTGTGCGTGTCTTTGTTCAGCGTATTTATGACGCATTATGACGCAACAACACATACCGATACAGTCGTCGACATGACTGATATGAGCGTTTCTGAAGTTCCGCCGGAGGAGGCAGATGTAGTATTTGGGATTTATGTGGATACCAAATCCGAATGGGCAGATAAAATTGATTTTACTGACCTATTAAACTCTAATATCGCTGGCAATATGCTGGCAATTCTATGTGCAATCTTTCCTCCCATTTTCGTAAACGGTGAACAGAAAAACGGCTACATAAAAAACATTGCGGGACAGCTCAATAACAGAGGTATGCTTGTATTATCAAAGCTGGCTGCTGTAGCGGTACAGGTATTGATTATCTTCTCCGTGTTCATTTTCTCGGCAGCGGTTATGAGTAAGATATGCTGGGGCGACAAGCTTGTATTTGAATCTGTAAGCGATTTTGCAAAGGTGTTCGGTATTCATTATTTACTGCATTTTTCCTTTGCATCACTTGTTACCGCACTTACAATTCTTGTCCGCGGCTCAGGCCTGGGTATGACCTTTGGTATTCTTTGCTCGACGGGTATATCCTCACTTCTTTATGCTTTTGCTGATATTCTTCTTCATAAGTGCGGCGTTTCGGAGGAATTCACTATCAGTAAATATGCTATTGAAGGCTGTATCTCAATCGTAACCGCTGATTTAAGCGGCGGCGACCTTGGGAGAGTTATTGCGGTAGGTGCAGTATTCCTTGTAGCATCCACATTATTATCAATGTTTGTTATGCAGAAGCGTGATATAAGATAAGGAGCTTTATATGCTGATATGGGCGATTATCGCTACAATCGTAAGCGTTATAACTATTTCAACATTCATAGCCTACAGGCGACAGGTGAAAAACACCTGCCGCCATCTGGCGTTTATGAAAAAGAAGAAAACTAATCTCCGTCTGCGTTCTGGACTGCCGTTCAGGGAGCTTTATGAGCTTTCGGATAATATAAATGAACTGCTTGACAATTCAGATGAACTGCGGCATAAGGCAGAGCATAACGAGCAGAATTTAAAGGACGCTATAACTAATATTTCTCACGATATACGCACACCGCTGACCTCCCTTGACGGTTTTTTTCAGCTTTTGAAAAACGCAGACTCGGAGGAAGAGCGTACTCAATGCGTTGATGTAATTCAGAATCGCATAAATAATCTGAAATATATGCTTGAAGAGCTTTTCACCTACACGAAATTACAGAACGAGGACTATAAGCTGCAAACCGAGCCTGTCGATATTGTTCGTTGTGTTTCTTCAGCACTGGTTTCATTTTACAATGAGTTTCAGGAAAAGGGCATTGAGGTACAGGCAGATTTTACAGATGAAGAGATAGTTGTTGATTGTAATGCCGAAGGGGTACAGCGAATTGTTCAGAACGTGCTGAAAAATGTCCTCGACCACGGAAGCAAGTCAGTTGAAATGACCTTAAAGCAGGAAAATGAAAGAGTTATTTTCTCTTGCTCGAATAGGGTTGATAATCCAGACAGTATTGATATTTCGCAGATATTCACACGCTTTTATAAATCTGACCCCGCCCGCACTCATTCTTCAACGGGACTCGGACTTGCAATAGCAAAGGGGCTTGCTGAACGTATGAACGGAGGTATGACGGCAGAGGTTCAAGGCGAGTGGTTTAAGGTAGAGGTTTGGTTTTAAATGAAAAAAATCAGCTTTGCAGTGATAAACTGTAAAGCTGATTTTTTTATCATATTATTCGTTATGCCCTGTTTTGTAAAAACAACTGTTCTATAAATTTGAGTTTGAAATTAATAAACGTAAATATAAGTCAAAAACAAACATAATTCTATTTACCATTTTTGAAAAACTCTTGATTTTGGTAAATAGATGGTGTATAATATATGTGAGGTGATAAAATTGAAACTTATAAATCGTCAGATGTATCTAGAAAAGCTCATAAACGTAATGGGCACTCCCGATATTAAGGTTATAACAGGTGTCCGCAGAAGCGGTAAGTCAAAATTGTTGGAGGCTTTCAAGTCATATATAGAGCAGAATGTTTCTGACTGTAATATAATCCATATCAATTTCAATCTGCCCGAATTTGAGGATTTAGCAGAATATCGTCCCTTGTATGACTATATCAACTCGCAGTATGTAGCAGGTAAGGAAAACTATGTATTCATTGACGAGGTACAGATGTGCAACGATTTTGAAAAGGCAATCAATGGTTTGCACGCCTCTGAAAAGTTTGATATATACATTACAGGTTCTAATGCTTTTCTGTTAAGCTCTGACCTTGCAACATTATTCACCGGCAGAACCGTTGAAATCAAAGTTTACCCTTTCTCCTTTGCAGAGTATATGCAGTATTTCAATAATTCCGATAAATATGCTGCATTTGACGATTATCTTATTGAGGGCGGTATGGCGGGTTCATATCTGTATAAAGACAGAGAATCAAAGCTCGACTATATAGCTGATGTGTTTAATACGCTGATTGTTCGTGATATACGCAAAAAGTATAAAATCCGCAATATGCAGCTTATGGATAAAATCGTAGATTTCCTTATGGACAACATCTCAAATCTGTCCTCTGCAAGAAATATTGCTGACGCATTAACAAGCTCAAAAGAAAAGACAAATCATATTACGGTAAGCACATATATGAAATATCTGTGCAATGCTTTTGCATTTTATCGTATCCGCAGATATGACATCAAGGGCAAAAAGTATCTTTCCAGTAATGAAAAGTATTATTTGAGCGACCACACTTTCCGTTATGCAAAGCTAGGCACAAAGAATATGGACTATGGCAGAGTTCTTGAAAACATTGTGGCAATAGAGCTGCTCCGCAGGGGTTACGAGGTTTATGTCGGTGTGCTTTATAAGAAAGAAATTGATTTTGTGGCAATCAAGCGCAGCGAGAAAATTTACATTCAGGTTTCTGACAATATAAGCGATGAAAAGACCTTTGAGCGTGAGGTGTCTCCGTTATTGCAGATTAAAGACGCATATCCCAAAATGCTTATCGCACGAACACGCCACGACGAATACCAGCACGAGGGTATCAGAATTGTGGATTTCTCGGATTGGCTTATGGAGTAATTAAGGGCATTTGGGTTTATTTTTAAGTAATTCAATACTACAAAAAGCAAAACAGCAGAGATTCAATCCCTGCTGTTTCTGTTGTTATGCCCTATATTGCAAAACCAACTGCTCCATAATTACGTGTTCTATAATAAACGCTCGTGTCTTCTCCCATTCCACAATTTCAAGGACTGATTTTTCGTAATTAGTCCTTATTTTTTGTTATGCTTTCAGCTTATAAAACCTGTTTCTGTTACTACCTTCCGCAACAACTATTTCATTCGCAATCAATTCATTGAGATAGTCACGAGTTCTGGAGCTTTTCAGACCAAGATGGTCCGCTATCTCTGATGATTTCGCACTGATATGTTCAGTAAGGTATTCGATGATTCGGGTTTTGTTTGTTTCATTTATCGCCGATTTTTTATCGCCGATTTTTATCGCCGATTTTTTATCGCCGATTTTTATCGCCGATTTTTTATCGCCGATTTTTTTGATACTCAAGGATAAAGTAATGCGTTCAGGTGCAAAGGATTCTGTTATTTCAGGCTCACTTAAATTCTGCTTTTTCCATACCGAATAAATATTCGGGATACCACTGCCTGCACGTTCACCGATATCAATAAGATTAAACATCTTCATAAGAGCTGTATTTCTTGGGTCTGAAACGCCGCCTGCCTTTGCCTCATCAAGCTCAATACGAAATGCACCGGGGTTAGAAATCCTGATTTCACCTGCCGTCTGTGTAATCACAAGACCCCGTTTTCCGTAATAATCGGCGTTAATCAGGCAATTCGCAATTGCTTCACGTAATGCCTTGTGGATAGGTGTATCTTCAATCCTTACCCCATCTTCCATTTTAAAGGGTACTTTTATATTCTGTTTCAGCTTGTTATAGACACGGAAGTAAAAGTCATATACATTTCCGCTCCAATCACCTGAAGAAGATACGATACGGTCCGTCCAGCGATTATCGGCGTCAAACTGCTCTTGATAATCAAGGAAGTAATCAGGGTATTCTTTTACTATTTCATATTCATAACCAAACATTAACAAACCTGCCGCAGTAGGGTGAAGTTCACCGTCAGCACCTCTGCCTACTGCACTTAATTTGTAAAGAAACTCGTTGTCCTCAAGCTCCTCCCATACGTGTCCGGGACGATAATTCTTCATACGGATACGATATCTGTGAACGCTATCATAATCGAAAACATCAAGACCCATATTCTCCAACACGAGCATATCCTGCGTTCTTGCTGCAGCGTCACGCAGCATTGCTCTTACTTCTTCCTGTGAGCATTTATAATCACCCTCACCGTTTCTTCGATATGTTCCTGTAAGAGGATTTCCATCGATAAATACAGGCTTATCACAGCGCTGTGCACGGGGAACTGTAATCACAATAATATTCTTGCCGTCAATATCCTCAACGACTACATTTTTGTCAGAGAGAATATTAACATTTATTTTCTGTGGGTTATTGATATTGTCCCAGAAATCCTTAACAAGCCAATCAGGGTCAGGCAGACCGACAACTTGAAAACTTTTATCGCTGTTTTCTTTTACACCAAGCAGAATAACGCCACCAAGCGTATTAGCAAAGGAAGAATAAGTTTCCCAGATACTGTTTGGCAGACCTCCGGTAGCTTTTTTAGCTTCTATGCGGTTGTTTTCTTTGTATTTTTCTATGTGGTTAAGGTTAATAATCATAGTAATTACCTCTGTTTTCAAGGTTAAAAATGCTTTTTTCCGAACTGTTCGAACCTGCCAAAACGATTATTTCAAATTTTTTAAACATTTTCCTGATACTCCCTTCTTCCGTCAGGATATTCAAGATAAGCCATTTTTCTTTCCTCGTCATAACGGGAAATGGGCAATCCCTTTATTCTCTTTATTTCATTGTCAATGCGTATTGCTTCTCTGAAACGCTCGGTAAGTTCTTCATCGGTAAGTCCGCAGGTTTTATCCAGTTCATTGGTTTCAATATCGTTCATAGGGCACACCACCTTGTTGATAGTATTATATCACACCAATTTGTAATAATCAAGGGTTTAAAACACTTTAACCATAACAGTTTGCATAGCCTTCATATGATATTTCAGAATTTTAATTGTGCTATGCCTATGATATGTAATATTACTGTGATTGAAATTCAGTTTATTCGCAATCTTGCTGTCGGTCATATCCAGAAAGTATGACATAAGAATAATATTTCGTTTTTGCTCTGAAAGTAGCGAAACAGCCACACCCAGCAGCTCATTTTTGATGTATATTATTTGACCGTCTACATTAAATCCAAAATAATCTGTCATATATTCATCGCAAACTCCCATTGTTTCTATAGGGGAATCGCTCATATCTGAAAAGGTTATTTCGTGTACCGCACGTTCAAAAATCTTTTTCTTATAGTTTTTCGCCTCGCCTTTCAGCACGATCTTTACAAGAGTATCGAACTGACGTTCAATTTTTTTTGTACGAAGATGTTATTTCTTCTGTTTGCATAAATCTCCTCCTGCTTTTGAATTAGTTAAACAAGATTCAACGTGGAGAGGAACTGTTCAAAAATCCCCTGTTATACGGAGTAAATACTGCATAACAGGGGATAAATTATAAATTATCTGTTTAGTATAGCATTATTGCAATCAATTTCACGCATACAACTCTCCAGCCGTATCCTTATAATACTCCGCCTGAGCCGTCCAGAGTTCCTTATACACTCCGCCCTTGCCGAGCAGCTCATCGTGTGAGCCACGCTCTGCAATTCGTCCGTTGTCCATAACAGTTATCTCATCGCAGAAACGGCAGCTTGACAGTCGGTGTGAAATGTAGATTGCTGTTCTTGTGCCGACTATGCCGTTGAATTTCGTGTAAATATCGTGTTCGGAGATTGGGTCAAGTGCCGCTGTCGGCTCGTCAAGAACAATAAACGGCGAGCCTTTGTATATTGCTCTTGCAAGGCACAGTTTTTGCATTTCGCCGCCCGAAATTTCTACTCCCTTATCATCAAAATCCTTGTAAAGACAAGTTTCAATGCCATTTTCCATTGTGTCAAGACGCTCTGAAAGACCTGCTCTGCGAACGCAACTTTCGACAAGCTCTGCGTCATATTCCGTATCCGCCGCAACATTCTCCGCAAGGCTGAAAGAAAACAGCTTGCTGTCCTGAAATACGACCGAAAACAACGCCATATACTCCTCGTACTTGTATTTTCTGATGTCGATACCGTTGAGAGTAATTTCTCCCTCGGTAGGGTCATAAAGCCTTGTGAGCAGTTTTACAAGAGTAGATTTTCCGCAGCCATTCTTGCCCACAAGTGCCATTTTCTCGCCAATTCGCCATTTAAGATTCACGTCTTTCAGCACATAATCCTCGCTGTCAGGGTATTTGAAATAAACGTGTCTGAACTCAAATTCGTATTCGTTGTCATCACGCTTTTCGGTAGGGATCGTGCCCTTGTATTTCTCGTCGGGGATGTCGAGGAAATCGAAAAGCTGCTGCCACATAGGTGCTCTTGAAAGCAGACTCGCTATAATGTCACTGATACCAAGAACAGCATACTGAATCCTTGTAAAATACATAACAAATGCAACAACCTCGCCTGCCGTCATAGCTCCGCTTACAGCACGGAATATTGCAAAGCCGTAAAGCATAATGGTTATAAAAAGCTCAATCAAATCGAAAGAACGTGTAACAAGCATAACTTTTACGAAGGATTTTTTCCATTTGCTCGTAATGGTATTCTGTGCCCTTTTATACCTTTCTTCAATCAACTCTTGCTCAGCATATATACGAATATTTTTACCGTTACGGTAATTGTAAATTGTGTGATTCTGATAAAAACCACGTATACGTTCAGCCTGATGAATTGCCTTATCAGTCCGGACATCGTTCATATATTTTTCTGATTTAGGTATAAGAAATGCGGACTGAATAAATGCCGAAATACCGCATATTATCAGCACTGCCGCAACTCCCCAGCCTGACAGCAGAAAGGTTTTAAAGTCGGTTATTTCTCCTGACGAAATAAATAAAACAGGCGCCGCAAGGACAAAGGCGAATATCAGCTCAAAAAGATTTCTGAAAGCACGCGATGATAAATTGAGCAGGGACGGCAGACCGAAATTATAGTTATAAACATAAGTTTTGGCATTGTCGAGCTTATTGCGTGTGTCAATATCCTCAACCCTCGCATAGTCCATATTCATAACCTTCTCGCAAAGAAAACGCTCCACGTTTTTAAAATACACCGTATCATTAACAGCGTAATGGCGGTTGTTGATATGCCGTATAAAATAGGAAATAAGGTCAATGCCGCAAACGATCAACGCCGCAGTCAGAAGATACGAAACAGGCTTTCCGCCCATTACTCCGTCAATTACAAGCGAGGCTAAGTATATGCCCGAAAAAGTTCCAATCACCTCAGGCAGATAGTTAATCATACCTCTGCGGAATATGCCCTTGTTGGCTTTTTCAAGCAGCTTTGCACTGCGTTTTATTACATTGATTTTTTCTTTAAAGGTCATACTGCCGCCTCCTCGTCATTGTAGTAACTGCTCTGGAGCGTATAAAGCTCTGCATATTTACCGTTTTGCTTCATAAGCTCTGCGTGAGTTCCGCACTCGGCAATTCCGCCGTTTTCTATGAGAATTATGCGGTCACAGAAGCGTGTTGAGGCAAGCCTGTGAGAGATGAAAATACTTGACCTTGCCTTTGAAAATTCAAGATAGTTCATATACATCTGCTGTTCAGCAATAGCGTCAAGCGCCGCCGTAGGTTCGTCCAACAGCAGTATAGGCGCACCCTTATAAAGTGCTTTTGCAAGTGCCAGCTTCTGTTTTTCACCGCCCGAAAGGTCAGTTGAAGTCTGATAAACGGAGCGTACAAGAGGTGTTTTCTCCTGCTCGGGGAGGGACATTATCTTTTCATAAACACCCGATTTTTTCAGACAGTCCGTAAGCTTTTCCTTATCCGTATATTCGGAAATCTGTCCTGTAACATTCTCCTCAACGCTTACCGCCATAACTGAAACATCCTGAAAAACGGCAGAAAACAGCTTGAAATATTCCTCACGATTGTATTCCTTGATGTTAGTTCCGTTCAGCAGAATTTCTCCCTCGGTAGGATCGTAAAGCCCGCACATCAGCTTTACAATAGTAGTTTTACCTGCACCGTTAAGACCTACAAGTGCCAGCTTTTCACCCTTATGGAGTGTAAAGGAAAGGTTGGAAAGAACAGGCTCTTCCGCACCGCCATAGGTATAGGTTACATTTCTGAACTCAATCTCACATTCGCCCTTTGGCAAAGGCTTACCTTCACCACGGTTAGTGCAGTCCTCGGTTTCAAGGTATTCACGGTAGTTATTGATATTTCCTGAAATCCACTGGTAGCCTGACATATTGTTGCACCAGTCGGTTGTTGCCTCCTTAAGTCTGAAAACAGAGTTGAAATACAGCACAAAATCAGCCGCACCGATACCGCCGCTTGTTACAAGATATATAAGATATCCGTAAGCACCGAAATTGCCGATAAAGCTGACAATACTTTCAAGCATATTGTGGCGGAACTCCCAAGCGTCCTGCTGTTTAAGCCAGTTTACTCTGTCGCCGAGAGAACGTGCGAACACCTTTTCAAGCCATTCCTGCATACCGAAAATGCGGACGTCCTTTGCATAGGAAAAATCAGCACCCACATTTCTGATATAATGCAGCTGACGGTCGTAATTCTGCCAGTTGTTCTGCATATTCCATACCCAGTTCATCTTGTGACGTTCGATATAATAATTTGCAACCACAGGCAGAACGATTATGGGGAGTATTCTTATATCAAGGGTTAAAAGCAGCACCGAATAGGTGAAAAATTCAAGGGTATGCCGAATTGTACCACGAACATTCAAACCAACATTAAGTCCGATAACTTCAAGACCATCACGAGCTTTATTGAGCCTGTCGCCGATTTGAGGCTTTTCGTTATTTTCATAATCGGTAGTCATATTTTTGTGCATAACCTTTAATGCAAAATTGTTATAGAGTATATTGAAACCGATAAAGCCCTGATAATTGCCTGCGGTATCGCTAATCATACGGCAAAGCATACCGCCGATTATAAGTGCAAGACATATTAACAACAACCCTGTATTTTGGAGTCCCTCTGTTGCAAGCTCAACAATATACTTGTCCGTAAATGTAACGCAAAGGCGCTGAACATAATACGCCATTGCAAATGCAAAGCAGGTAATAATCATCATCTTGTCAATCCTCCATATTTCACGGAGAATGTATATTATATTCTGCCACACATTGTACTTGCGGCTTTTTATTTCGGCACGATAACGTGCCCAGTCCTCTTTCTGCTGTTTTCTGCTCCATTTTGTTACCTTAATCATTATTATCACCTCTCATAAGAGTTTCAAAATCAAGTCCGTACTTTTTGGCGATAAATGAGGCATCGCTTTTTCCGTCAGGGTGATTTCTCACCACTTTATAAAGCCTGTTTCCTGTTATTTCATCTGTAAGTACGGTCAAGTGGTCTATTTTCGATTTACAGAAATCAAGACCATTTATAGTATCGGCTGAGTCAGCGATTTCGTGAACGTGGGTTATGAAAATTCCCCGACAGCCCTTTGCACTCATAGCTTTCAACACCTCTTCCGCTATGGGAACAGCCTCAGTGCCATTTGTTCCAGAAAGTGCCTCATCGCAGATAACAAGGGCGTATTCTTCTGCAAATTTCATCAGCGTACTAATTCTTTCGCATTCCTCCATAAATCTGCTTTGGGAAACATCGTTATTTTTCTTCTGAAAATGGAGTAGGATTTCATCACAAGGGCTAAGCTCCGCATACTCTGCAGGAACATATAAGCCAAGCTGGAAAAGTGCCTGACAGATTGCGACGGAACGTGCGAAAAGTGTTTTACCGCCGCCGTTTGCGCCACCGAAAATATATATCATTCCATTTTCATCAAAAGAAAAATCATTACCCTTCATATGATTATTATACAACACAAATTCAGGATAGTAAATCTCTTTCAGCACACATTTCTTTTCTTCCTTAGTACAAACTTTCGGGCGGCAAACGGGATAGTTCATATCCTTTAAGGTGTAGAAAAACTCCGCCGCCGCAACAAGAAACCGCAGGTTTTCATAATATCGCATAAGGAAGTTTATTTTTGATTCTGAATATGCCTTTACAGCAGGTTTCCACGATTTCAGCGATGATTTCAACAGCTTGTGAACGGCAGTATTTACTGTTGATTCAAAAAGCTGTTTTTCTTCCTTTGTAAGAATTTTAGGCGGCACAGACAAGGGTGCGGCACACTCATAGGGATTATCTTCCATATCAAGTCTGAACAGCTTATCTATAACATTTCCCGAAACGAAAACCTCGTTATTAAGGCTTACAATTCCCGATTCTATGGGTCGCATAGCCGCGTCTATATTCACACCGATTGTTATGCTTTTAAGTTCAGTTATAAGCTGCATATTTTCGGGGAGCTTTGCCTTTATGCCCTCGTATTCATCGCTGCTGTGAATTTCATTAACAGAATTCTTGATTTCGCAAAACATTGCAGAACTCAGCTGGTACTTGTTCAGGTTAGTATAAAGATATTCCACAAGTTCGATATATGTATTCAGGTCACGGACAGAGTACAGATTTTCAATATCATCCCTCGCCATAGCACTGAATTGTCGCAGCTCCTGTAACATCGAAATCTGCGGCATAATCTCCTGCATTGCATAGAAGAATGTGCGGTCGGAAAGCAAATCAGAAAGTGCGTCAAGGCGGTAGTTTATAGTATCAATATCAGTTGTAAAATAGCGTTCGAGGTTGAGATAACCACGCCCATCAAAGGTGCTTTCTTTTATCTTGATAAGCATTTCGATATTAAGCTCTTTTATAAAATCTGTGTTCATACTCTCACCTCTCATAAAATATATGTGCCGATAAATTCTGCCAAAAATGCCCGTTCTGGGATTGCCACAAGGAAATTTCCGATTGTTATTACAGCAAAGGCTATGTAATAGAGCTTCATTGAGTAGCCCATAAGCCGCCATAGTCTGCCCATAAAAACAAGAGAATGGTAAATCTCGTACGCAAAAAGCGGCACGCCTATGTAAGAAAAGACATTGTAGATGAGCAGAATTGAGAGGTGATAAATAAAGCCGTGAAAAAGAAAGGTAAAGAAAATCTGCTTTCGCGGGAACACAATATATCGTGGCCCGTCAAAGTAATTTTTGATATTCTTGCCCGTTATTATCAT
>JAZUSC010000002.1:0-24532 GCA_045606505.1 Oscillospiraceae bacterium
ACGATCCGACTTTGAAGGCTGTTGAAGCAGGTATTGACATCGTTGATACAGCTATGTCACCACTCGCTCTTGGTACTTCCCACGCACCTACTGAGTCTATTGTTGCCACCTTCCGCGGCACAGAGTACGATACAGGTATCGACCTTGTTGCCCTCACAGAGGTAAGAGATTACTTTATGAAGCTGCGTAAGAAGTATATCGAGAGCGGTCTGCTTGACCCCTCTATGCTTGCAACAGACGCAAATGCACTAATTTATCAGGTTCCCGGCGGTATGCTGTCCAACCTCCTGTCACAGCTTAAACAGGCAGGCAAGGCTGACCAGCTTGATGATGTTCTAAGAGAAGTACCTATGGTTCGTAAGGACGCAGGCTTCCCTCCGCTTGTTACACCTACATCTCAGATCGTTGGTACACAGGCTGTATTCAACGTAATTATGGGTGAACGTTATAAGACTGTTACTAAGGAGTTCAAGGGCCTTGTTAAGGGCGAATACGGTAAGACTCCCGTTGCTATCGATCCCGACTTCCAGAAGAAGATCCTCGGCGATGAGCAGCCTATCACTTGCCGTCCCGCTGATCAGCTCTCTCCCGAGTTTGAGGCTATGAAGGCAGAGGCTTCCGAGTGGATCGAGCAGGAGGAGGATATCCTCACATACGCAATGTTCCCGAAGGTAGCACCCAAATACTTCGAGAAACGCCGTGACAGAAAGCTTGGAATCGACGCTGATCACGCAGATAAGACAAATAAGGTACACCCCGTATAATATATTATTATAGTATGCTTAAAAATCCTCCGCTTTGAAGTGGGGGATTTTTGCTTTTGTGAAAAATGTATAATAGAAAAAACAAGAAAAATATTCAAAAATGTCATTTAAAATCTCCCAAAAAACGAAGTGTAAAAAATAGGTAAAGGAACAAAGTGATTTTAATGCTTTGGCACAGTGAATTAAGCAAATATCAATAAAAAAGTGAAGAAATAATGTACATTTTCACTGATAACGATTACAAAACGGCTGTAAAAATTTTTCGTCACTTTCACCAAATCAAAAGTTACAACTTGGTAACAAAACGGTTACAAAATGGGGAAGGAATGAAAAAAACTAAAAAAAAACACCTGAAAAATGGCTTTGTAAAAGGAAAAAACTCAAAACCCACTTTACAATAAACTTTTTTAAGTTATAAACAAAAAGTGTTGTAATTATGTACAATAAAAGGGGTTTGAAAACGTTTACCTGAAAGTACGGTGAAAAAAAGTGAAAAAAAAGACTTGAAAAAAACTATGATTTGTGATAAACTTACTAATGAAATCAGGCGGCTGCAATATTTAGGTGTATTTCAGCATATCCTGATTAGTAAACTGGTTCCGATCAATCGGAACGATTAAAACCTATTTATGGGAGGAAAATACCTATGAAGAAAAGAGTATTAGCAGCGCTCCTCGCGTCTGCTACAGTTCTCTCTGTTGCAGGTTGCTCCAACAACGGTAGCTCATCTACAACAGACAGTGGCAACACATCCGATGCAGGCACAAGCACATCTGATGCAGGCACAAGCACAAGCACATCTGACGCTGGCACAGCAGCTGAAGAGGGCAAGGTTCTCAACATCTGGTGCTGGAACGACGAATTCCAGCAGAGAGTTAAGGCTTTCTACCCCGGCTACACACACAACGATGATGGTACAGGTACAATCGGCGACGTAAAGGTTGTATGGACAATCAACCCCAACGCTGATAACGGTTACCAGATCCCCCTCGACGCAGCTCTCCTCGATCAGGACAACGTAGCTGCTGATGACAAGATCGATATCTTCCTCATCGAGGCTGACTACGCTGATAAGTATGTTAACTCTACATACTCTCTCCCTGTTTCTGAAGTTGGTATCACAGATGCTGACACAGCAGAGATGTATCAGTACACAAAGGAAGTAGCTACAGACGCTTCCGGCGCTCTCAAGGCTGTTTCTTGGCAGGCTGCTCCTGGTCTGTTCGCTTATAAGAGATCCATCGCTAAGGATGTTCTCGGCACAGACGATCCCAACGAAGTTCAGACATACGTTGCTGACTGGGATAAGTTCAACGAGACAGCTCAGAAGATGAAGGACAAGGGTTACTTTATGCTCTCCGGTTACGACGATGCATACAGAACCTTCTCCAACAACGTTTCCGCTCCTTGGGTAAACGCTAACAATGAGATCATCATTGATGATAACATTATGCAGTGGGTAAAGCAGACAGCAGAGTACACAGAAAAGGGCTACAACAACGGTAACTCTCTCTGGTCTCCCGGTTGGGCTACTGACCAGGGTCCCGATGGTAAGGTATTCGGCTTCTTCTACTCCACATGGGGTATCAACTTCACACTTCTCGGCAATGCTGGTGACGCTGGCTTCGGCGACTGGGCAGTTTGCTACGGTCCTCAGTCCTACTACTGGGGCGGTACTTGGATCTGTGCTGGTTACCAGACAGATAACAAGGCTCTTGTTAAGGACATTATGTACCAGCTGACATGCAATGGCGAGATCATGGAGAAGATCACACGTGATCCTGCTGTTCAGGACTACACAAACAACAAGGCTGCTATGGATAAGATCGCTGCTGACGCAACATACAAGTCTGACTTCCTCGGTGGTCAGAACCACGTTGCTCTCTTCACAGAGAACGCTAAGAAGATCGATATGTCCAAGATCTCCAAGTACGACCAGGGTCTGAATGAGTCCTTCCAGGCTGCATTCAAGGATTACTTCGATACAATCAAGGATCCTACAATCGGCGTTGACTACGCTACAGCACTTGAGAACTTCTACAATGCTGCTATCACTAAGTATCCTAACCTTGTAAAGCCCGCTACAACACCTGCTGATCCTACAGTATAATTTTGTAGCTAAACTTTAAGGTCTGACTTAACATCTTCGGACTGCGGCATAAAAACCGCAGTCCGGTATGTTAATGCCGATTTTATACCAAAAAGAGGTATTAACATGCCTTGATGTTGAGTTGGCCGATATTATAAAAAGAGAAAGTGATGGTGAAACTCCTGTGAAACGCAAGTCAATAAGCTATGCAAAATGGGGCTACTTCTTTATCGCTCCCTTCTTCATAGTTTACGCTATATTCCAGCTGTGGCCACTTATTACAACGATCTATAACAGCTTCTTCGAAAATTACCGTGTTGGTTTTGAACAGGTTGGTCCTAACTTTAACGGAATTCAGAACTACATAGACTTTTTCAGTGGTGCAAAGGGCACTCCTGTTATGGAACTTGTATGGAACACAGTAATTATGTGGCTGCTGGGCTTTATCCCTCAGCTTATCGTGTCTCTGCTGTTTGCATACTGGTTTACGAACAAGCGCCTTGATCTTAAATGCACAAGTGTATTTAAGTCAATTATCTATATGCCCAACCTTATTATGGCGTCTGCGTTCTCACTGCTGATCTTTGCTCTGTTCTCTAACACAGAGACAGGTCCTGTAAACAGTCTGCTTCTCTCTATCGGTGCAACTACTGAAAAGATCGACTTCTTCGCTTATACTTGGTCTACCCGTGGTATTGTTGCAGGTATGAACTTCCTTATGTGGTTCGGTAATACTACTATCCTGCTGATGGCTGCTATGATGGGCGTTGATGAGTCCCTCGTAGAGGCTGCTGATATCGACGGCTGTACTCCCGGTCAGATCTTCAGAAAGATTACTATCCCGCTGATTCGTCCTATTCTTATTTATGTGTTTATCACATCTCTCGTAGGCGGTCTGCAGATGTTCGACGTTCCTCAGGTTATCACAAGAGGTCTTGGTGCTCCTAACGGTACAACAAAGACTCTTATTATGTACCTGAACGAGAACCTGTACTCCAAGAACTATGGTGCAGCAGGTGCTATCTCCGTAGTACTGTTTATCGTATGTGCTGCATTCAGCTTGGTAGTATACTATTTCTTCACCGACAAGACACTCGGCGGTGCAAAATCCTTTGCCGGTGCGAAGAAAAAGAAGGGGGTTAAGTAATGGCTTACGAAGATATCGTCCATAACGAACGAAAGTTCTGGTTAGTTTTTAGAAGAGTTATTGCTTATGTTGTACTCTCCCTGATGTGCATCCTCTGCTTATTCTTCTTCTACTTGATGCTTATCAACTGTACACGTACACACGTTGAAATTCAGAAGAGCGGTTTCGCACTTCTTCCCGGCGGTGCATTTGTTGAAAATATGGCGGCTGTAATGAGCGATAGTAATATCCCTATGCTCAAAGGTCTGCTTAACAGTATTATTGTTTCAGTTGGTACTGTATTCTGTTCCGTATACTTCTCCGCAATGACAGCATACGGTGTTCACGTTTACGAGTTCAAGGGTAGAAAGTTCACATTCAACTTCATTCTGCTGATTATGACGATTCCTACACAGGTAACTGCTCTCGGTTTCGTTGATATGATGAGCAAGTGGGGTCTGACAAACAACTTTATCCCCCTTATCATTCCTGCAATCGCTGCTCCTACAGTATTCTTCTTTATGAAGCAATATATGGACAGCTCACTTCCTATTGATATCGTTGAGGCTGCTCGTATCGACGGTGCTAATGAGTTCAGAACATTCAACTCCATTATCCTTCCGATCTTAAAGCCTGCTATGGCTGTACAGGGTATCTTCACATTCGTATCATCCTGGAACAACTACTTCACTCCTAACCTGCTCATTACAAAGACAGAGATGAAGACGCTTCCTATTATGGTGTATATGTGGCGTTGTAAGGACTTTGCGTCCGTTTCTATGGGTCACATATATATGGTTATTACCATCTCCATCCTGCCCGTAATGATCGTTTACTTCTGCCTTTCCAAGTTCATCATCGGTGGTGTAACTCTGGGTGCAGTAAAGGGTTAATCTCAAACATCAAAGCCTCCCAAAATGGGAGGCTTTTTATTTGCATAAAACACAAAAAGCCGCAGCTTATAACTGCGGCTTGATATTTTCATTACACGTTATGTTTTAGTCTGTCGGCTTCCTCAGCACGTTTTGCGTTGTTGAAACGGTCAAGAGTTCCCACAAGATAGCCTGTTATTCTGCGTATACGCTCAAAAGGCTCGGTGCTGAAATGGTAGGCACAGTTTATGTACTCTCCGTCCACCTCCATATCAATGGCGGTGAGGTTTTTGTCGGGATATTTTCTGACAGCCTCATCAATATAGTAGTCTATCTCATTCTGAGAAAGAGTTCCGTTAGTAACATTGACTTTGATCATAATAACAAGCTCCTTTCAGTGTTATATTATCATTTTATCACATCATATAGTGTCTGTCAAGTGTTTTTTTGACAATATATCGTGGTTTTCTTTTGATGATAATATAAAACTTAATATAAATCCGATAACGGCACAAATAGTCCCTATAACGAACTCTGACATACAGTTGATTTTTGGTATCATTTCCGTAAGAGAGTAGATCATAAATCCAAGCACAACGATATATGAGTATTTGAATTTATCCAACAGACTTGTCAGCACTTTTGATGTAATGAATATGCCGAGTAATAGACCTACCGCAAGTGGGAGGAGCTGAAAGAACTCTCCTTTGGCAATCTGACCCATTACCTGATCGTATATCCCCAGTACATAGAGCATCTGCGATGCACTTATTCCGGGAAGTACAAGTGCAACTGCGATAACTACTCCGCCGAGTAGCTTTGTTATGAAGCCCGAAAGATCATCTGAGGGTGCTGAAAACACCCCCGAGGGGATAATCGAGATAAGTACCGCACAAGCCATTCCGCTTATCAGACATACCAGCTTTGTCGGTGTGAGAGGTCTGAATTCTGCTCTTTTTAAGATAGGAGGTATACAACCTGCCGCCGCTCCGAAAAAGGCGAATTGCAGCGGTATTCCCGCAGGGGTCGAGAGTACGAATGATACTAGCCTTGCTGTCAGGAGAAGTCCTGCTACGCCCCCAAGTGTAAAGGAGAGCAGAAAGGGGATACATTTCTTTGGCTCTTTAAGGATATTCCCAACTGACCAAAGGAGTTTTTCGTATATTCCGAATATGATAGCCATAGTGCCGCCGCTGATTCCGGGGCTACTCATAGCTGCACCTATTGCTGTACCTTTAAGAAAATTAGTTGTAATATTCATAATTACCTCCAAAAGCTTGTATTTATATATACACGGAAAAATGTTGTAATATTCTTTTCGTCAAATTGTAAAAAAGTGTTGATTTTTGTGTACTATTATAGTATAATTTATATATGTGATTATTCGATCAACTTTAAATAGATAAACCGAAAGAAGATGAGAATTTGTTTGGACTTCATTCTATAAAGCTGCCGCATTTCAGTGCCTCAGGAGAGCAGACCACACGTAGATTTACGCCGCCCTCCATTGTTGCGATAAGTATGGCTCAGCATATAGGTGCTCCTTGTGAGCCGCTCGTTGCTGTTGGCGACTATGTAAAACTGGGACAGAAGATAGGCGACAGCACAGCGTTTATGTCTGCACCTGTCCACGCAAGTGTAAGCGGTACTGTTACCGAAATAAAAGATGTTGTAGCGTTAAACGGTAGATTGTGTAAGACCGTTGTTATACAAAGCGATAATCGTATGCAGCTTTCTCCCGATATAAAGCAGCCTGTTGTAAATAACAGGGAGGACTTTATCAAGGCTATCCGTGAGAGCGGTGCGATAGGCCTTGGCGGTGCAGGATTTCCTACACACGTAAAACTTGCCTATGACAGGGACAAGGTAAATATCGACACGCTGCTTGTAAACGGTGCAGAGTGTGAGCCTTACATAACCTCCGACTATCGTGAGCTTATGGAGAATGCCGACTCCGTGCTTGGCGGCATCAAGCTTGTGATGAAGTACCTTGAAATTCCTCGTGCTATTATCGGAATAGAGGCAGATAAGTTTGAGGCGATAGAAAAGTTCAGAAAGATGACTGCCCCTACTCCCGAAATAAAGATAGCTGTATTAAAGTCGTCGTATCCTCAGGGTGCTGAAAAGGTTCTTGTAAAGACGCTTACACACAGGACAGTGAAGGAAGGTCAGCTTCCCGCTGATGTAGGCTGTATGGTAATGAATGTGTCTACCGCAGGATTTATCCACAGCTATATAAGAACTGGTATGCCTCTTGTAAAGCGTCGCATCACAATCGACGGAAATATAGTCAATGCCCCCTGTAACGTCTATGTTGCGGTAGGAACTCTGCTGCACGATGTGTTGAAGATAGCAAGTGTGCATAAGCCCGCTGACAAGGTGATACTTGGCGGCCCTATGATGGGCGGCTGTGCATTTGATCCTGATACGCCCATTTCAAAGACTAATAATGCGGTGCTGCTTTTTGCAGATGCACCGATCTATAAGGAATCTCCCTGTATCCGCTGCGGAAGATGTATCCGTGCCTGCCCTGTGAACCTTATGCCCACAGAGCTTGAACACGCCTACAACGACAGAGATGCGGAGAGATTAAAGAAGTTAAAGGTAAATCTCTGTATGAATTGCGGTTCGTGTAGCTATGTATGTCCCGCAAAGCGTTCTCTTGCGGAGAAAAACCAACTGGCGAAGGATTTCCTTCGTCAGCACGATGCAAAGAACGGAAAGTGAGGTGTTACCGTTGAATAAACTGATTGTTGAGCCGTCACCGCATATAAGAAGTGCCTGGACGACGCAGCGTGTAATGCTGAATGTTATTATCGCACTTTGTCCTACACTTATTGCAGGTATTGTGCTTTTCGGACTTCGTTCCCTTACTCTTACGGTAATATGCTGTGCTTCCTGTGTGCTGTTTGAATGGCTTTTCTGCCTTGTCACAAAGAAGGAAAGCACCATTTCCGATCTTTCGGCAGTTGTTACAGGTATGCTCCTTGCATTCAATCTGCCCGCAGAGATCCCCGAATATATGGCGATAATCGGCTGCTTTGTTGCAATAGTTATCGTTAAGATGCTTTTCGGCGGTATCGGTCAGAACTTCGCAAATCCAGCTGTTACAGCAAGAATAGTGCTTATGCTGTCCTTTACAGGAGCAATGACAAAGTGGACAGCTCCTTTCTCTTACAACGGAGAGGCAGTTGACGCAGTAGCTTCCGCAACACCCCTTGAAGCGACAGCGACAGAACTTCCTTCGCTGCTTGATATGTTCCTCGGTGTAAGGCTTGGCTGCGTTGGTGAGACCTGTGTTCTTACGCTGCTTATCGGCGGTATCTACCTTATGGTGAGGGGTATCATTACTCCTGTTACACCTGTTGCATACATTGGAACTGTTGCTGTGCTTTCGTTCCTTACAGGCGGCACGGAATATATGATGTATCAGATAATGTCGGGCGGACTTATGCTTGGCTCGTTGTTTATGGCAACTGACTATTCCACAACTCCGCTTACATCAAAGGGAAAGCTTATTTTCGGTATCGGCTGTGGACTTCTTACATTCCTTATAAGACAGTTTGCCGATCTCCCTGAGGGTGTTTCCTACTCGATACTGCTTATGAATATCCTTACCCCCTACATTGATAAGATCAGTATGCCGAGAGCATTCGGTGCCAAGAGGGAGGTAAAGAAGTGACAAGCTTTAAACCCGCATTAGTACTTGCAGTGATCGTTGCGATCGTTTCTGCACTGATAATCATTACATATAACATAACCTATGTTGATACTTCAACCATTCTTACAGACAAGCAGGAGAAAGCGGTTATCTCTATATACGGCGGCAGTTCGGAGGACTATGCGGTAGTCCCTGCCGAAGATTGGCAGAACGTTCTCCACGCTGATGAAGAAAGCGACCTTATGCGTATCGAAAAGGTCGTTCGTAAGAATGACGGAAGTCTTGCCTTTGATATAGTCGTAAAGGGATACAAGGAAGGGCTTGACGTTATGGTCGGAGTAAAGGACGGGGCTGTTTCAGGCGTTGCTATCGTGTCCACGGGAGAGGAAACCCCGGGACTTGGCACAGATACGGACGACCCTGCATTCCTTGATAATTTCAAGGGAATTACAGACAAGGCTGTGATAGTTAAGAAGACTCCCACGGCGATAGGCGAGGTACAGGCTGTAACATCAGCAACACGCTCCTCGAATGGCGTTGCAAACGCAGTTAATATAGCTCTTGACGCATACGACCGTATCAGCGGACAGCTTTCAGGAGAAGACGGAGGTGAGGCACAGTGAGTTATATGAAGGAATTCACCAAGGGTCTGATAAAAGAAAACCCCACACTTGTTTCACTGCTCGGTATGTGTCCCACCCTTGCTATCACCACCACCGCAATGAATGCAGTAGGTATGGGAGCCGCTGCTACATTTGTACTTATATGCTCTAATATTGCAATTTCCTTGCTCAAAAAAGTCATTCCTAATCAGGTAAGACTTCCTGCGTATATCGTGATAATTGCAGGCTTTGTTACCTTTGTGGGTATGATATTACAGGCGTATATGCCGCCGCTGTATGATTCACTGGGAATATATCTTCCGCTCATCACCGTAAACTGTATCATTCTCGGCAGAGCTGAGATGTTTGCAAGTAAGAATAACGTTGCGGCTTCCGCTCTTGACGGTCTTGGTATGGGTATAGGCTTTACACTTGCAATGCTTGCGGTAAGCTCGGTGCGTGAGATATTCGGAAGCGGCACTTGGTTTGGAATTCAGCTTTCGCCCGATTTCCTACAACCTATGACGATATTTGTTCTTCCTGCCGGCGGATTTTTCGTACTTGGCTGCGTTATCGCACTGGTGAATAAGCTGTCCAGCAGAAAGCCTCCCGAGGCTGTCGGCTGCTCTGCCTGCCCGAATAAAGAGGGTTGCAGTGGCTGTGGAGAAACAACAGCAAAGGAGGATAACTGATGGAACTTGCCAGAAGTATGATGATAATCCTCCTTACGGGAATATTGACAGAGAACTTTGTTCTGTCCCAGTTTATGGGTATCTGTCCGTTCCTCGGAGTTTCCAAAAAGCCCTCAGGCTCGCTTGGTATGGGTTGTGCCGTTACTGTCGTAATGGTGGGTGCTACGGCGGTGACATTCCCGTTGTATCACGCATTCCTCGTCCCTATGGGACTGGAATATATGAACACGATATTGTTCATTCTTATTATCGCATTGTTTGTTCAGCTTATCGAGACGTTCCTTAAAAAGTACGTTCCTGCACTGTATAAGTCGCTTGGAGTATATCTCCCGCTTATCACGACAAACTGTGCTGTGCTTGGCGTAACGCTGCTAAATATCGAGAGCGGCTACACCTTCCTTGAAGCTATTATCAACGCTCTTGGTGCAGGACTTGGCTTTATGCTTGCTATGTTGATATTCTCGGGTGTGCGTGGCAGACTTGAACGCTGCGATGTTCCTAAGGCTTTCAGCGGTATGCCCGTTACCCTTGTTGCGGCGGCTATCGTGTCGCTGTCCTTCCTCGGCTTTGGCGGAGTTATTGACGGATTATTCGGAGGTGTGTAATGGAATTTGTTATGACATACATACTTCCTGTGGTGATATTCGCAGTAATAGGTGCGGCGGCGGGTGCTTTGCTCGTGCTTGGCTCAAAGCTGCTTTTCGTCAAGACAGATGAAACTGTTGCAAAGCTTACAGAAGCACTTCCGAGCGGCAACTGTGGTGCTTGTGGTTATTCTGGCTGCGAGGGGTATGCAAATGCTGTTGCTAAGGGCGAGGCTGCCACTAATTTCTGTAAACCTGGCGGTGAGGAAGTTGCAAAGGCTCTTGCGGCGATTATGGGCACGGAGGCTCTTGCCACGGCGAAAGAGGTCGCTGTGGTGCTTTGTAACGGCTGTAATGATGCGACAGAGGATAGATATATCTTTACAGGAACGCAGTCCTGTGCGGCATCAGAGCGTTTCTACAACGGAAAGAAAGCCTGTCGCAGCGGCTGTGACGGTCTTGGCGACTGCGTGAGGGTCTGCGATTATGACGCTATCTCTATCGTAAACGGAGTTGCGGTAGTCGATCCGATAAAGTGCAGAGCCTGTGGAAAGTGTGCGGAGATATGCCCCAACAAGCTTATTGCAATTATTCCCGCAGAGCAGAAGTACGCTGTACGCTGTTCAAGTAAGGATACGGGCAAGATTACCCGTGCGGTGTGCAAAAACGGCTGTATAGGCTGTAGGATATGCGAGAAGAAGTGCAATGCTGAAGCAATAAAGGTTGAAAACAATCACGCAGTTATAGACGGTACAAAGTGTACCTCCTGCGGTGCCTGTGCTGAGGCTTGCCCTCAGAAGTGCATTTCAATTCTGCAATAAGATTTTGAAATCTGCCCGTTTCGGGTCAAATATTATCGGAGGAATAAAAACTATGATTACAAAAGAAGAATTCGGTTCATTTCGTGGCTACAAGTGTTGGCTTATCACACTTACAAACAAGAACGGTATGATCGCAAGAATTACAAACTTCGGCGGTGCTGTTGTGGGACTTGATGTTCCCGATAAAAACGGCAGTCTTGCTGATGTAGTGCTTGGTTACGATACACTTGACGGCTATGTTGAGGGTAACAGCTCCCACGGTGCACTTGTGGGAAGATACGCAAACCGTATCGGCGGTGCTAAGTTCTCTATTAACGGCAAGGAATACAAGATCGCCGCAAACGACAACAAGGTAAATCATCTGCACGGCGGATTTTTCGGCTACAACAAGAGAGTATGGACTGTTGATGCTCTTAACGACGGCGATGCTCCCTCTGTAACACTTGGTTATATCAGCCCCGACGGTGAGGAGAATTACCCCGGCACAGTAAAGATCGCTGTTAAGTACACACTTACAGAGGTAAACGGTCTTGAAATAGACTACACAGCAGTTTCTGATAAGGATACTGTCATCAATCTTACAAACCACTCCTACTTTAATTTAAAAGGTGCAGGAAACGGAGATATCAAGGATCATATCGTAAAGATAAACGCAGACAAGTATACCCCTGTAAACGAGCTGCTTATCCCCACAGGAAAGCTTGCCTATGTAACAGACACTCCGTTTGATTTCACCACCGCTAAGCGTGTGGGAGAGGATATGGACAACGGCAGACTTCCTAACGGCTACGACCATAACTTTATCCTCGGTGAGCCCGGTGTTATGCGTGAGGCGGCAGAGGTATACGAGCCCACCAGCGGCAGAGTTATGAGGGTGATGACAGACAAGCCCGCTATCCAGTTCTATATCGGTATCGGTCTTGACGGTGAAAACGGCAAGAATGGCACAAACTACAATAAATACGCAGGTCTGTGCCTTGAAAGCCAGTATTCTCCCGACTCTCCCAACCAGTCTGCATTCCCCAGCTGTGTGCTTAAAGCAGGAGAAACCTATCACTTTACAACGACATACGAGTTTTCCGTAAGATAAAATGGCTGCTCCCCGAGGCGTATGCTTCGGGGAGCTTTTACAAAGGAGATATAATGGATAAGAAAAAGTTTACCATACAATATGGGTGGCTGATATATCTCGGGATAAACTCGCTGATTCTTCTTCCGTGGTGTTTGGGCTGGCTGCTGGGGATTGAGTTTTTTACAAGAATATTTTGGGAAAATCCTTCATTTATGATATTGTATATGCTATATGGTTTGATAGGTGTATTTATCCAGTATGCTATACTTATCGGAGTGTTGATATATACGATATACTGTTTTGTAAAGAAACGCAGTGTACCTATATTTGTATGGACGCTTGTAGTGTGCCTGTTTAACCTTGTGTTAAATCTGTGTACAATGGATATTTCTTATTTTTTTGCACGACAATAAAAGATCCTCCGCAATCACTTGCGGAGGACATTTTTATGTAATTTTCAAATTACTTTACAAAAGGATTCTCAGAGGGATACAGCATACCTGCAGGCTGGTTGAAGCCGATATCCTCAACACCGAGGTATCTGAACAGGTTGAACAGAGCCTTGCCGTGGTGACCGAATGCTACTGCACCGTGGTGAGGATAGTTCTTCTCAATAAGAACGTGACGGTAGAAACGTCCCATCTCGGGGATAGCGAATACGCCGATACCGCCGAAGCTCTTTGTAGCAACAGGGAGGATCTCACCCTGAGCAACATAAGCACGGATCTGAGCGTCAGCAGTGGACTGCAAACGGAAGAATGTGATATCACCGGGAACGATATCGCCCTCGAGTGTACCCATTGTAACTTCCTCAGGCAGACTTCTTGCCATAATCATCTGGTTCTTCATTGTACCCTTTACAAGCTTACTGCTGCAGGTGTTACCGCAGTGGAAGCCCATAAATGTATCTGTGTGCTTGTAGTTGAACTTGCCCTTGATAGACTCTTCGTACATATCAGCGGGAACGGAGTTGTTGATGTCAAGCAGTGTAACTGTATCCTGTGTGATGCAGGTGCCGATGTACTCGGACAGAGCACCGTAGATATCTACCTCGCAGGATACGGGAATGCCTCTGCCTGTAAGTCTGGAGTTTACATAGCAGGGAACAAAGCCGAACATTGTCTGGAATGCAGGCCAGCACTTTGTTGTAACGGTAACATACTTTCTGTAACCCTTGTGACCCTCGATCCAGTCGAGCAGTGTGATCTCGTACTGTGCGAGTTTAGGGAGAATGTCGGGCATCTTGTTGCCGTCGCCAAGCTCCTTAGCCATATCAGCGGCAACCTCAGGGATTCTGGGGTCGTCAGCGTGTTTGAGGAAGGACTCGTACAGGTCAAGCTCGGAGTTCTCTTCGATCTCAACGCCGAGATTGTAAAGCTGCTTGATAGGAGCGTTACAAGCAAGGAAGTTAAGGGGACGAGGACCAAAGCTGATGATTTTAAGATCAGCAAGACCTACCATTGTTCTTGCAACAGGCAGGAACTCGTGGATCATATCTGCAACTTCCTCGGCTGTACCTACGGGGTACTCGGGGATATATGCCTTGATATTGCGGAGTTTGAGGTTGTAGGAAGCGTTCAGCATACCGCAGTAAGCGTCGCCTCTGCCCTGAATAAGGGAAGTGTTGCTGTCCTCTTCGGCAGCAGCAGCGAACATTACGGGGCCGTCAAAATGCTTAGCAAGAAGTGTTTCGGAGATCTCGGGACCAAAGTTACCGAGGTATACGCAAAGTGCGTTACAGCCTGCCTTCTTGATATCTTCAAGAGCCTGTACCATATGTATCTCGCTCTCTACGATGCAGATAGGACATTCGTAGATCTCAGCAGCACCGTACTTCTCGGTATAAGCCTTGATAAGAGCCTGTCTTCTGTTTACGGACAGGGATTCGGGGAAGCAGTCACGGGAAACCGCAACGACGCCCAGTTTAATTTCAGGAACATTGTTCATTGGTTTAAATTCCTTTCAGATTTTTTAAAATACACAGCGTCAGGATACTCTGCACGATGTTTGCTACGCAGCAGAGCCGTTAAAACGTTTTCACAGAAAAATAAAGTAACAACCTAACACTATTTATATATAGAATATCATAAAAAAAGTATTTTGTCTAGTAGTTTTTTGTCATTTTCGTGAAGAAATGTAAAACAATTAAAGCAGATGATAAAAGCTCTGCCTTTTGTGTCATATATTATTTGGCTGTATCGTGTATCTCGAAATATGCGGCGGAATAACGGGGTACGTTTATGCAGACGCAGCCGTTTTTATCCGCTTTGACAGACCTTGGGTAGTGAGGTGTGCAGCCGCCGAATTCATCAGTGGTGCTGTCAAGGATATTTACCAGCTTTTTGCCCTCTCCGATGTGCAGAGTATAACCCTCCTGTGTGCTGTCAGAAAAGTTCATAACAGCGGCAATAGGCTTTTCTCCGTCGCATTTACGCAGGAGAGCATAACAGCGTCTTAACGCACTGTCGCAGTCCAGCCAGGAAAATCCGTCGGGCGTATCGTCCCAGCGGGAAAGAACGGGCTTTCTAAGATAAAGTCTGCACAGCTTTTTCATAAACAGGGAGAACGAATCGTGTATCGGATATTTCAGAATATCCCAGTCCTGTTCTCTTTTCTCGTCCCATTCACGCAGCTGAGCAAGTTCTCCGCCCATAAAGTTGAGCTTTTTACCTGGGTGTGCGTACATATACATATAGAATGCTCTTGCCTGTGGGAATTTATCCTCATAGTCTCCGTGCATCTTCTGCATAACGGTCGCCTTGCCGTGGACGTTTTCGTCGTGGGAGAGGGGGAGTATGTACCTTTCGCTGTAATTGTACAGCATAGAAAAGGTGAGCTTGTGGTAATTCGGGACACGCTCTTCGGGTGTTTTGCGGAAATAGTCCAGTGTATCGTTCATCCAGCCCATATCCCATTTGTAGTCAAATCCAAGACCGCCCTCTTCAACGGACTTTGTGACATTAGGGTAGTCTGTGGAGTCCTCCGCACAGAGTATAGCGGAGGGGTGTATCCATTTAAGACCTCTGTTGAGGCTTTTCAGAAAGTTTGTTCCGTTGCTGTTTTCACCCCTTGAAGGTTCACCCTGCCAGTAGATGACACGGCTGATAGCGTCCATACGAAGTCCGTCAAAATGGTATTCTGTAAGCCAGTAGTTTGCGGCAGATTTCAGAAAGCTGCAAACAATACCCTTGCTGAAATCAAAGTTGCAGCTGCCCCACTCGCTGTAAGCGATATTATCGTACTCCGACTCAAACAGGGGAGTGCCGTCAAATTTTGCAAGGGCATAACCATCTACCGCAAAGTGTACAGGCACATAGTCCATAAGCACTGCAATGCGGTTTTGGTGGCACAGTTCAACAAATTTCTTTAATTCCTTTGCTTCGCCGTATCGTGCTGTGGGGGCAAAGAAGCCTGTCGCCTGATATCCCCAAGACTCGTCACAGGGATATTCGTTAAGAGGCATAAGCTCTATACAGTTGTAGCCCTTTTCCTTGCAGTAGGATATGAGCTTTGGTGCTATCTCCTTGTAAGAGTACCAGCCGTTTTCACTGTTGGGGTCTGTTTTCCAGGAGCCGAGGTGTACTTCGTATATATTGAGGGCGTCGCCGTGCCAGGTGCCACGGTCATTCATCCAGTTATAGTCGTCGAAATCATAGTGTATATCACGGATAACAGAGGCATTATCGGGTCTGAGCTGAGAGCCGAAAGCATAGGGGTCAGAGTGGTCTGTAAAGCCGTTATCTGTAAATATGCGGTATTTGTACATATCTCCCGCACGAGCGTCTGAAATATAAAGTCCCCAGAATTTGCCGTCACCGATACGGCTCATATGGGCCTCCTGCCAGCCGTTAAAGCTGCCTATGACCGCAACCGATTTTGCATTGGGAGCATAAACTCTGAACATCGTACCTGTGCTGTCGGTATGAGCACCCAGCCAAGTGTAACTGTCAAAGCTGTTTCCACTGTAAAATTCGTCTATTTTCATTTTTTACCTCTTTTTTTAAAAATATTATTGACAACTGTCTATTATTAGACTATAATAGTATTATGTGGTAATTTGGCAAAAAACGTATAACAAAGAATAAATGCCATATCCTAAATAATTATATGATAATATGGAATTTATTTCAATAGTCAAATATAGTCGGTAGTTTGTTATACGACGTTTTTGCAGAAATGTATATTTAGGAGGACGAAATGGATCTAAGGATACAACGTACAAAAAACGCTATAAAGACGGCATTTCTTGAACTAAGAAACAAAAAGAGCATCGAAAAGATAACTGTTACAGAGCTTACAAAACTTGCGAATATCAATAAGGCTACCTTTTATCTTCACTATTCGGATATATATGATCTATCCGATGAGATAGAAAACGGACTTATCGATGAGATACTTATAGATATACAGGTAGTAGATAAGTTTTTTGAAAATCCTCAGGACTACGCAATAATGATATTTGAAGCCTTTGTGGCACACCGTGAGCAGCTTGACTGTATATTTTCAAGCAGCCGCCGTGCGCTGCTTTCAGATAAGATAGAAAAACGTGTAAAGGCTATGATGTTTGAGAATTATCCTAATTTCAGGACAGCAAGAAATGATATCATACTGTCCTTCATCATTCAGGGTATATTCCATACGGTAAAGAGTGAACGTGATCTCGGTTCTATGAGAGAGACCTACGAGGAACTTTCGGCTATTACAACAGAAATAGTTAAGAGATTAAAGCCTGTTGAAGAAGAATGATAAGTAATATGACTATTGTTTCTTGTTTTTATTGACAATTTCTTTCGTTTGTGATATACTTATTTATATATTGATATATTAAGCTATTAAAGTGATAAAAACATATATACACGGAGGGGAAATATCGTAATGAGCAGCAACAATGTGATATACTTCGACCACGAGGGTGATTTTTCCCTGTGGGAGCAGACCTGTCTGCCGATAGGCAATGGTTATATGGGGGCAAGTATGTTCGGCGGAATGCGTACCGAACGTATCGTCGTAAATGAAAAGACGCTTTGGGCGGGCGGCCCCTGTGAGAACAGACCGCACTACTACGGCGGCAACAACCGTGACAGATATCAGTATGTAAAGCAGGTTCAGGAGGCACTGAAAAAAGGGGATAAGGATAAAGCAACAGAGCTTCTTCCGCAGCTTACCGGAGATGGGGATTTCGGTAGCTATCTTCTTCTCTGCGATATGGTTATGGATTTCAATATCCCTAACGGACAGGCAACTGAATACTGCCGCAGACTTGACCTTGATAAGTCGCTTTATTCCTGTGAGTTTACAATTTCGGGTATAAAATACACCCGTGAGGCTTTTGCAAGTTATCCCGCAAGGGTACTTGCTTTCCGCTATACAGCATCTAAAAAGGGTGCTCTTGGCTTTCAGCTTTGGGTAGAAAAGACTCACCCGTGTACCATAAGCGTTGACGAGGACGGACTGCTTTGTTACAGTGGCTGTATCGAGGATAACGGAATGCGTTTTGACGCAAGGGCTAAGCTGCAAACAGACGGCGAAGTCCTCGCCAAGAATGGCAAGATAATCGTAAGGGACGCTACCGAGGCTATCCTTTATATATGTGCCGCAACAGATTATGAGATGTGTTATCCCGAGTATCGCAGCGGCATAGACCCATCTACTGTTACGATACCGCAGGTAGAGGCTGCGGCAAGACTTGGCTGGGACGAGCTGTACAAAGAGCATTATGCCGATTACAGCAGGATATTCAGCCGTGTTGAGCTTGATATAAACGAAGAATATGCAGACCTCCCCGCTGACAGGCTTATCGAGGCTTACAGACGTGGTGAGCGTGCAGCTATGAATAAGCTGGAAAGTCTGTATTTCCAGTATGGACGCTATCTGCTCATCTCTTCTTCAAGAGAAGGCTCACTCCCTGCAAATTTACAGGGTGTATGGAATGAGAGCAACACACCTCCCTGGTGCTGTGACTATCACATCAATGTAAACCTCCAAATGAATTACTGGGGTGCATATAATACAAATATGGCGGAAACAGTACCTCCTCTGGTGGAATTTCTCGATTCACTGCGTGAGCCGGGACGTGTTACCGCCAAGGAATACTACAACATCATCTCCGATGAAGCTAATCCCGAAAACGGCTGGACTGCACATACGCAATGCTCTCCCTTTGGCTGGACAGCACCCGGCTGGGATTTCTACTGGGGCTGGTCTACCGCAGCGGTTGCCTGGCTTATGCAGAATATCTGGGAGTACTATGAGTTTACAGGTGATGTGGAGTATCTTCGTGAAAAGATATATCCCATTATGCGTGAAAGCGTAATGTTTTATACTCAGTGGCTGATATATGACGAAAAGCAGGACAGACTTGTGTCCTCGCCTACATACAGCCCCGAGCACGGCCCTGCTACGATAGGCAACACCTATGAGCAGAGCCTTATAGAGCAGCTTTTTATCGACTTTTTAAAGGCGGCAGAGGTGCTTAATACAGACCCTCAGCTTACCATAAAGGTGCGTGAGATGCTGCCAAAGCTCAACCCCTATCATATCGGCAAAACAGGTCTTTTGAAAGAGTGGTTTGAGGAGGACGACGCTGATTTTGACAGTTCCAAGGTTCAGAAAAATCACCGTCATATATCCCACCTTATGGGACTTTATCCCGGAAAGCAGATAAATCACTCCCGTCCCGAGCTTATGAATGCGGCTATCGCCACAATGAACGACAGAGGCGATGAGTCCACAGGCTGGGCAAGAGCCTACAAGATAAATCTGTGGTCTAGGACAGGCGACGGAAACCGTACTTACAAGCTGCTGAAAGGCTTACTTTCAAGCTGTACTTTTGTAAACCTTTGGGATTTTCACCCGCCGTTCCAGATCGATGGTAATTTCGGTGCTTCCGCAGGTATTGCGGAGATGCTGTTGCAAAGCCACGAGGGAGTTATAAGACTTCTTCCCGCTCTTCCCGATGACTGGAAGGACGGTAGCTTCAAGGGCCTTTGTGCAAGAGGCGGTTTTGTGGTGAATGCTATATGGAAAAACGGCGAGATAATCACCGCAGATATATTCTCCAAAAACGGCGGCGAGTGTAAGGTAGAGCTTCCCGCAAACGGTGAGATAAAGAGAATTATCATAAACACCGCAAAGGGCGAGAAAGCTATTTTACTTCCAACAGAATAACAGAATTATCAGAACGCCCGTTTTTCGGGCGTTTTGTTGTACAACAGAGAATTACAGAAAGGCGGTGCGGTATGAAAAGACGTTCTTATTGTTTAGCGGCGGTGCTGTTCGTGTTTATTGCCGCAGCGTATATCTGTGATATGTCGCTGTATTCTGCGGAGGCTGTGAAGATATCTGCGGAGAATACCTCTGCTGAAAGAGGTATCGTGTTCTCTTTGCAGGAAACTATTCCGTCAGAGCTTATTGTAAATATCAACACCGCTGATATGGAGGAGCTTATCTCTCTGCCTCAGATAGGAGAGGTGAGAGCAAGGGCGATAATAGAATATCGTGAGCGATATGGCGGATTTATCAGCGTTGATGAGCTTTCAGAGGTGGAAGGAATAAGCGAAAACCTGCTGCAAAAGATACGTTCCCACATAACTGTATAAAAATTAGAAAAAATTTTAAAAAGTGCTTGACAAATATATGACGTTGTGATATAATAATTAAGTCGATACGGAGCGTATCGATAAAATAGAAGGCACGGACAGTTGGCTGAGCTGGTCGAAGGCGCACGATTGGAAATCGTGTAACGGCTAATACCCGTTCCAGGGTTCGAATCCCTGACTGTCCGCCATAACTCCTCGTACGAAAGTACGGGGAGTTTTTGTTTTGCAAGATAATATTCTTGCAAAATTGTTCATATTTTTGTGCATATCAGAACAAATTCGCTTTTGATTTTCATACGATTTACATAATGACAGACGGGCTTATTAAGTGGTATAATATATCAAGAAATGTTCATAATAGTTTTTGAAAAGGAACGTTCGGAGGTGTCATTGTGTCGGAAAGAATGTATCTTTGTATTGATCTTAAAAGCTTTTTTGCGTCTGTGGAGTGTGCAGACAGGGGACTGGACCCGTTTAAAGACAGGCTTGTGGTAGCAGATGCTTCAAGGGGGCGGGGTGCGATATGCCTTGCGGTAACTCCTGCTTTGAGAGAGCTTGGTATAAAAAGTCGCTGCCGTTTGTTTGAGATACCTGAAAATATAGAATACACCGCCGTCCTTCCTCGAATGAAAAGGTATATGGAGGTTTCTGCGGAGATATACAGCGTGTATCTGCGTTATGTAAGCGAGGAGGATATCCACGTCTATTCCATAGATGAATGCTTTATCGATGTCACAGATTATCTGAAACTTTACGGCAAGACCGCTGCGGAAATGGCTAAAATGCTTATGCAGGCGGTTATGAAACAAACAAAGATATGTGCGACTGCGGGAGTAGGCACAAATATGTTTCTTGCCAAGGTAGCACTTGATGTTACGGCAAAGCATTCACCCGACTTTATAGGTATACTTGACGAGGAGAGCTTTCGCAAAACTATGTGGGAGCATACTCCTGTCACTGATATATGGGGAATAGGCAGAGCCACAGCACGTCGCCTTGAAAGAATGGGGGCGTATTGCCTTTATGATATTACACGGATAGATGAAAAGCGGCTGTATAAGGAGTTTGGCATAAATGCACAGTATCTTATCGACCACGCCTATGGCAGAGAGCCTTGTACTATTGCGGATATCCGCTCTTACACCGCAAAAAGCAGCTCTATTTCACACGGGCAGATATTATTTGAGGATTACAGCTATGAGAATGCACTTATCGTGATGAAAGAAATGACCGATAAGCTGGTGTTGGAGCTTGTGGAAAAAAACAAGGTGACTGACCAAGTTTCGCTTGGCATAAGATACTCCGACGACAGCGAGCCGCCTACGGGGGCTTCACGTAAGCTTGTGAGTTATACCGATTCTTACAGAAAGATATGTGAGCAGCTATGCCGCTGTTTTGAGGAAACTACCCGCCGTGATACTCCGATAAGGGCGATAAATATAGGCTTTGGAAACCTTGCCGATGAGGTGAATGCCGTTACAGACCTTTTCACCGACCCTGTCGCAGAGGAGCGTGAGCGTCGTATGCAGGAGGCTGTACTTGCGATAAAGAACAAGTACGGAAAAAATGCACTTCTCCGTGGAATGAGCTTTCAGGAAAAGGCTACCGCACAGCAGCGTAACAAGTTGATAGGAGGTCATAATGGGGAGTGACAGGGCAAAGATGTTTATGCCGTTCAACAGTCTTAAAGGCTATTACGATATGATACTTGAAAAAAAGTGTCAGAAGACCCCACGCAGAGAGCTTTCCGAGGACGCAGCGGCGGCTCTTTCCGACAAGCTTAACATACTTAAAAAGGGAGATGTGATAACCGCAGAATATTACGAAACAGACCACTATGAAAAGCTGACAGGAATAGTATCCGAGGTGGACAAGGTGTTCAGAACGCTTATGATAATACGGAAAAGGATACCCTTTGACGACCTTACGGATATTGAATTTACAGAAGTATCCCCTCCGAAAGATTAGTTTCAGAGGGGATCTTGTTTAACATTTCCTGTTAAACACACTTGAAAATCTTAATTTTTTTACAAAAACCTCTTTATTTATTAAATATATTGTGATATAATATACTATATATAATTATATATTAAGATAAGTAGGTGTGTAAAATGGCTTTTGGTGATTTACGACCTGTCCGTGTTTTTGATGAGGACTCAGGCTGTACATTTATAATAGGCGACGCTTTTACGGTCTACACATTCGGAACAGATCGTCCCGTCATTTATAGCTGGGATATGATGGAAAGCGTTATCGAGGAGAGAAGGACGCTTATTTTCAAGACCGAGGATAAGGTATACAAGATCTCCAAAAAGGATTTTAACGTCAGAGAGGATTATTTCAGTGCCATTGCGATAATTGAAAGCTCACGCAGGGATTGGGATTTCGACTATCAGCACGAGAGCAGAGTGCTTCCGCTGAAATATTCGTATGTTGAAGGTCTTAGCGGACGCGAGGCATACATAGGCGAAGCTATGATAGACGAGAATGATACAGCGGCAGCTTTCGTAATGCTTATGAATCTGAAACTTGTAAAACTCCTTTGGCTGATAGCGATACTTATTATGTTGTGTACATTTGCAGTGCTGCATTTTATATTTGGCATAACACGTGACAATATACTTTATTTTATTCCCATATCCGTTGCGGTGGGAGGTATCATCACGCTGGTGGTTTATCTGATATGCCATGGTATTGCAAGGGGCAAATATCAGAAGATAGCAGGAAACGACCCCGCTGCCGAGGAGATAATCTCCTTTGCGGTGTCACCATACGGCTTTTGTGCTTGTGAAAGCTGTATTTTTGACGCACAGGAGCTTATTCCGTGGGGTGCGTTGGATTACTTTATAGAAACAGATAAGATGTACATATTCTATAAGGACGGAAAAGCGATAGTATATATGCCTAAAAAGGCTTTTGATAAAAAACATATAGGCGGGATATCTGATATGATCTCCCTACATCTTGAACAGAAATAAGGGGGCATAAAAGTGGCTGTTGAAATAAAAAGCGAATACGTGGATCTCGGCGGCACAAATGTGCTTCTGGTTTCTGTAAAGGGCGGCAGAGGTATTATCGGTACTTGCTCAAACGGACATAATCTGCAAAAGGGCGACCTTTCCGCTAAACAAAAGCTGTTCTATATCGGACACGACCCTGTAATTTCTATGGTATGTCCTAACAACGGTGATAAGCGTACAGACCGTATTATGTCGCTTTGTACAGGCTTTGAGGGTATGGCTCCCGATATACATACGCTGATGACCGATTGCCTTAATAAGATAAACAGGGGCGATTCGCTTGAAGTCGGCCTGAGAGATATTTTCGCTTTATTGGCTGACGGTGTATATACAGTCTATTCGTCCGAGTATTATCCCACGGACGGCGGTGGTACTTTTTTCTGGGGTGCGTATAACATTCCTCACGAGGTACACGGTACTGCGGTATATAACCGTACAATAGGCAAGGAAAGGCTTTACAGACCCTGTTTCCTTGTTCCCGGAAATACCCTTGATTACTACACACAGAAAAAGCGTGAAACCATTGACGAGGCTGTAAAATCAAGAAAGTATCAGGGTATCACTTATCATCTTTCGGGACTTCATTCCGTGCTGTTAAAAGGACATCACGGTGCTGCGTCCTGTGCGATAGCTGATATTCCGTTCAAGTGTGCTGTGATAGAAAAGCTCACTGATATGTATACAGTTCCCTATGTTGCTCCCGAGCCTGCACCTGCACCTGCTCCCGCAACAGAGCCTCAGGAGGGAGAGGCAGCACCGACAGCGGAATCGGCACCCGCACCTGCACCTGTTCAGACTGCACCTGTACCCGAAAAAACAGAGGGTATCACAGGATTCAGAAGTGCCTCTGTAAAGATACCCATAGAGCTTATCCCCAAGGAGATGCTCCGTATCCTTTTGGAGAACAGGTTGGAGTTCAAGCCCTCTCACTATCTTAATATGGTTCAGAAGCTTAAAGCTGTACGCCGTCAGTCGCTTACAAACAACACCATTCCCAAACCTGTACACGACAAATGTGAGCTTATGCCCGACTGTGAAATGATAGAGTCTGCATTTGCGGTTGACTCTCTGTCTGAGGGACAGCTTTCCGCACTGCTTCAAGGCGATACCGAGTACGAGGGCAAGATAATCATCTCGCCGAATTTCTATACAAGTATAGTTACAGCTTGTAATTACCTGCAATTCCACAACGAAAGACGCTTTGTAGAGTTTGCTATTGAAATTATGGAAAATCCCGAGCTTTATGCCACACACGAGTATATAGCAAAGCGTGTGTCGAGGGTTTCCAGCAAGAAGATATATAAATTCTTCCGCTCGGCACTCCAAAGCGAGGACAGTGTTTACGACAGGATACTTGCAACGGCAGACAGATATGTAAAGGATTATGATATCCGCCACTAAGCTATAAAAATAAAAGCACCGATCATTACATCGGTGCTTTCTGACATTAACCAATAACCGTCGAGGTGATTACTTTTGCTTAAATGGGTAAAACGCCACATTATATTATTGTGCTGCATTATTATACCCGTATCGCTTTGCATATGGGATATTGCCGACCCGCCGCTTTGGTGGCATTTTGAAGCACAGGAAAACAAAAAAGTGATACTTGATTATGCCGCCAAGCATTT
>JAZUSC010000003.1:0-6735 GCA_045606505.1 Oscillospiraceae bacterium
CATACTCTCACCTCTCATAAAATATATGTGCCGATAAATTCTGCTAAAAATGCTCGTTCGGGGATTGCTACAAGGAAATTCCCGATTGTTATTACAGCAAAGGTTATGTAATAAAGCTTCATTGAGTAGCCCATAAGCCGCCATAGTCTGCCCATAAAAACAATAGAATGGTAAACCTCATACGCAAAAAGCGGTACGCCTATGTAGGAAAAAACATTGTAGATAAGCAGAATTGAGAGGTGATAAATAAAGCCGTGAAAAAGAAAGGTAAAGAAAATCTGCTTTCGCGGGAACACAATATATCGTGGCCCGTCAAAGTAATTTTTGATATTCTTGCCCGTTATTATCATACAATCACCTCTTTCGTGATTATACAATAAAAACGACCGTTCGTGTTGATTTCGGAACGAACGGTCAATATACGGAACGAATGGTAAATCAAGCGGTCTTTAACGGTATCATTATCTCGGTAGCAAATATGCCCTCCTCGTTCTGTCGATTGACATATCCGCCGTATTTCTTGGCAACCCTGTCAATTCTGAACAGACCGTAGCCGTGTAGCTTCGTCGAAGACGATGCATCCTCTTTTGTAGAGAGGTAAGAGCCTTTTTCCTTGCGAACTTTACCAGCCGCGTTCTGCACTGAAAGATAAAGCTGACCTTTCAGCTTGCCAATATATACACGCATAAAGCGTTCTTCTTCGGGGAGTGTACCGCAGGCTTCGACCGCATTATCAAGCATATTTCCAAGCAGTGAACAAAGCTCCACATCGCTCATCGGGATCGCTTCTGGAACATTCGCCTTGACATTAAGCTGAACATTCATCTTTTCAGCAACATTCAGCTTACTGTTTAGTATTGCATCAGCCATAACATTACCCGTTTTAATTACGGTATCAACGGTGTCGAGGTCATCGGCAAGTTCGTTAAGGTAGTCGGAAAGACCGTCATAATTCTCTTGTGAAAGCTGAATTTTCATATTGTTGATGTGGTTGCGGTAATCGTGCCGCCAGCCACGAACCTGACGGTACATATTCTGGATTTCTCGTACTTGCTTTTCAATAAGCTCACTCTGAAAGCGCTCAATACGGCGGTCTATCATATTGTAGAGGGTGCGGCGGAGCAGGAAGAATCCTGCAACGCAGAGTGCTGAAAATAAGATTACCGCACCTATTATGATTGCTATTTTCATATTAGTCCTCCGTTACTATTCTCCAAAGCAGCTTTTCAGCAATTATATATGTGCAATTTGCAGCATTAGGTGAAATCAGCTTTTCTTCTATATAATTTGTAGGGTTAAAGTTTTCATAGTCTGCCCATACAATAAATTTATCATCACGAGTCTTGCCTAATAAATCAGTATGAAAGCTAAGATATGCGCCAAAAATATCACAGAAATAATTATCCTGCCAGCCAACAATACTGCATTTCCTTACGCCTATAAAGCGCAATTCAATCGGGTTGTTCCACTGACTATGTAGTACCATTTCAACACTATGCTCAAGCAATTCGCCATTTGCCATACCACCATTATCATCAACATATGCTCCGCTATGATAATTGACAGATACAATACAGCTATCGTGAAAACCGCCATACTCGTTCATTAAACTTTCAATATCATTTTCATTTTTAATCTCGTTCCACATAATTACCTCGCATAAAAGCTGATAAACTTCTCATTTACATCTTTATATAATCGCCTTGACAGCGGAACACTCTCACCGTTATCAAGCACTATTTCCGTCTTTCCGATGCTCCTTACATACCGCAGATTTACAACATAAGATCGGTGACAGGAAATAAAATCCGCACCGAGGTTACTGCTCAGATTGCCGATACCTGTTTCGCATATCAGCACCTGCTCTTTAGTGTGGATATGTGTTTTCTTGCCAACAGCCTCACAGTACATTATCATATCGGGTGAGAGGTGTAGTGTCTTATCCTCGCATTTGATCATAATTTCATTTTCGGGAGTGTGACGCTTTATGTAACGGTCAAGAACAGCAAACAGCTTTTGCTTGTCCACAGGCTTTATAAGATAGTGCAAAGCCTCGACCTCGTAGCCGTCATTCATATAATCAGAATATCCTGTTATGAACACAATAGGGAGCATATCTCCATCAGAGCGCAGCTTCTTTGCCATTTCCATACCGTTGAGCTTTTTCATCTCAATATCAAGCAAGAGCAAGTCGCAGATCTTGTCGGGATAGCTAAAAAGAAAGCTCTCTGCACTTATGTATTCATCTATGGTCAGAGCAAAAGGCTTATCCGCTGACCACTCGTCAAGCAGACGGCGGAGTTCTTTTATCTGATTTTCATTGTCATCGCATATTGCAATTGTCAGCGGCATAGAGTTCACCTCGGTTCTTACTAATAAAAACAGTATAGCATAATTCGGGCGATAATTCAATATGACGATTGTGTTGATAATGATATTATTAGCACGACTACTTCAATTCACTTGGAACTCAAATTTTATCACAGCCAATATTCTATTATTTTTTCGTTTTTTTACAAATTCATAAAAATCGTCTGTTAAGAATGTTTCTCTATAAATGCGATAATCGAAATTTCGCTCCGAGAAATTATCAGCCTTTGCTAAAAAGTGTTATACTCAATAGCACTTTTGGCAAACAAGGAGCAGAAAATGACCTGGAAACCTGCCGAGGACATGACCGAGAGGCAGATAGAAAAGGAACTGCAAAGACCTGCTGTTTGAGGGAAAGTGCAGCAGAGGTTTCAGAACAACCGCTATCAAGTTTCAGGAGCTTGCGGAGGAATGGTTTGAACAGTACGCAAAGCTCAACCTCCGCAGCACAACCTACGAGCGGATGAAACAGTTCACCCACCGCATTTATCCCGCTATCGGACATCTTCGTATCGACAAGATAACGGGTGCATTCGTGAACTCCCTTGCAAAAGAGGGAGCTAATGAAAAGACGGGCAAGCCGCTTACTCCGAAAACTATCCGACACAACTTGAACTTTGTTTCAGATGTGTTCAGCTATGCGGTGAAAATGGACTTGCTTTCCGATAATCCCTGCTCAAAGGTTACGATACCCAAAGGCGAGGTAAAGGAAAAGCAGATATACTCACAGGAAGAAATGGACCTGCTTTTGACAAGGCTCTCCAGTGAGCCGATAAAGTACAAGGCTTTCTTCTATCTGATTGCTTACAGCGGCTTCAGGCGCAGCGAGATGTTAGGTCTTGAATGGAAAGATATTGATTTCGAGCATAACATAATCTGCGTTCGCCGTACATCGAAATACACCGCCGAGCGTGGTACATACACCGATACCACCAAAACCAAGCGTTCACAGCGTACTCTGAAATTAGCGGACAGCATTATGGATATGCTCAAAGAACTTAAAACAGAGCAGGACGAACAAGCTCTTAACTGCGGCGATAAATGGGTAGAAACGGACAGATTATTCACAAAATGGAACGGTGAGCCGATGAACAATCAGACGCCCTACGGCTGGTTAAGTGAATTTTGCGAGAATAACAACCTGCCGTTCTACGGTCTGCACAGCTTTCGGCACTTTACGGCAAACTCGCTTATTTCGGCAAGACTTGATGTAACTACCGTTTCGGGAGCATTAGGACATTGCTGCTCGTCAACGACTTTGAATGTATATTGCCACCAATTCCAGACCGCACAGGCAAGAGTAGCGGAGGCAATGGACGGAGCTTTTGGCTTTCTGAAAAAGAAAAGCAGGGTGCATAACAAATGCACTCTGCAATAAAATTTTCACAGTAGCGGACAACGGCTTTTTCAGAGCAAAATAAAAGCTCACAATCGGCTTTATTAAGCCAAATGTGAGCAAATGTTGATGGTGACCCGTACGGGAGGTTCTGAAAAATAAACTGTGTAAATGGGAATACCCGATAAAAAAGTGCAAATACTAAAAATGCAGCCAATGACAGAGGCGGTGATTAGGACTGTAAAAAAACTCTTGAAAAGGTTATCGTCGCGGATTTATCTATTCAGTAACTGTCAACGCTTCCACAAATAAACCATATTTCAGATCAGCATCAAACTCATATTCACGCAGACCGTTTTCAGTCTGAACAAAGGTCATACTTGCGGTTACGGTGCTGCCCATATTTGCTTGATAAACCTCGGCATAATTAACGTGTATAAGTCCATTTTCCCTGCGATAGATTGATATCGCACTGTCGATATCAGGGACAATGCCTTGGGTATCAAGTTCACGAAGCTCCTCTTTTGTTATCTCTGTCAGTTTGTAGGGTACAAAGTCATTGCTGTCCTTGTCCCAGTGATACGGAATGACATTAACACTTCCTGCTGAAACTCCGTTTCCTCTTTTGCATATCATCTCTCCATAGGGACACCACCATAGACGCGGAGATGCTTCGCCGTCATATTCGGAAAGTATCAGCGGCTCACCATTTTGCAGTGTGACTATGCTTGCAGGCATTGCACCGCCGATTATATTCTCAAACATAACGAGAAAGGAAACACCGTCCTCGGTGTACACAACACTGCTTACATCATCCGATATCTTTGATGACAGCACAAGTCGAGCCTTACCATCGCTAAAACACCAGTAATCATAGGTGTCGCTATGCTTTATCAAAGCAAGCTGTGCTGTGTCGCTTCCGATATATTCCAGTACTTTGCCCGAAAGTTCCTCAGCTTTTTGTTCAGGAGTTTCGTTGTTCAAGGTATATAAGACATACTCTTCCTTGTCAAGGTCGTATGCGGCATAATATTCGTTCAGTTGCGTCGTAAGCTTTATTTCGCCGTCGGATATGCCGAGTGCTTTCCATTCCTCAAGCTCTTTATATGGTTTTCCGTTTTTCAAAGAATAAATGCTGAAAAAGCTGGTTGTATTATTACAGCCTGCCTCAAAGCAGATATGCTGCACTTCATCGCCCCTGATAACACCTATTTTCAGAAAAACTGCCTTTTCTATCAAAAGCTCTGCTTCTCCTTTATCAGATACAAAAACGCAGCAATCTGTTTCGTAGGGGATAAATTCAGGGGAAAGGTCAAGGTATCGAAGAATGACCAAATGCTCATTTTTCCCGTTGCAGTCAAGGTCAAGCGAATATGACTGCACTATGGTTATTTCAGGCTGATAATTCTCGTTCGTTCTGGCGGTAAGCTCGATATCACCAATATAGTATCTGCCACACGAGCCTTTCAGTGCTTCTGCGGTTTTGCTATAGCTTTCAGAGGAACGCAGATAGTTCAGCGCAATGCTTGCTGTGGTTTTATCAAGAGCCGTATCTGCACCGTTTTCGTCGAGTTCTATTTTTGCAATGCGTAGACCCTGCGGCTTTGCAGGAAGTGTTTTCACATCACTGAAAGAGTGCTCCTGTTCAGTATAAGTCATCTGCGGAGAATACAGTTTTTCTTCAAGGTAGGCATTATACTGCTCCTCCTGTTCCTTTTTCAGAGCTTCGTCTGTTTCAGTTGCACCTGATGGAATGATATCAAACCTGTTTTCAGCTGTCATTGAGTTCAGCAGTTCAGCGTGAAGCGCCTCGAACCTTTCGGTTGATATTTCCTTGCCATTGAGATAAGACTGTCCGTGGATAAAATTATCCGATTTAGTGACACCGTCAGTCTCACGTTCATAATACCCTGCCGCCTGTTCAAGGTGCATCGTAATGATGTAATCCTCGCCGTTCCAGTCATAGACATAATACTCGTATGCACCCATCGTACCCTCGGTATGCCCGTAGAAATACATATTTATGATACGGTTTTTGCCGCTGTCGTACCATGTGTTTCCCCACTGCGACATGACCTCGCAGTTTACGACCTTCACAGCTCCGTTCTTCATATAGAGTATGTCCAGATTACCGAAAGGATTGATGTGCAACACCATTTCGTCTTGACCATCGCCGTTTATGTCGTCAATAAAAACTCCGTAGGGAGGAAATCCATTCTTTTCGGTATATGAGGCGAGATAGGATTCAAAAGAATTCTCGCTCTTGTATTCCGTAAAATACTTTTCAAGCTGCTGCAGGAGCAAAGCTCTGTACTCGGAATGTTCCACATCCAGAAATCTGAATCTTACAGCAGGGGCAGCTTCGTGATGTGAAAAAAAGTCCTCGATATATTTATTATATTCCTCCTCGTTTTCAAAGCCAGTATATTCATAGACCTGTGCAAAGCCTTCTCTGTGCATTCCGTATTGTGCAAGCGGCTCGGTCTTTATCTCTCTGTCGGAAAGAGTGAGCCTTGCCCAGCCGCCCTCGCCACCGCAGGAGCCGCCCGACCAGTACCTCGAATAAAACTGCGGCTCTCTGTCAATTATACAGCACACAGGGGGTTCGCCGATATACGATACATCGCCCGTATTTTCGGAAATTATACTGTCCTTGCTTACAGTAGCACGATAGGCACCGTTTTCATCAATACCGAATACATCGGAAACAGATATCATAGAGCATATCTGAATGATAAGCTCTGGACTTCCATCGCTGTCAAGGTCTGTAATAACCGCGTCTGCCCCCATATCAAGAGTATCGGCAAAGCCCTCGCATTTTTCCAGCTGGGAGAGGTATTCTACCGCAGTGCTGTCGGGGATGCTCCCGAACAGGTCAACACCATAAGCTGCATTTTCATTCGTTGTAGCCGGCAAGTGCATCTGCCCCAAGCCGTTGAGCACATTTTGTATGGTCAGACCTTTATCGGAAATATTGAAATAACACTGAAGCTCTTCCTCTTTTTCATCAGTTATCCAATAAGAAAGAT
>JAZUSC010000004.1:0-21819 GCA_045606505.1 Oscillospiraceae bacterium
GCTAAGGGTAACTGCGACCGTATCGGTATCGACGGTCACATCAAGCACACAGCAAACACGGGTGCGGTCATCGACATCGACTGCACATTCCCCACACATACAGAGGCTTTTGAGAAGCTGGTAGAGGTACTCACCACAGGCGAGGGCAAGGTTCTCGACAGCATGGACGAGATCTACGCAGTAGGTCACAGAATCGTGCAGGGTGCTGAGATCTTCGACAAGACCACACTGGTAACAGACGAAGTTATCCAGCAGATCGACGATCTGGCTGAGCTTGCTCCCGTACATAACCACCCCCACGCACTGGCTCTGTGGGCTTGCAAGAAGGTAATTCCCGCAACAACACCTCAGGTGGTTGTATTCGATACAGCATTCCACCAGACAATGCCCGAGAAGGCATATATGTTCGGTATGCCCTATGAGTGCTATGAGAAGTACCACGTAAGAAAGTACGGCTTCCACGGCACATCCCACCGTTTCGTATCCATGGCTCTGGCAGAGGCGATGGGCAAGGACATCAAGGATCTGAAGATCGTATCCTGCCACCTCGGTAATGGCTCCTCCATCACAGCAGTTGACGGCGGCAAGTCCGTTGATACATCCATGGGCTTCACTCCTCTGGACGGAGTTATCATGGGCACACGCTCCGGCTGCGTTGACCCCTCCGCTGTTACATTCGTAGCAGACAAGATGGGCATGACCCCCTCCGAGATGAGCAGCTACCTCAACAAGAAGTCCGGCTTCCTCGGCATCTCCGGTATCTCCAGCGATAACAGAGATATCTCCGCTGCCGCAGAGAAGGGCGACAAGAAGGCTATCCTCGCAGGCGAGATGCTCCGCTACGAGATCAAGAAGTACATCGGCTCCTACGCAGCTGCAATGAACGGTCTGGACGCTGTCCTGTTCACAGGCGGTATCGGTGAGAACTCTGACGATCTCCGTGCTGACGTTTGCCGCAATATGGAAGTTCTCGGTATCAAGCTCGATGAGAATGCAAACGCAGGTCTTAGAGGTAAGCTTGCTAAGATCTCCGCTCCCGACTCTAAGGTAGAGGTTTGGGTAGTTCCCACCAATGAGGAGCTTCTTATCGCTCGTGATACAAGAGATCTTGTAAACTCTCTTAAATAATTTAAAGCAAAAAGAATTAAGGGCAGGTCGGAACCTGCCCTTTTTGTTTATTTCCGTTCTGGTAAAAGAACGCTTAGTTTTTGATTTTTGCTGATAATAAGCTTTGTAAGATAATATCCGCCCACAGCAATAACAACTCCCAGTAACGCACCGCACAGAACATCTGACGGAAAATGAACATAGAGATACAGCCTTGAAAATGCGATCATAACTGCAAGTATCAGTGCGGGAATTCCAATCCATTTGTCATACATAAATATTACTGCGGCGACCATAAAGGAGTGCAGCGTATGTCCCGAGGGAAAAGAAAAATCCTGTGGCACTGAAACAAGCAGCTCTATTTCCTCGTTGACCCAGCAGGGACGCTCCCTTGCGATAAGCGGTTTGAGGATAATGTTTGCAATTACAGCACCTATTGCAAGGCACAACAGGATATTTACGCTGCAACGACGATAGTTTTTGAAAAACAGCATAACTCCCGCTGCAACAAAGAATATTATTCCTACGTTTGCAACAGATGAAATAACAGGCATTGCAAAATCAAGAAAAGGACATTTAAGTTCAGCCTGTATATAGTTCAGGATAGTCCAGTCTATGCTTTGTATATATTCGGTCATAATCGTTCCTTTTTATATGAGATGTGATGTATCTTCGTCCTCGAAAAGCACGTCACAGAAACGCTCCTCGCTCTCGACAAAGCATAGCCCCTCCTGTGCGTAAATAACAATTACCTTTTCGCCTTGAAGTATACGTTTTTCGTTTGCACATACAGCGTCAAAGATATAAGGTCTGCCGCCGTTTTTAACCTCTATCTTCCCGTAGTCCTTTGGGTATATGTCCTCTATCACGATACCCTCAGCACCGTCAAGTTCCATATCAGTGGGAGCTCCTTTGTTATGCTGTTTATAAAAAAGCGGAATGATCGCAGTATTAAGCAGAAAATTCACCGCAAGACCTCCTACCGCACCAAACGGGAGGGATAGCCAACTGACGACACTTGCAAGGTCAAGCAGAAATCCGAAGAACGCAGATGTAAACAGAAAAACTATAAGCAGCAGAAGATTACTGGGAAATACCATTTGCAGCCAGTATCTATCCTTGCTGTTCTGGAACAGTATCCCTGTATTTCGGAAAAAGATCTTTCCGTAGAACATGTAGGCAACAAGTTGTATCATCAGATATAAACCAGTGCCGCCCATTATTATATAATAGAAATTTCGCATATTCACCTTTGTAAAAGAATTATTCAGACTATTCTTATTCTACATCTTTTTTCTTATAATTGCAACCCCTTAAACAGTTCGCAAATACGCTCTTGTTGAAAAGCACAAAAAAACTTTTCTTTGTTGGTTTTTTGGGTAACACTTTCCGCTTGATATATGGCGGAGATTATGATATAATTAAAACAGTATGTTATTTACGATAGATGAAAATGCCTGTTGTCAGAAAATGTTTTTGACAGTGTGAGCCTGTTGGTTTGAAAGGATAAAATATATGAAGACCGTATTGATAGATAATAGCCTCTGCACATTTCCACTGGACAAGGCTGCAAGTCCCGAACATATCAAACATTATATAGAGGCTCTTGCAGAGGCAGGGATAAAGTATGTGGAGCTTGATTTCCGCACGATTATGAAAATGACCGAGCTTCCCGACGGTGTAGGCTATATTTTCAGACTGGGCGACCCTATGTTTGCTGAGATGTCTGAGGTTTTTGATTTCAAATATGTTGTGGTCACATTGCCAGACCTTAAAAAGCGTATCAAGGTGAATGCACCTGTCATACTTGAACTGCCTGCTTCACAGGAGTTTTCTATGCCACTTATGAAACTTGCACAGACCCAGCTTAGCAGTGATATTTCACTTGTAAGGCTTAGAGGCAGCTATTCATTGGAGAGCTTTTCCACAGCGGCAAATTATATCCGTGCTGTTAAAAATGCAATTCCTGTCCCTGTTGATATATGTCCTATGAATAGATATAAGACCGCACTGGATACTGCAATAAAGTTTTCAAAGGCGAATGTTGACAGTATTACTATGAGTTTGGGTATCTCCGACAACTATGCTTCGATCGAGGAATTCGTGTTTACGCTGATGTCTGTTCACGAGGTTATGTTAAAGGAGATAAATATTGCCGCACTTTGCAGGGCAACGATCTATCATCAGCTTCTATTCGGCTCAAACAGCTGTGACAGCATATACAGGATAATGAATCTGCTGGATCACGATATTGCAGATCTACGCAATGCGGACACGGGCAGACGTGTGCCGATGAAGGTGATGTTAAAGGACAAGGCTATGCTGAAACGTACTTTTCTTACAGCTTTGGAGAGCTTTATTGAAAATGAGGATATTCCCGAGGATTTTGCTTATGATATCACCGAGGCGATAAAGCATTTTGATACTCCGATATATAATAGCGAACTGCTGTATGGATATCCTAAGGGAAATTTACAATAAGAATATATAAAATGAGCAATATTACTGCAATTTTTTCTTCGGCGACGGAGGGTCGCCGATTTCCTGACGGAAACCAAAAAAATCGCTGTATTTAATGTGTAGATGAGGACAAAAGATATGATTAAATTGATAGCATCTGATATGGATGGGACGCTGCTTGACGACAAAAAGCAGCTGCCTGTGGACTTTCTTGAAACGGTTGACAGGCTTTGCGACAGGGGGATTAAGTTCACTGTTGCGAGCGGCAGGACATACGCGGCTTTGTCGCACCTGTTTCCAGAGGAATACCTTACAAAACTTGACTTTATATGCGACAACGGAGCGTACATAGTTCACGAGGGAAAAACGGTAGACATCACACCGCTTGACAGGCAGACCTTTGAGGAGTTTGTAAAGACAGCGGAGGATATAGGCGGATTCAGATTGCTTGTTTGTGCAGTGAACGGAACATATCACCTGCCTTGTGACCCTGAGTTTGACAGGGAGGTAGCAAAGTTCTACAAAAACCACATAGAATGTGATGATCTGCTTTCTATAAACGATACGATATATAAACTCGCCGTATGTGACGTGCAGGGAGCACAGGAGCGTGGAAAACCCGCCCTTGACGCTGTATTTGGCGACAGGCTGAATATACAGGTTTCAGGGCCTATATGGATGGATGTTATGCGTGGCGGCGTAAGCAAAGGCACTGCACTGAAAAAGCTTTCAGAACTTATAGGTATAGGCAGAAGCGAGGTAATGGCATTCGGCGATTACTACAATGATACAGATATGTTGCAGACAGCAGGAGTAAGCTTTGCAATGGCAAACGGCAACGACTATATAAAAAGCATTGCAGACCATATAGCCGACACAAATAACAACGGCGGCGTTACAAAAGCAATAAAGGAATATGTTCTTGATAAGGTGACGATATGAATATACAGATATTCGGAAAATCGAAGTGCTTTGATACCAAAAAGGCAGAGCGTTATTTTAAGGAGAGAGGGATAAAATATCAGTTCATAGATATACTCTCAAAAGGTCTTAGCAGGGGAGAGCTTGACAGTGTAGTCAAGGCTCTTGGCGGAAGCATAGACGCTGTTATCGACGAGAATGCAAAGAACTATGCGGATATAAAATATCTCTACGATGACGCAAAGCCTGAAAAACTTGCAGAGGACCCCAAACTTTACAAGACCCCGATCGTAAGAAACGGAAAGCAGGCTACAACGGGATACAAGCCTGAAATATGGAAAAACTGGACATAAGGACAGGGTGAGAAAGGATAATATAGACCGTTATGGTAGATGTGATTTTAATAGTTATACTTATTGCACTTTCAGCATTCTTTTCAGCGTCTGAAACGGCACTTTCGAGCGCGAACAAGATACGTCTGAAAAGTATGGCAGACAATGGTTCGAGAGGTGCTGAACGTGCTTTAAAGGTAGTAAAGAAATACGATAAGACCATTACAACGATACTTATCGGAAATAATATAGTAAACATCGCCTGCTCGTCAATAGCGACTTTGCTTACTATCAACCTTATGAATAATATCAGCCCTATGTCGGGCGATCTGTATGGCTCTCTTGTTTCCACTATCGTTACGACCGTTGTCGTACTGATATTCGGCGAGGTGCTTCCGAAAAGTATTGCCAAGGATAACGCAGAGAGTTTCAGTATAATTGCGGCTGTTCCGATCAGTTTTCTGATGATAATCTTTACCCCCTTTTCGGCACTGTTTATTCTGCTGAAAAAAGGTGTTGCTAAGATGATGCACCAAAAGGAAACTGTCAGTATGACAGAGGAAGAGCTTAAAGTTATCATTGATGAGATCGAGGACGAGGGTGTTCTTGAAACGCAGGAGTCAAACCTTGTACGCAGTGCATTGGAATTTGACGAGATAACCGTAGATGAGATCATCACTCCCCGTGTGCGTCTTGTTGCGGTGGAGATATCAGACAGCATAGCAGAGGTAAGAGAGAAGTTCCTTTCCGAGGAATATTCCCGTATGCCCGTGTATGAAAAAACTCTTGATAATATTATAGGTATAATCACAGAAAAGGATTTCTTCAAGGCATACGAAAAAAGCGGCGAGGAGCTTACTATCCGCAGTATCTTACAGGAAACTATCTATCTGCCGCACCTGTTAAAGATATCCGAAGTGTTAAAGACTATGCAGAAGCAGAAATGTCATATAAGCGTAGTACTTGACCAGCACGGAGGTACTCTGGGTATCGTTACTATGGAGGATATTCTTGAAGAGCTCGTGGGCGAGATATGGGACGAGAGCGACGAGGTCAAAGCTCCCGTAACACCTGTTTCCGACAGTGTATATGAGATATACGGAGATGTATCTCTCAATTCTTTAAGAAGATATTTCAATTCCCGTGATGTGGAGCTTGATATCACAAGCGAGGCTCATACAGTAGCAGGCTGGGTGCTTGAACTTTTCGGAAGTATACCAAAGAGCGGTGACGCTCACGAGAGCGAAAACTTTGTCGTTACTGTTTTGGAGGCGGAAAACCTCCGCATAGGAAAGGTAAGACTGGAAATAAAGGAAAAATCGGAAGAATAACACCATAGGGAGGTCAATATGACGGTTGAACAGCTCCAAAAGGAAATAATCGAGGCTAAAAAGGAAAACGATGTATGCATACTTGCACACAGCTATCAGACACGTGATATCTGCGAGGTAGCTGATATAGTGGGCGACAGCTTCAAGCTCAGCGTAGAGGCTCAGAAGGTAAAGAACAAGACCATACTGATGTGCGGTGTGCGTTTTATGGCTGAAACCGCAAAGCTTCTATCTCCCGATAAGACCGTTATTATCGCCTCTGAGGACGCAGGCTGTCCTATGGCTGAGCAATTCACTCCCGAGGAGGTCACGGCTTTCAGACAGACTCACCCCGATTATGCTGTTGTATCCTACATTAACACGACTGCGGCACTTAAAACTGTTACCGATGTATGCGTTACAAGCTCATCTGCCGTTGAGATAGTAGGAAAGATCGAAAATAAAAACATACTGTTTATCCCCGACCCTAATCTTGGTGCATTCGTGCAGAATGCTTATCCCGAAAAGAATATCGTTTTGTGGAATGGCGGCTGTCCTGTACACGGAAAGATGACCGCAAATGACGTTAAGCTTTTAAGGGACAGATATCCCGAGGCAAAGTTCCTTGTCCACCCCGAATGCCCTCCTGCGGTATGCGAGGGAGCGGATTACATAGGAGCAACATCAGGAATAATCAACTATGCAAGGAAGTCTGACGCAGAGCAGTTTATCATTGGCACAGAGATAAGCATTACCGAGCAGCTGCAATATGAGATGCCCCACAAGCAGTTTTATAATCTCTCTAAAAAGCTTATCTGCGGTGATATGAAGATAACGACCCTTGTTGATGTTTACAATGCTGTATGCGGTAAGGGTGGCTTTGAGATAACCTTTGATGAGGACACAGCGGCAAAGGCACGTCACTGCATAGATGAAATGATAAGACTTGGCGGCTGATTGAAAGGTCAGTTGAAGAATAATTCTGTACGGTGCGGTACATAATACCTTAGAAGTAAATTTCGGAGGTGCGATATGACCGACAAAAACGGACTTAAAATAACCGCCCGTGACAGGGTGCTTCGTGCGTGGCAGAATTCCACTGAGCTTGTTAGGGATTATCAGTCCTATGCTGGCGAAACATCAGACAGTAAGCAGATATCTGCAATGTTCAGCAAGTACGCTGAGGACGAGGCGATACACGCTGCGGAGCTTTTAAAAGTGCTTCACGAGTATGATAAATAACATCAGCCCTCCCGAAAATGGGAGGGCTGAAATTTTTATGTTTGTGTAATTAAGCTTTCATACGCTTCTTGTAATCTTCCTTGATCTGTTCAAGAGCCACAGCGTCCTGCTTACGCTTTTCACGAGCCTGATCCTGGATAGCCTTAACTTCATCGATACCTGTAACGATAGTCTGCCAGGTCTGCTGCAATGTTTCTACCTTAATGGAAGAACCTGCGGACATAGCTGCGATAGCCTTACTCTGATTTACAGTGTTCTGAGCATTCTTGATAAGCATCTCGTTTGTCTTTTCGTCAAGTGCATTGAGGGACTCAGCCTGGATACGTTGTCTTTTCAGCATAATAGCCTGAGCCAGTGCCTGCTTGAATACAGGCATTGTGATGATGAATGCGGAGTTGATCTTTCTTACAAGGTTAAGGTTGGAGTATTCCATTGTTTTCAGCATAGGAACTGTCTGGATAGCAACGTTCTCAGCAACTTTAAGATCCATTACACGCTGATCGAGGATCTCACGCATCTGTTGGAGGTTGGAAAGATCCATACGGATAGTGCCGTCATCGGGGTTTGCTGCAACCTTCTGCTCGTACTCTGCGATGAAAGCGTCAAGCTCCTTAACGCCCTGCTCACCTGCCATAATGTACTTAACAAGCTGCTGATAATAGCCGAGGTTAGCCTCGTACATATTGTCAAGCTTTGTATTTGCAGCCTCTATCTCGGTTTCGTACTGTTTGAGCTGTACATAGATCTTGTCGATCTCTGTACCCATTGTGTTGTACTTGTTGAGGATCTTTTCAAGCTTCTTTTTGAGGTTTGTGAACAGACCGGGCTTTTCGTCTTTCAGCTCGTCGATATCGAACTGATCCATAATAGCTGCAAGGTTTTTGAGCATAACGCCTGTATCGTTGATCTGAGAAATGCTCATAGAGTTAAGCACCTGATCGGAAGCCTTGGATATCTCCTCAGCAGCCTCTGCACCAAACTTAACGATAGTGTTAGCATCGTTTACGTTGATAGTGCTTACGAGCTGGTCGATCTCCTTGCTTGTTGCGAGCTGCTGCTTAATCTCTTCGGTCTTTACAACGATGTTGAAGTTCTTTACTTCTTCGATCTGCTTGTCGAGAGCGATAGACTCGGGTGTCTGAACAACAGTACCTGTTGTTTCAACAACTGCGTCAGCTGCGGGCTGAACCTGTGCACCGGGTGTGAATTGTAATCCCATAGTAATTTATCCTTTCCTGAACAGCTTTCCGAAAAATCCGCTGTTTTTGTCGTCGGAGGGAATTTTTAGCTTCGGAACCTCCAAGTTGTACAGAAACTCATTCATAGTATGCTCCTCGAACGCCTGATTGTTTACAAACGTTTCAAGGTTTTTATACCCTGTCGGGGTATAGATAAGTATATCAAAGCCGAAAAGATTGCACAGAATCAATCGTATGCACTCTTCAACGGAGAATGTCTCCTCCACGGCGTCAATATATATAAGCTTTGGAATCTGCTTTGTAAAGTCAAATCTCTGTAATATTTTAAGCAGATCTTTTTCAAGGCTAAGACCGTAGTGCAGGATATTGCACATAAGGTCATCACCTTCCAGTTTTAAAAAGCCACTTTCTACCGCCTCTTGGAACTTATACAGTATAAAGTCCTGTATTCTGTCAGGCAGATAGCTGAATTTGTTCAGGTTAGAGCTTTTCAGTTTTTCGATGTCTATCTCACCATTTCGGTAGAACTGACGATACACTGAAAGGTCAAGATCTCCGTCAACTGGCGGCTTATTCTCTTTGATGTAAAGGAGCGTTTCGGGGGTGAGCCTACTCCTAACCTCGTCCCAATATGCACCGACATTTCCGTTATTTACACCGCTTATCTTGGCAAAGATATTCGGAACGCTTACAAGATTTCCGTTTACCGCAAAGCCTGTTCGAAATTTTGACTCCTGCTCCCACAGTATGCCTATCTCCTCAAAGGTGGTTTTTAGCGTCACTGATTGAGAGTTCGGGAACTGGAAGCTGCGGAAGATACCTGCGTCGCCATTGTAGAGCATTTCGTCAAGCTCACGCTCGGCGGAGTATGCAACCGTTGCCATTTTCATTTTTATCGGCTTATCGGGGAATTTACCGCTTTCCTTAGTCTGCGGCAGCTGGAATATCTGCATACGGTTGTTGAGGTTTTTATCAACAGCCATATCAAGATTATTCTTGTTCGGAGTGATATAGATAACGTCAAAGCCGCAGCGTGACATAAAGTTCAGGAAGTACAGCTCGGATTGGGAGATATCTCCGTAATAAAGTATAACAGGGATATCCTCATACTGGACTGCGTATTTTCTTGCCTGAGTGCAGCGATACAGCCACGTTATAAACTTATTGCCATAGTTGCTGATAACTGTCGGATTGCCCGTGAAAAGCTCGTTGAGCATCTCTTTCAGTGCCTTTTGTGCAAGGGCTGTCCTGAGCGGGTCGCCGTTCAGCTTTATCAGCAGCGTCATTGCGTCGATCATTTCTTTCGCACTGCTGCGTGGGATATTGCCAAGAGCTTTTACCTCCTCGGCATTAGGGTTCTCCATAGTTTTTTCTATGAAGATAAGCTGCTTTTTAAGTCCCGCAAAACTCTCCTTGAATTGCAGGAGCATATTGGTATATACAGCTTCCTCGTCATAGCCTATAAGTCCTGCAAAGTACACAGGTATCTCGCAGCCATCTGTGTAAACTCCGCCACGCCTTATCACACGATCCTTATGAGACACGATGAAATCTTGAAATACTCCTGCGGCGGTAGTATCCGCCCTTACGACTATGCCGTCGTATTTTTCAGCGGCAGCACGCATATCGCTAAGCTGCTGCTCTTTGCTTAGGTCAAGGGTTGCAAAATCTATCTGCACCCTCATATTTTTAGGGCCTGTAACATTAGTCAGCTTGTCCCTGTATGCGAAGTTCAGGAAATCGGTGTCCTCGCCGTAGGAAATATATATTATCTCAACACCTGCAAGGCTCATCATATACAAAAAATACAACTCACGGAGCGTAGCTGCACCTATGTACATAAGCTTTTGAGGCTTTGCAGCAAGGTATTTTATAAGCCAGCACAGGATAACGAAATAGCTGTTCTTTTTATTAGCTCCGCAGGTCTGTATAGCCTCTGCAAGGATCTTTGAAACAGCTGCACTGTCGCACTGTATCCGCTGACTGTTTAACCAGCTGTCAAGACCTTGCTTTATTGCTGCTGCGTCGTCAAAGTCCGCTGCTGTATATGTGGCTGCGGCGGATATCTCCGTCGTGGTCGCCATAGGGAGCTTCTGCTGGAAGAAAAGCCCGTTTTTCTGAACCGCAACATAGCTGTCTATCAGAAAGCTGCGGAACACATCGGCGTTTTCGTAGCCGACATATCTCTTGAAATCTGCCATTACGTGACTTTCCTCCTAAAAAGAAAATTGCTTATTAAACATCAGTCCGTTACCTCTATGCCGTAATTGTTGCAAAGCTTTACAAGTCCGTCACGGAAGCCTGAACCAACTGCGGATACTTTCCATTCTCCCTTGTAGAGGTAGAATTCCATAGCTACCACTGTTACCTCAGTGCTGAGGTTGTACATCATATAGGTGATACGCTCAGTGCCGCCTGCAGATATGGTTATCTTGGGGGCACGTATCTGTGAGAAGTTCTTTCCTGCTCCTCCTGCGTAGATAGAGTAGGCGAGGGTTATTCTCTGTACACGGTAGTCAACCTTTTCAAAGTCTATCTCAATATGTCCGTCTGCGGGGCAGAAACGGACGCTATCGTTTTCAGAGCATTCATTTCCGAAGAATACAAGTCCTCTTTCTCCGAAAGCCTTTTCATCTTTGTCAAGCAGGAAGATGTAGGGGTCGATTTCCATTGAGTCGGGCTTTATACAGCTGAATTCCACGCTGCATTTATTGCCGATGTACTGATACAGAGATACACGCTGACCTCTTCTCATATCGAGGATAGGCATATCGTATACAGGGGCAGGGGAGTTTACGGATATCACATCTGTTGCAGGGGTGGATTGAGCGACGGCGGATACGCTGATATGCTCTGCTGCCTCGTAAATGAGTTTATTTTTGGCTTTGTCAACACCCTGTTTCGGTCGTCCGCTTATGTAGATACGTCGTTTGAAAATCGACTTTATAAGCACCTCTGCATAGAGATAGGTCATAGAATTAAGAGAGTTTACCGTAACAGTAATCTCATTTAGTCCCGCAGTAAGCTTAGTGGGAGAAAAGCTCAGTCCCGATGTACTGCATTCTATCTCTGAGTCGGTGGGTACGTTTATTTTCAGTATGAATGTGTTTGTTTCATCAGCGGCAAAGCTGCCGAGATCAATGGTCTTTGGGATATCAAAGGGTGAATCCTCAGCCCCAAAGCCTGAGCAACCGCCGAGTATCTCAACATCACGCACCTCAGTATGACCGCTGGTTTTTATCGCACAGCCGTTAAGGTCGCCCTCTGTAAGCTCCACACGGAGTCCTTCGATAACCGCACCTGATGTGGTTATCTCAATGACACTGCCACGCTTTGCCCATATCGTTGTATTGTTGCCGACAAGTCTTAGCGGCTTGGTTATGTATACAGGCCCTTCAAATTCGCCCGTGGGAAGCACCGCAGTGCCGCCCGACGGTGTTCGGGAAAGTATATCGTTTATCGTTTCAGCCATAGCCGCTGACCTCCGTGTGAATACTTATTTTATATTATACATTTACTCCGTATGCTCTGCACAGAGCTTCAAGACCGCCCTGATAGCCTGCTGCAACCGCATTGAATTTCCAGTCGCCGTTGTAACGGTAGATCTCGCATACAACAAGAGCGGTTTCGATAGAGAACTCCTCAACAAGATCAAAGCGGAGAGTTTCCTCGCCGTTTACATCGTCAGGATTGTCGATCTTAACAACTCTTACGTAGGAGTTGGAAACCTGTCCGAAATTCTGATTTTTTGCCTGTGCGTCAAAGATTGTTACAGTAACAGCGATCTTTTCGATCTCGGGAGGGATCTTTGTAAAGTCGATGATGATAGCCTCATCGTCGCCGTCGCCCTCGCCTGTACGGTTGTCGCCTGTATGAACGACAGCACCGTTTCTTGCAGTAAGGTTATTGTAGAATACAAAGTCCTCGTCGCAAAGAACCTTACCGTTGGAACCAAGCAGGAATACGCAGGCGTCAAGGTCGAAATCCGCACCGCCGTCGTAGCGGTTGATATCCCAACCAAGGCCTATTCTAGCCATAGTAACAGACTTGTCAAGACTTACTCTCTGACCTTTTGAAAGATTAACGGGCATTTTATTTTCCTCCTGAATTTAAATATATTTCCCACAGGCGGCGTGACAGCCGCCCGCAGGTAATTTGTTTTAATTACTTTTTGCTTACAGCGTTAGCGATAGCTTTTCTGATAAGATCCACGGGAATAATGGTGATAGCCATACCGAGGATAAGCAGCCACTCAGAAACCACAAGACCGTAACCGCCGAGGATAGAGCCGCCAACATAAGCCATAATCACCTGAACCACAGCGATAATGCCGAATACGATAAGGAAGCCCTTGTTCTTTGCGATGTTGTCGAAGATGTTTATCTTCTCTGTTCTTGCGTTGAATGCGTTGAATACAGCAATGAAGATGAAGAATGCAAAGTATGCGGTATGCAGATAAGCGTGGAAACCCTTACCGTTGTTTGTTGTTTCTTCAAGGGTTATTTCATTACCTGTACTTCTGTCAATCGCAGAAACGATAGTTTGGTTTTCATCAAGATTTGGAATGTCGGTAGTGATTATTTCAAATTCTTCAAATATCGTGTTTGTATACTCTTGTACAGTTGTAGTAACAGAGTTATCATCGTGTTTTGTTTGAATTTCAAATACTGTCGTTGTTCCAATTTCAATAAGCATAAGCAGAGATAAGATAAATGTCCAGCCTGCACCTGCACCGATCTGGCTCATCATATTCTTGCTTACGATAGGCTCGGAGCGGTGCTTGGGCTTTTCCTTCATATATCTGGAAAGAGCCGGCTCGCCGCCGAATGCCAGTGCCGCAAGTGTATCCATTACGAGGTTTACCCACAGGATCTGGATAACGGAGAGGGGATTTTCCATACCAAGCAGAGGACAGATAAAGCTGATAAGCACTGCTGCAACGTTAATGGTAAGCTGGAAGATGATAAACTTTCTGATAGAGTTGAAGATAGTACGTCCGTAAAGGATAGCCTTGTCGATAGAGTTGAAGTTATCGTCAAGGATAACGATGTCGGAGGCTTCCTTTGCAACCTCTGTACCGCCGCCCATTGCGAAGCCAACGTCAGCCTTTTTGAGGGCAGGGGAGTCGTTTACACCGTCACCTGTCATACCTGCTACAAGGTCAAGCTCCTGTGCAAGTCTTACAAGGCGGCTCTTGTCGGAGGGAAGTGCTCTTGCGATAACACGGATATTTCTGAGCTTTTCCTTTATCTCATCATCGGAGAGCTTAGCAAGTTCATCGGAAGTGAGAACAACATCACTGTCGGAGGTCAGCAGACCTGCTTCCTTTGCGATAGCAACCGCTGTTTCCTTACGGTCGCCTGTTATCATAACTACCTGTACGCCTGCACCGTGTACCTCAGCGATAGCTGTAACGGACTCGGGACGTACCTCGTCACGGATACCGACAACGCCGACCAGTGTCCAGTTGTTGCTGTCGGGGAGGGATTCCTCGCCGAGAGCGTCCTCGCTTGTTGCGATTGCGAGTACACGGATAGCACGGTTAGCAAGTTCGTCTATCTTAGTGTTGAGGGCAGTCATATCAAATGTCTGCTTTTCGCCGTTTTCGTCATAGTAGTGGGAGCATCTTTGAAGGATCTTTTCGGGAGCACCCTTGATAAGGGAGAGGTTGTAGTCGCCCTCTACCTGTGTTGCGGAATACTTGTTTGTGGAGTTAAAGGGGATATTTCCGACTTCCTTGACATTTGCGGAGGACTTCTCGGTTGCCGCAAAGCCGAGGATAGCACGTTCTGTTGCGTTACCGCCGATGACCTTCATATCCTTGCCCTCGCCCGAAATAAGGGAGAGTGTATTGTGGTGAACTGAGAGGGTCATCATATCCTTTAACTTGCCCTTGATATCAGAGCAGGTCTTGTATTCCTGTACTGCACCGTCGATGAATACAACGGCTTCAAGCTTACCCTTTGTGATAGTACCTGTCTTATCGGAGAAGAGGATATTCAGAGAACCTGCTGTTTCAATACCTGCTACCTTTCTTACAAGCACGTTGTCTTTAAGCATCTTGCCCATATTCTGAGCGGAAACGATAGCTATCATCAGAGGGAGTCCCTCAGGAACAGCCATTACGATGATGATAACTGCGAGCATTACAGCCTCAATAACAGCTTGAAGTGTAGCTACCCACTGGAATGCACCGTCAGCACCGATAAAGAAACTTGCGGGGTCAAAGTTTGTTTCAATGAATACTGTTACGAACAGCATAGCAACTGCGATAGCCACACCGCCGATGTAACCGAATTTACTGATAGCACCTGCAAGTTTGCCAAGCTTAACCTGTAAAGGTGTTTCACGGTCATCGTCTACTTGAAGCTCACTTGCTATCTTACCGTAAACGGACTTGTCGCCGACAACGGTAACCTGCATAACAGCGTTGCCTGAACATACGACAGAGCCACGGAATACCTTATGCTCATTATCAAAGTTGAGGGATTCATCTGTATCTGTCCAGCCCTCGGGAATGGTTATCTTCTTTGCCTCACGGCTCTCACCGTTGAGGACGGACTGGTCTACTTTAAGGTCGCCGTCTACGAGGATACCGTCAGCGGGTATCTTGTCGCCTGCTTGAAGCAGTACACAGTCGCCTGTAACGATGTCGTTGATAGCGACCTCTGTGATAACGCCGTTGCGGTAGACCTTACACATAATTCTGGAAGCCTCTTCTTGAAGCTTCTGGAATGCGTTCTCGTTTCTGTATTCAGAGAATGTGGAAACAAGAGTTGCCAGTGCGATAGCGATAAAGATACCGACAGGCTCGTACCATTCGGGAGCACCCTCTGCGATGACACCTGTGATACCAAGTATCGCAAGTACTACGTTTACGAGAAGTGCAACGATGAGTATCTTTATCATCGGGTCACCGAGATTGCCTTTCAGCTTATCCCAAAAGCTTTCGGAGGCTTGTTCGGTCATACTGTTGTCGCCGTATTTTGCTTTGCTTTCAGCGACTTCGTTGTCTGTTAAACCAAAGTTCTTCATTTGTTCTTTCCTTTCGTTGTCAGGGTTTTGTTACGGATACCTCCGCAAGCAGACCGTTTTCACGGTTTGTCATACGGAAAACAGCTCCGTCTTTTAGCTCAACGGCACTGCCCTTTGGAACTAACCTTCCCGAGGGGGATATCATTCCCTCAATACCGTTGTTGACAAGTAGCCACATACCGTTATACCTGCATATATATGCACGCATATCGTTACTTGCCTTTTCATCGTTGTGGACGTTTGAGTAGACGTGCCAGTCAAACAGCGGCATATTGTCATAGACGAATATCTCGCTGTTTTCTCTGAAAACGCCTTTTCTGCCTCTCATCTCGCTTTTAAAACCAAGGCGGATTATCCTGTCGGTCGTCCTTGTACCGCAGAACGGGCAGATCGGAGCATTCTCATCTCTGAGAATGAACCACTTTTTTTCACATCTTGGATTGGCACACTGTTTTAATCTGTCCCAGGAACGAAGAAGCTCTGATTCCCACTCCATTGCGGTGGGACGTTCCTCGGGATTGTGCAGTCCGTCAACAAATGCACGGATAAAAAGCTGTTCCAGTCCCTTTGAAAGGGATTGGATAGTAACTTTTAGATCGGGAGGGCGATTGCTGCGGTCGTTCGGGTCTTCTATGAACGTTGCCATAGGCCCCATAGCAAGGAAATCGTCCTGCTCGGCGGATTCCGCACTGTATATCTTCGGCCCTATAAGGGGGTGTCTTAAAAACAGGTATTCATATATAAGCACGGGAAGTGCGTGAAGATCTGACTGTACACAGGGCAGACAGCGTTTTGTACTGTCGGGTATGCCCATCGTGGCGAGTACCTCAGGTGCTATATATCCCCTCGTTCCGCAGACCTCGGGCGGGTACTTGTTAGGTACCACAAGGGAGTCTATATCAATAACTACCGACGACCCTGTTTTAGGGTCTATCAGCACGTTATTGCAGGAAAGGTCGGAGTGTGCAAGACCCGCCTGATGCATACGTCTTACCGTTCTTGCAAGACCTATCGCTGTACGCAGCATCATACGGAAATCGCCAAGCTCCGGCTGGGATATGTATTTTCGGTTTCTGCCTGTAAACCAGTTGCTCCGTTTGTCCTTGCCTGAAAGGTTAAGCACTGCGGAGGCGTCCTTTCCGAAGAAAAAATTCTGCGGATAGGTAGGGCAGACGATACCGAATTCGGGCTGTTTGATGATTCCCACAGGCCAGCAGAATTTCGTTCTGAAATAGTCTGCGGTCTTTTCGGTGTTGCCCAAAGCACCGCCGTCCTTTTCGGACAGGGTGGGATTATATATCGACACGATACTGCGTATGCGGTCCTGCATCTGCGGATTCTGTGCGTCACGGGGATTATTGAAGAACTGCACGGCGTACTTTTTGTCAGGAGTGAAAAAAGTATGCTTCATTCCGCCCCGTGGTGCGTTTGCATCGAAAACATATTCAATTTTTTCGCCGCTTTCGAGGGTGGCGGAACGTATCTCACCGCTGTTCATATAATTATTCCTTTGTGTTTAGATTTATAATTATCAGAGTTCTGTCGTCAAAGCTGCCACGCTCGTTATAGTTATCAAGCCAAGTAAGAAGTCTTTCCTGCGGCTTATCTCCGAGGGAGATACCATAGGCTTCAAGCGAGTGGCATTTCAGCGATTCTTTTTTATCCCAAAGCATATTTATTGCGTCTTTGTTATCCGTATCTCCGATAAGCTGTTTAGCATATTGCAGCTCAACGCTTCGCTGACTCATCGTTACAGAGCGGAAGCGTATAGGTTCAGGCTGCTCTGCAACAGAGGCGTCGCCCTCCATAGGGAGTATCCCGTTAAGGCACAGGTCAAGATAAAGTCGCTTTGCCATAGGATGAGCAGGGAAGTAGTCGTCTGCTACACCGTCGGTCATTATCATAAATATATCCGATCTGCCACGGCTTATACGGGTCTTTCCTGTGATGACATTATCATTTACGGTCTTTTCGGAGAGAAAATCCGTTTCTCCCGAAAATGCACCGCTGTCAGCCTCGCCGAGAAGTTTCAGACAGCTCTGGGAATCAGCCTTTGAATCTATCGCACATATACAGCCGTCGCCTATCTGTGCGGTTACTGAAAAGCTGTGCTTTTCGCCGTTTATTTCCAGCGGAATGATGATAGCCGCAAGATAGGTAGAGGAGTAGTCGGAAAGCATAGGCTTTCTTCCTAAAAGTTCGTTGTGGGCTTTATCATTATATATGCTTTTGAGTTGATTTATCACGGCGTCAAACGCATTGCGTGCCGCATTCTGCACAAGTGGAGCTATCTTTCCGCAGGCTGCCATAAAAACATCATCTGACATATCCGAGGCAAGAGCCGTCTTTATGTCAGGGTCAGCCGAGAAAAGCTCTGAAAGGTGGCTTTTAAGATATTCCACCGCATTCTCGCAGGTTATCCTTGCACCTATTCTGGAAAGGGATTTTGAGCCTGCACCGTCTGCCGCAACTGCGATAAAACAGTCGTCGACGACAGCGGTCTCAAACCAGTCGTCACAGTTTGAACCATCGTGCTTGTGCTTTTTTCCTCTTGCACGGGCGGCTATCAGCTCACCGCTTTCGGTGACGGTGTGCTTTGCGTGATATTCCGTGTGCATTTCAATGCCTACGTCCTTAATGGGGTTGTACTGCCATATAGAGGCTGTATGCTCCATAACCTCACGGTCGGTGAGGTGCGGCTCTTCCTCCATTTCGGACTCTCTTTCAGGCTCTTCCGTCATTTTGACAGAGCCTTGAAGTTTTGAAAGCTCTATGCCATTGATACGCACAGGCTTTATTTCCTCGTCGGGGAGGAGTGTGTTGTCTTTATCCATAGCTCACCAGATCAAGGTACGATAACAAATCCCTGAGGGGGAGGAGGAAGCTGTACAGCCTCTCCGGGCATAGCGTCAATGCTCTTGGAGGACGCCTTGATAGAGCCGGACACCCACGCAAAGAACTGAGCCATATCTCCCGCTGTGAGATTATTCATCATAAGTACATTATTGGTAATTTTTTTGAGAGTATTCGTATTAGCGTTTGCACCTGCGGCACAGGCAATGATATTACCTGCGGCAACAGTTTTAAGCTCATCAAGACCGTCGTCGAGGTTATCTGTGGGAGCACCGTCTGTAAGCAGGAAAACAAGAGGTTTCCAGTCGCCCTTTTGTGTGGGAGTAGATGTACGTACCTCTGCTCTGATACACTCAGCGAGTATCTTTAAAGCACCGCCAAGGGCTGTCGCACCGCCTGCTGCAAGTTGCGGCTCTTTGAAGAGCATAAGCTCTGTCAGCGGAGTGATCTGACGTGCGGAGCTGTCAAATGTAATTACCGAAAGGCAGGCTGTTTCCAGTGCCTGCGGATCACTTTTAAGCTCAGATACCAGTGCTTTAATACCTTGTTTTACCGCTTCGATCGGCTCTCCTGCCATTGAACCTGAGCAGTCCAGCAGCAGGTACACCGGAAGTCTTCTTATGTAGTCAGCCATTGTAACCTCCGTATTGTATCTTTCCCGATAATTCAGTTATCGGGTTTATTGTGACTTTTGTATGAAGATATTAGTCCTTCATCTTACTATTATATACTAATTTGCCCAATATGTCAATATGTTAAATAGGTAGATAGATGTTGATAAAATTCTGCATTTTATCCGCTTATATGTGCATAAAATCGAACGATTTGTTTGTTTTCACTATTTACAATCCCAATGTAATATGTTATACTAATCAAGATATATTGAAAAAACAGGCAAAGCCTTTTGCATAGAGTAAAAAGATATATGTTATTTAAGAAAGTGACTGAATAATGAACAAACCAATAATAAATATGATGTCCAGTGCGACTAAGGTAAAGGGTCAGGGCGTAGGCTCTGCTTATATCGAGCAGGTCAATCTTGTCAAGGAAGGTCTTTCCGACAAGTTTGATGTTACCGAAAACAAACGTATCAAGCCTGCTATTACTCACTATCATACGCTGAACCCGAATTTTTATATAATGAGGAAGTCCCGTACCAAAAACGGAAGGTCTGTCGGCTATGTGCATATGCTTCCTGAAACTGTGGAAACAAGCCTTAGTCTGCCGAGATTTATGAAGAATATCTTCTATAAATATATGATAAAGTTCTATGACAGTATGGACTACCTTGTTACTGTAAATCCTTATTTTATCGGTAGACTTGCACATTACGGAGTATCCGAGCAGAAAGTGACATATATCCCGAACTATGTTTCATCCGAGGACTTTCACCCTCTTTCAAAAGAAGAGAAAATGGCTCTGCGTGATAAATACGGTATTCCGAGGGATAAGTTCGTTGTAGTCTGTGCGGGCCAGTTGCAGGTACGTAAGGGTGTTTTCGACTTTGTGGATATCGCAAAGAAGATGCCCGATGTTCAGTTTGCCTGGGCGGGCGGTTTTTCGTTCGGCAAGATAACCGACGGCTACAAGGATATACAGAAGCTTTCGGAAAATCCTCCCGAAAATCTGAAACTGCTGGGTATTGTTGACCGTGAAAAGATGAATGAGATATACAACCTCGGTGACGTGATGTTCCTGCCCTCTTACGAGGAGCTTTTCCCGATGACGATACTTGAATCTATGTGTGCGAATGTTCCGATACTCCTGAGAGATCTAGATATCTATCCCGATATCCTGTTTGATTTTTACAGTAAGGCAAGTGACAATGACGGCTTTATAGATGAGCTGAAACGTCTGCGTGATGACAAGGAGTACTATGCTCAGCAGGTGGCGGCGTCCAAAAGGGGAAATGAGTTCTACTCAAAGGAGCACGTTACAAAGATGTGGGACGAGTTCTACACAATGGTGTATGAGTCTATCCCTAAGAAATGATTTTATAGATGTAATGCCGGTTTTGACGTATTTGTCAAAACCGGCTTTTATTTTTCGGTTGACTTTTTGCGATATCGGTATTATAATGTGCTTACTTGAAATGTTTGCGTAAAGGGGGATGTGTATGCCTGAAACCAAGGAGCTTAATCGGGAGCTGTCTGATATATTTCAGCTTTTTTGCGATGACCGTCCTGTTTCGTTTGAAACTATAAATACAAGCCGCAGTGATATTGATTTCAGAGAGGTAGTTATTGCGGAGTTTTCATCGGGTAAAAAAGTTGTGATCAAACTGGCTGACAATCATTTTACCTTTCCCGAAAAAATAAAAGTGTGGCAAAGAACGATAGAAGAATATCGCAGGCTAGGGTATTATTGCCCTGAGATAATCTCTGATAAAACGGGTAATTTCCCGAAAGTAGCCTATAAAGGGCATAGCTGCGTTGCCTATGCGGAGGAGTATTCTGTTTATCGCCCTGCGGAGTACAGATCGGCAGAAGACTCCGAATGTGATAAGATATCGGCTGAGAAATACGAAGATGATGCTTGGATAATGACAGCTAAGATCGCTGCGGAATATCTTTCCTACACGGACTATCCGTCGGGTTATTGCCTTTTTGAAACATTTTGCCCCAGTGATAAGATAGACGAGGTCTTGGAGGAGGCTCTGGAATGGAAGAAATACGCACAGACTCTTCCGGAGGAGTTTCAAACGCAGATAGATCGTATTTGGCGGCTTTGGACGGACAACAGGAATGCATTGGAGCGTGTCTATAAAAAAATTCCGACTTCTGTTTTTCAGGCTGACCTTAATTCGACTAATATACTTGTCGATGAAACGGGCAAGTTTGTTGGCGTGTACGACTTTAATCTTTGCGGTAAAGATGTATTTCTGAATTATCTGATACGTGAAACGTATAATTATACTGGTTTTCAAGAGGAATTAGATGCAATTTTGCTTAGATTGAAGCTGGTCAGCGGATATTATCATTTTTCGGATATCGAAAAACAGACCGTACTTATGCTGTATCGCTGTATCAAGCCTTTGTGGTGCAACAAAACGGATAAGCTGAAAGGACTTAGTGATGATAAATCAGCTATCAAGAATTTCCTTGATGAAACGGAAGAATATTTGACAAAGGATATCGACTTTTCGTCGTATATGCAGGAAAGCGTATAAAATAAAAACCTGAGAAGAAATGGATACTTCTCAGGTTTTTTAATGTGTTCAGAAAATAAAAAACGCCGTGAATATTTCCACGACGAATTCATTTTGGAGCGGATTACGAGGCTCGAACTCGCTACCTCCACCTTGGCAAGGTGGCGCTCTACCAGATGAGCTAAATCCGCATTTGGCGACCCGGATGGGGC
>JAZUSC010000005.1:0-53522 GCA_045606505.1 Oscillospiraceae bacterium
ACCGATAAATTAGAATTTGAAGGAGGAAAACGCAATGGATAACAGGTTTGAATTTATTGAAAAGAACGGTCTTATGGAAGGAACTCGTATCATTGTTGACAAAGAGACAGGGGTTCAGTATTTATTAGCTCATTGGACCAATATAGGCGGACTCACAGTGTTGGTCGATAAGGATGGAAAGCCTTTGCTTGACCCAAGATATGCTAAGTAACAAATTTCAGTTTGTTGGAGCAACAAATCCCAATTTGTCGAACAGTTAGGAAAATAAGAATTTGAAAGAGATGTACCCAATGGATAGCAAAGCATTTATTAAATACATATCGGCATTATTGCTGTTTGGTCTTAACGGAATAGTGGCGAGTCATATACCGCTGAACAGTTATGAGATCGTGTTTTTACGAACATTAATAGGCAGTATTCTTTTGATCGCCTTGTTTTTGATAGGTAAAGGCAAGTTTCATATAAAGGATTTTAAAAAGGATACGGTATTTATCGTTTTTTCGGGAATAGCAATGGGAACGAGCTGGATGTTCCTTTACGAAGCATACCAGCAGATAGGCGTGAGTTTATCATCACTGCTTTATTATTGCGGACCTGTTATTGTGATGATATTATCGCCGATCATATTTCGTGAAAAACTGACCGCACCAAAATTATTGGGCTTTGTAACCGTACTCGTTGGAATTTTACTCGTAAACGGCAATACAGTTGGCAGTAGCAATACTTGGGGATTGTTCTGCGGTGCAATGTCGGCTGTGATGTATTTCTTTATGGTAACACTCAACAAGCAATCAAAAAATATCAGTGGCATGGAAAACTCTGTAATACAGCTTGTGGTCAGCTTCCTGACTGTTGCGGTATTTACAGGAATTAAGCAAGGATTCATTATCGATGTTCCTGCAAATTCTTGGGGTTGGATACTGATACTTGGCATTTTAAATACGGGTATCGGTTGTTATCTGTATTTCTCGCCTCTTGCAAAGCTCCCTGTGCAAACTGTGGCAGTATGCGGTTATCTGGAGCCATTGTCGGCAGTTATTTTTGCCGCCCTGTTGCTTGGAGAGAAAATGACTATAATACAAATTGCAGGTGCAGTGTGTATTATCGGCGGTGCAATGATAGGTGAACTGATAAAACCAAAGAGAACGTAAAATTCGGAGCAGCATTATGAACGATATATTGATAAAAATACTTGTGTGCTTTATCGCAGGTGCGGGAGCAGGCATCGGAACAGGCTTTGCGGGCATGAGCGCCGCCGCAGTTATAGGACCTATGCTCATGACGTTTCTGGGCGTACCTGCCTATGATGCGGTCGGTATAGGTCTTATCAGCGATGTTCTGGCAAGCCTCGTCAGCGCATATACCTACAAGAAAAGCGGAAACTTAGACGTAAAGAACAGCCTGCCGCTGCTCGTGAGCGTGCTTGCCGTAACGATGGTCGGAAGCCTTGTGGCAAGCTTCCTGCCCGAGCAGACCATGGGCGGCACGATGCAGGTAGCACTTATAATCATCGGACTGCGCTTCCTGCTGAAGCCTGTGAACAAAACGAGGGAGCAGCTTGAGGAAGTGTCCCCGAAGAACAGAACGATAAAGGCGATAATCGGCGGCATATTCGTCGGCTTTATCTGTGGCTTTGTGGGCGCAGGCGGCGGAATGATGCTGCTGCTCGTTCTGACCTCTTTCCTCGGTTATCCTATGCATCTGGCAGTCGGCACGAGCGTGTTTATCATGGCTTTTACGGCTCTGACGGGCGGCGTCAGCCATTTTATGATCGGCGGAATGCCCGATATCCTCTGCCTTGTGCTGTGCGTTGTATTTACGCTGATCTGGGCAAGGATCGCCGCAAAGATCGCCAACAAAGCCGACGCAAAGACACTGAACCGTGTTGTGGGCATTGTGATGATAGCCACCAGTATCGTCATCCTGCTGGTGAATTATTTCTGATGCAGTTTATCAGACGCAAATAAATGAGAGTTTATTGAGCGACAGCTCTTTAAATATGGGTGGGCACCTACCAACAGTCAGGCCAAATATATTTCGGGAGGAACAGTTATGTTCACTTATCTTTGGCCGATTATGCTGGTCATACTATCAAATGTTGTCTATCAGATATGTGCAAAAAGTGTACCGAATAGTGTAAATCCATTCGCATCACTTACGATCACCTATATAATAGGTGCTGTGTGTTCTGCTGTGCTGTTCTTTATAACAAGCAAACAGTTAAACATTGCAAAAGAGCTTACAAGTATGAACTGGGCACCGTACATATTGGGAATCGTTGTTGTAGGACTTGAAGCAGGATTCATATATGCCTATAAAGCAGGATGGCAGGTAAGCACGGCTTCTATTGTTCAAAGTGCGGTTTTGTCGATCATATTGATTTTTGTAGGATATTTGCTTTATAATGAAGCGTTAACTTGTAATAAGATTATAGGGATTTTATTTTGTTTGGTTGGACTGGTATTTATAAATCTGAAATAAGCAAATAAAATCTGTAATCTAGAGCTAAATCTGCAAGATTGTAATCGGGATCGTCCTTAAGAGCTTGGCATACTTTATCAATTCTGCGTTCATCAACATAACGAGTAAGGCTATCGCCATTTGTCATCATAGCAAATGTTTTTGCGAATTCTTTCCTTTCGTGGTTTGTAATCTTCTTCAGTTCAGTCATCATATTCGTATAATTAAGTTCGAAATGATTTTCGATAAATTCTAAAGCTCTGTTCATAAGATTGTCTTTCATAAATTTGCCTCCTTTGTGTTTGCATTATATCATATCTTGTAAATACTTGTATTACATTTTTTTATGTGATTTTATATAATTTTGAATTCTTATGGGTGCGACACGGTGTCGCATATTTGTTTTGCAAATGGCAACATCTCCGTTTCGGCGACCACTGGTCGCCGATTATGCTGTGCAAAACCATTCCGATGTCGCATCTGTTCCATTTTAAAGAATATTAGAAATTTCATCTTTCATCAATTTTCACTGTTTTGAACACAACTCAACACCGCCCGAGCCGATGTAACGTCGGCTCTGTTTTTATGCAAAATTGGTGGCAACAGGGTGACAAATCGCTGTTTTTGAGTGTTTTCAGAGGTGTGTGAATTTAGAGGTTGGCTCAACCAAACCGTTTGTAAGGGATGAGATTTTGGTGGATAACTGGCTTATCTGTTATAAGACAGCGGTAATTTGTGCATAAAACCGCCCCGAAATATCTTAAAACGGTTCGTGGAGCGAGCGGTATTGCTATGCGGTTTGTGGATATATATTTCAGAAACTTAGATAAAGCACGAACACATTATCCTTTGCCTTGAACTGATAATATCCCTTGTTCTTGCAACAGGCTTTAATAGATACCGGAACGACCTTACTGGATCTTAGCAAGAAGCTTCCCACTCCTATATGCGGAAATATGAATTGTTGATTTGACAGATTATTTATAAAAGGGTATAATATAGTTGTATTAAAACTGTAAAAAGTGAGTGTTGTTATAGTATACAAAGCTTGTAAATTCGGAATATATCTGAATGAATATGCTGTCGTTATGTGTATAATTATTATCTCGATAAGAGAATAGATGCTTATAACAACGAGCTAGACCGTCATCAACACAACCAATGCACCTGATGTAAGCGAAAGGGGGCAACATCTGAATGTCGGCATATCAGAAAATGAAGATCGCAGTATGCGATGACGATAAAAATGACAGAGAGATAATGATCAAGCTAGTTTCGGAGTATCTCGATATAAACGACTACAACGTAGTAGTCGAAGAATTCCGAACGGGTGAGGAATTCCTTGCCGCGGACGTCAGACAGTATGATCTTGTGATACTGGATATTTTTATGGGAGAACTTAACGGTATGGAGACCGCAAAGCAGCTCATAAAGGAGAATCCGGGTATGCAGATAATCTTTTGTAGCACTTCGGACGAATATGCGGTGGAATCCTATGACGTTTCAGCGTTGAGGTATTTGATCAAGCCTATATCAAAGGAGAAACTGTTCGTTACGCTCGACCGCTTCTTTCACGTTCACACCTCGTTGCGTATGCTGACCTTCAAGTGTAATCGCATCGACGAGAGTGTGTATATTGCGGATATCCTATGGGTAGAGGCAGACGGACATCACAGCATAATACATACCAAAAGCGGAGATATCCAGTCGTCCACTCGTTTTTCACGAATATGCGAACTGCTCACTGACGCAGATTTCGTAAAGCCTATCAGATATGCACTGGTCTCCCTGGCAAGTGTAGCACTCATTCCCACAGACGTGTTTACGCTGACAGACGGTACCGAGGTGCCTATCAGCCGTGATCAACGAGTTGAGATGAAAAAGGCATTCAGCGATTACAAAATGCGTGTTCTACTGAAAAAAGGAGGCCTATTGTAGTGGAAGGTATGCTTGCAGGTGTAACTGCGGCATTATGTATGCTTTTGGGTTCAAGATTGAGATATGCACCGTTCAAGGATGTAATGACACCAAAACAACATAAGATCATAATGACGTTACATAGTGTTTTGGCGGCACTTCAAATCACGATGACGGCAGTGCTGATACAGGTCTTCGGAAGCAATATCATTTTACCGCTTATGCGTGTGTCGGCTATCGTGTTCGCTGTTATCTCCTTTAGCTTTAATATGGTCGTCATTAAAAAGTGGAGGCTGGAACAGTTCTTTGTAGGCGGAGTAGTGTTCACCTGTAACTTTGCACTGATGTCCATACCTAATCTCGTAGGCACACTGTTGCCGGATATAGGCGATATGGTGCATTTTTTCATTATAGAGGACCTTTATCTGCTGATTCTTATTATCACGCATTTTCCTCTTTATAAGCTGCTTGTAAGCACAGTGTCTCCGTTTCTGAAAATGGATATCGGCAATTACTGGAACACGATATGGTTCATTCCACTAGCCTTGTTCGGCACAAGACTTGTAGCACTGGGACAGCGGGACTTTCAGGGCAGCGTATCACGATTTGTCTGCGATACGCTTTCCGCAGTGATAATCATACTGATGTGCAAGAGTATCGCCGCAGACCACGTCCGTATGAGAGAGCGACAGATTGTGGACGAACAACTTGCGGATCAGAAATTGCATTATATCAAGCTGAAATTCAGAGTAGAGGATGCCCGAAAAACTAGGCACGATTTCAAACATCATATTACAGCGATACATCATTATATGGACATTGACGACAAAGAGGGGCTGCGAAACTACTGCAACGAGCTTATGGAACGGAACTCTGAGCAGAACAAGATACCTTATACAGGTAATGCGGCAGCGGACGGAGTGATATATCATTATTTGAGCCTCGCACAGGAAAAGGAAGTAGAGCTGCATTACTCAGGTGCTATACACAGCGAGGGGATATCCGATATTGATCTTTGTGCATTGTTGGGAAATGCTTTGGATAACGCTCTTCAAGGGTGTATGACAGTGCAGGAGGGTCGGAGAATCGACATAATCTGCCAATCTGAGGAACACTTACTGTCAGTAGCAGTGTGCAATACATTTGACGGCAGAGTAGACCACTCGGAAAAGGGAGTTCTATCGAGAAAACGTGAAAACCGCACAGGAGTCGGACTGATGTCGATGGGTGATATCTGTAAAAAATACGGAGGCTCTCTCGAAACAAACTGGAACGACCGCACATTCACGCTGATGCTATTATTACCGCTGACAAAAAACGAATAACCAAAACTGCTCTGCTCAAAGCACTGAACGGAGCAGTTTTGCATTTCATGATGATATATAGCATTTCGTGGCATATTGTGTACATCTTGTCCAATACTGTGTTAAAATGATATTATCTCAAAGAAAAGGGGGATATAAGTGAGCATAAGTACAAAACTTCTGATTTTTGGAGAAGCAGCGGAATATACCGCCACTACCGAAATAATAGGAGCTATGCCTGAGATTTCGGGACACGACTGCAAATATTATCATATTGACGATCTGGAGAATATTGATAAAGTGCTTGTTGATATCTCACCCACCCTGCTTGTGGTTATAGCTGACGGTGCAAAGGGAATGGAATGTGTATACAGGGCAAGGGAGCACAACTCTGAGCTGCCTGTATTCTGGTTTTCTAACGATAAGGCATTTGCTGTCCAGTCGTATAGATTCAACTGTGCATATTTTGCCGAAAAACCCGTGACCGCTGATAAACTTGCTAATGCAATCAAACGCTGTTCGCATATGGGAATACAGATATTCATATAATAACTGAAAGGGGCTGTTCACAGCCCCTTTCTTTTTATATGTTCTTATACATTCTGAAAATGTTCTCGCCCTTGTATTCGTATTCGGTCTTATCCATCATTTTGAGAGTCATAAAGATACCAAGACCTCCTATCTCACGGTCCTCAGCACTGAGAGTTACGTCCGGTATATCACGATTAAGCGGATTGTAAGGAATACCGTCATCGCAGAATGTCAGTACAGCCTGCTCACTGCCGTCCTCGTTGTTCCTGAATTCACATATCACCCTTGCCGGACCACTTTTGCCACCGTAGGCATAACTTGCTATATTGACAAAGATCTCTTCAATGCATACTTCTATCTGATACTGTGCCTTGGGTGAGCAGTTGTGTTCTTCAAGCAGAGCATTCACGTGATCCAACAGCACCTGCAACTGTGTCTTGTCAGCGGGCAGGGTTATCTCATACTGTTCACGTTTTTTGGGAGAGAAAAACTGTAATGCTGTCATAGTAATATCATCCGCCTGTTCTGTGTTTTTAGAATATTCCGTTAATCTTTCCAGAAGCGTATCCACAGTTTCTTTGGGAGAAGCCTCGGATAGTTCATTAAGGGCATTTTGAAGCCGCTCGTTGCCGTACAGTTCCATATCCTTGTCGACTGCCTCGGTCACGCCGTCGGTGTAAAGGAAAAGCATATCACCCTTGCCGAAGTACAACTCATCCTGTTTGTAACGCATATCCTCTATACCGCCGAGAACAAATCCCGCCCGTAGTTTGAGCCATTCGTAGTTACCCGCTTTGCGAATCAGCGGAGGATTGTGTCCCGCATTTGCATAGGTGAATTTTCCTGTGGATATTTCAAGTATTCCTACAAAGGCAGTGACAAACATTTCGGCGTCGTTATTCTCACACAAAGCGTTGTTTGCTGAGGCAAGTATATCCGCAGGAGATTTGCCTATTCCTGCGTGAGTCTTGATGTGAGTCTTTGCTATCATCATAAACATCGCCGCAGGAATGCCCTTTCCCGAAACATCGGCAATGACCACTGCAAGATGATCTTCGTCCACAAGAAAATAATCGTAGAAATCACCGCCTACCTCTTTGGCGGGAGTCATAATAGCGTAGATATCGAACTCGTCATTATCGGGGAATGCAGGAAACTGGCGTGGCAGTTCACTTATCTGTATCTTTGCTGCGATATCCAGCTCTGCACCGATACGTTCCTTCTCGGCAGTGATGCTGGTCAGGTTTTCGATGTATCCGGCTAATCTGTCAGTCATCATCTCAAATGTTGTGGAGAGTTCTTCGATCTCATCACCCGTTTTTATCTCCGACCTGTATTTAAGCACACCCTCTTCACCGCCTAATCCGTGCACCGAGGCAGTAAGCTGCTCGATAGGTTTTGTAAGACGCTTTGCAAACATCGAGCTGATAATGGTCAGTACTATCATAGCTAACAGAATGATAACAGCAAGAATAATGATTATCGTCACTATACCACTGTCTATCTGCTTTACAGCGTATTCGGTGTAGCTTTCTATCTCGGAGTTGTTTATCAGTGCAGGTTGAAGTATCTCGTCAACGCCGATGACGGTGCATATACTCCAATTGATGTTTGTCAGAGGAGCATAAGCGGCGTAGACCTCCTTGCCGTAGAGCGTTATCTGAGCCACTCCTGTTTCGCCGGCTGCCATTTTCTTTGCCATTTCTCGAACAGCGGAGTCGTCGGCTTCCAGTAGGTTGATGCGGTCGTTGAGAGTATTGAGGTCGGGCATAATGACAGTCTGTCCGCTGCTGTCTATCGCAAATGCGTAGGAGGTCGAACCGAGATCCTCGTTGGTGATAGTATCGGATAACTCGGAGAGCAGAAGACTTACTCCAGCAACTCCTTTGAAGCTTCCGTTGTTGTCGTAAACGGGATTTGTGCAAACTATACCGAGTCCTCTGCCATAGCCGTCCTCTACAAGGTCTGACCAAGTTAGTGTACCTTTGTCTTTGGCGTTTATATACCACGAACGCACACGTGGGTCGAAGCTGGTTAGTCCCGCTTTTGCTTCTGAGCTTGTATCAGATACGATTATGTATCCGTTTTCCGTACCGAGCTGTGCACAGAAAACACCGTTGTGTTCGGCTACCGTAGCGTCAAGTAAGTAGCTAAGGTTTCCTGTTTTCGGCATATCGCTGAGGTCGGCGTCGTCTGCCCATAATAGTTGTGTGGCGACCTTGCCCTCGTTTGCGGCGTCAGGCGGAAGTACCTTGTTGTCTGCGTAGCTGTCAGGACGGTCGTAGATATCCGCTGCAATATCCGAAATAAGTGCGGTCTGGTCGAGTATAGTGTTCAGTTTTGCGTCGGCATATATCGTCTTGCTCTTGGTAAGGGATACCAGTTGGTTCAGTGCCTGATCTTCCAGTGCCTTTTTGCTGCCCTCCGCTGCCTGAGTACCCAGATCACCGCTTATCGTGGTAGCACTCTTTCGTATCGTGAGCATTCCCACTGCAGATACCCCCGTTACTATCAGCATAGCCGCAAGGGATATCAGCAGCACGAGATTGGTTACCTTAGCTTTAATTCCGTTTTTCATCTCTGAACCTCTTTAAAGTGATTTTTTATGCAGTCAACAAAGGGCTGCTGTTCTTCGACGTAATCAAGATCGTCAATATCAAACGCAACGTTCCCGCTGAAATGATATATGCAGTATTCCCTGTCCTTGCAAAGCGGATGAAAACCCGCAAAGAAAAATCCTGCTCTCTCAATGATATCTGCGGCATATACCGCCGCCTCATCGCATATATTAAGGCACAGCTGTGCAGTAAACATCGGGTCGCTGCTGTGAGAAACAAGTTCCTCGGTGAAATGCCCGAGATCACGTCCGACAGCATTGATGTTGATATACAACGTGGAGTGCGTACTGTCGTATCTGTATTCGTATTCTGTTTTGTCACAGATGGGTAGACAGCATATCTCAACAGCTGTGTGATCCGTGTTCAGTGCATTGTAGGTCATTTCGGCAAGTGGATGGTACTTTTCTTTCAGGTAGAGCTTTCCGGTGTCCTTTTTGGCTATATTAAAGGCTACGACCGTCAGAGAATCCTTGGGATTTCTATGATGAGTCACCCCGTTACTGAAATGTTCCGTAGAAAAAACGCTCGGCAGAAATCCACAGCAGACAGGTTCCAGCTTCCTTATGCAACGCTGTGCTCTGAGATGACTGGCGATAGGATACGAGAATATCGAAACGACATCAAGCTGCTTCGCAATGTCGTAGGCGTATCTGATAAGAGCCTCTCCCAGCCCGAATGAGCCATACTCGGGACGCACGACGAGAGTACACAGCTCAGCGGTCGCAGGGAACATAGCAACGTTCTCCCAGCCTATGATACCAGCTGCCTTGCCGTTTTCGGCGTATGCTATATAAATATGCATAACGCCGTTACGCTGCATACTTAAAATATTTTCGGGAGAATACATCTCCGGCTTGATGTAGCTATCGCCAAAAGCCGATCTCAGACAACTAATGACATTACGACAGTCATCTAGGTCGTTAAGCTCCCTTATCTCAGCCTTGAAGCTGCCGTTGCAGCTAATATATTGCATTGCTATTGCCTTACCTTTCGAAGTTTTTTTCATTATACAATAACACAGAGGAAAAAACAACACATTTTGTCTGCAATTCATGACGTTTATTGGCATTTCATGCCTAAAAAATAAATATTGTTTAAGCGTGGTGTATAATAAGGTTATGCTGATAAGCTAAAAATATATTTTTTTCTGAGTTGATGTTACAAAATGCAAAGATATGCGTATATCCTTACAAATGGAGCGGAAAGTTTCAGACAACAGAGGGACTGATCCGATCTTTCGATGTGAGCATAACGCATAGGCTCAGAACTTATGCGGAGGTATGCTGTATGGAAATAATTAAGCAGGAACAAAATGGCGAACTTCTGGTCAAGCCCGTAGGCAGACTGGATACAAACACCTCAAAGGAACTTGAAAACGCCGTAATGCCCGAACTTGACGGGTGTGATGCATTAAAGCTTGATTTCTCGGAACTTCAATATCTTTCATCTGCCGGACTGAGAGTATTGCTGTCGGTTCAGAAAAAGATGAAAGGAAAGAAGTTCAGCCTCATCAATGTTAACAAAAACATAATGGAGGTCTTTGAGATAACAGGCTTTGTTGATTTCCTGAACATCGAATGATCGTAATATTCCGCTTTCTGTTTAACTAAGAAAGGGATTTGATCATGGAAGCATTTGAACGCAAGTTAATGGAGTTATTCGATTTCAATCGTTTTGAACCTCATCCTGAAATGGTGGAGCTTATCGATGGATTTGAAAAACGCCGCCTTGCAAGGGATATAGGTACAAACAAGCGTGAACCTATCTCGTTCAGGCAGCTGGAGGGAGCGGATGCTGGTACAAACAGAGCGACCAGACCTTCTTCGGGTGAGCCTACTAAGAAAAAGGACAAAGGTAAACCGCTATGACGCAGCAATTGCTAACCGTAGAGGAGCTCTACGCTGAATACCACAAAAAAGTATACGGTTACGTTTATCAAAGGCTGAATGATCATGCAGTGGCGGAGGATATCACATCCGATGTGTTTGCAAAGATAGTCGAAAAGATATCGACCTTCGACCCTGAAAGGGCGTCGTATTCGACCTGGATATTCACCATTACGAAAAATATGGTGATATCGTATTACAGGCGTAAGCGTGACACTGAGGATATAGAAGAGCTTCAAATAGCTGACGAAAAGGAAGATCTGCTTGACGCAGCAATAATGAAGGAGAGTTCAGGTGTACTTGCCGAGGCTTTGAAAGATCTGCCGGAAAAACACAGGGATATAATTATCGCAAGATACTATTATGATTACAGTTTTAAACAGATCGGCGATATGCTGGATATGACAGAAGCACACGCCCGTGTCACACACGGAAGGATACTGAAAAAGCTCAAGGAACTTATCGGTGACAAACTGTAAAAAACTTAATATATCTGTTACATATCCGCCATAACGGCGTATATAATTACACAAAACACAATCAACCGCTACGGTGGAGAAAAAGGAGAAAATTATTATGGAAACATTATTTTTATCTAACCCCTTTATGGAGATCGCAGAGCCTATCATCAGCCTGCTGAATATGATAATCGTACCTGCACTTCTGATAGTAGGTGCAGTCGGCTCTATCTTCTGCATTCTGCTCGGCGTAAAGTTCGCAAAGGCTGAGGAACCCCAGGACAGAGAGAAAGCAAAGAACTCTCTCAAAAACGCTATCATCGGATTTGTACTTATCTTCGTTCTGCTCGTAGGTCTTAACATCGCACTTCCCGCAATGACTGAGTGGTACACAGATGAGGCAGGCGTTAGCGTTAACAGTGACCAGGTAGTTGTAGAAAACAATGGCAATAACTGATAACACTGAGTCTGAATCTTGAAATTACACGGCTGCTACCATTAAACGGCTGAATAGATCGTGCGGTGCACGGTAGTTTAGCGACCAAGGGTGGCAGCCGACTTTTTTTACAGGGAGGGATAACCGTGAAGCCAAAAGAAAAGCGTCAAGCCGAAGTGCCTACTGATGAGAGCTACGAAGCCGCTACGAAAGAGCAGCAAAAACGTGACGAGGCAAAAAGTGAGCTTATTGCTAAAAACGAGCTTTTACTCAGACGGATAAAGGCTGCTTTCGGGTCGTTCGGACTTTTCGCCGGATATTTCTTTTTTCCGCAGATATTCTTCCTTGTGTTTTCAACGAATTCCCTGCAAAACAACGGAACGATAAAGCTTCTTGCATCGTTTATGGGATTTTTCGTGTATTTCTTTTTTCTGATAAGATACTACATAAAACGTTCTCATAAAACCGGAGAGGGTCTTAACGATATCCTGAAATTCCGCCCGAAGGAGCTGGAACTCAAACCTGCTGTCGTATGTGCAATACTCGGTTTCTGTCTTAATCTGACTTCAAGCTCACTACTTGCACTGCTTCCGCTGCCCGAATCGTGGCTGCAAGGTTACAGCTCAGGCTCGGAAACGCTGATATACACCGACAGCCTTGCATTCAGCATCATATACATAGTGATACTCGCCCCGCTATGCGAAGAACTTATGTTCAGGGGCTTTATGTATCATCGTATGAGAACTGCGTTTTCAGTGCTTGTTTCAGTAATAGTAGTTTCTGTGGCTTTTGCTCTGCCGCATATCGATGTGCTGTGGATAATCGTAGCAATACTGAACAGTTTTGTTTTTACTATGGTGAGGGAGCGTTACAATAATCTCTGCTACACGATATTGCTGCACTGCTGCTACAATCTTGCTTCTGTGCCGATGTTGCTTCTGATAGGCAGCGAAGCGTATACTGTACTTTTCGACAACATCATTGCTGAACTGATATACCTTGTTGTATGTGGAACGGCGTGTTTCTTTGGCATAAGGTATCTGCTCATAAACGACCGTGACGAGCGTATAAACTACAAAATCTATACAGGCAGCAGGTCTGCCGACGAGGGGGTCAATAAATGAAAAAAAGAATCACACTTGCCGTTGCTGCTATCGTTGGCGAAGTGCTGTGTACATTCCTTATAGGTGCACTGTTTGATAATCTGCTGCCCGCTATCAAGGCAAAGAGCTTTGCGGTGTTCTTTGACCCCGCAGTGCTGCTTGAACCGCTGAATTACCTGTATGGTCTTATCGCTCTTATACTGATAGTGCTGATGTATATGATAAACCGTCCTGACTCCTTTGCTAGAATGAAGAAGTCTATGAGCGGCAACAAGAAGACCGATATGGTAGAGGACTCTGCACTGGAAAACTCTCGCTTTATGACCGATAAGGAGAGAGATTTCAACTTTACGCCGCACGAGTTTTCAAAACTCGGTGAGAGCAACAAGGACGGTATCCCAGTACGAGCTGTACTTGACAAAAAAGGCAAGTTACAGATAAATCTTGCACCTCCTATGCACGGACTTATCATCGGTGCGACAGGCTCGGGTAAAACGACCACATTCATCAATCCTATGATACAGATACTCGCTCATTCTGATGCTGGTTCATCTATGATAGTGACCGACCCCAAGGGTGAGCTTTTCCAGATGCACAGCAAGATACTTCAAGAACGTGGCTACAAGGTAATGGTACTTGACCTGCGTGACCCGTACTCCTCGTTCAGGTGGAATCCGCTCAGCGATATATATGACCGCTATCAGCTTTTTGCCAACACAGGCAATGAGATCTACAAACGCAATGACAATGCAGAAGAATCAGGTCTGGAACTTGTGAACGATATCTCGCAATATGATGACGAATGGTACGAATACGAGGGCAGGGCTTATGCAGTGCGTCGTGAACTTATCAACGTTATAAAGTTACAGCGACAGAAGATATTCGACGAGGTATATGAAGATCTGAACGACCTTGTCAGTGTTATCTGCCCTATCGAAAGTCAGGACGATCCCGTATGGGAAAAGGGAGCACGTTCTGTTATTATGGCGACTATCCTCGCAATGCTTGAAGACAGCGAAAATCCGGATCTTGGTATGACAAAGGAGAAGTTCAACTTCTTTAACGTCAACAAGGCAGTGGGAAATTCGGACAACAACTTTGAGCCGCTGAAAAACTACTTCGCAGGCAGAAGCGTTCTTTCCAGAGCCGTTACACTGAGTAAGCAGGTGCTTTCCGCAGCAGAGAACACACTAGCAAGTTATATGTCCATAGCCTTCGACAAGCTGTCTATCTTTAACGACGAGGGTATCTGCTCACTGACGAGTGCAACAGACATCGACCCCGCAATATTTGCTGATGAAAAGACAGCACTGTTCTTAAAGATACCCGACGAGAAGGATACTCGTCATACTCTTGCAGCTGCGTTCATTCTTTGTATCTACAAGGCACTCATCAAGAAGGCATCAACAAGAGAGGATCTTTCACTGCCGAGAAACGTGTATTTTATCCTCGATGAGTTCGGTAATATGCCTAAGATCGACAAGTTCGACAAGATGATAACAGTAGGCCGAAGCAGAAAGATATGGTTCAATATGGTGGTGCAGTCTTATGCACAGCTTGATAACGTATACGGAAAAACAGTAGGAGATATCGTAAAATCCAACTGTGGTCTTAAAATGTTCATCGGCTCGAACGACATCGACACCTGTAAGGAGTTTTCCGAGCTTTGTGGTAACTGCACAGTTACAACTACCAGCATCTCTCGTCAGCTTGGAAGTAAGGAGGGCGAGGCAAGTTACAGCTCACAGCTGCAAACAAGACCGCTCATCTATCCGTCTGATCTTCAAAAGATCAACAACAAGACCGATACAGGAAATGCGATCATCGTTACGTTCGGTAACTATCCGCTTAAAACGAAATTCACTCCCAGCTATAAGTGTGACCTATACAAAATGGGTACAATGGATCTTACCGAGGCAAGAAGCAATGCATTCTTCCCCGATGAGGTGTTCTACGATATAGTTGAACGAAATGCCACAATACTGGGCGAGTAAATCAGAAAGGAAGCAACGGTATGATAAAGAAGATCATAAGCGTTTTGTTAGCCTGCGTAATGGTGGCAGGGCTTTCTTTCTCTGCTTATGCACAGACCACCGAGGCAACAGAAGAACCGAAACTGAACTACATACATACCGATATCAAGGAGACATATATTTCGGCATACAGACTGTATGAGCAGGTTATGTATGATCAGATCGTATTCTACACAAATATTTCAAACGGTAATATCACATCAAATCCTGTCGTGATAGAGCTTCCGTCAGAGCTGGAAACTATCTTTGAGAAGGACGGTACTGAGATAAAATTCACAAGCAAGGCGGAGATCAAAGCAGTCGGCTCGTATTCGCTTACCGTCATAGCAAAGGGCGAGGATATCCTCGGCGGAGAAAAGAACGACCGATACTACGGATTGTTCCGTTTTCGCATTATGGAAAGCTCTGCTATCGTACCGCCCGATGCAGGAATAGACGTAAACGATTGGGAACAGGATGATCCACCTGTCTACACAGCGATGACGCTCCCACCCGAGGAACCAACACCAGACGAAACAATAGAAGAACAGACATCTGAATCTCCCGAAACAGTTGAAGCTACTACGGACAGCGACAGTTCCTCACAGCCTGAGTCGACATCGTCCTCAACATCAGCGAATGTTACATCTCAGATGACAGCAGCGTCAGGAACAGGTACTACGACTGGGACGCCCTCAGAAATGCCTGTCGGCGACAAAACGCTGATACTCCAATCGGCAACAGATATGAGCATACTGCTTACCACAACGGCAGGAACTCAGATAAATACGAATATCCCCAGGGATATGATCACCACAAGTGCAGTCAAATTCAAATTTGCCACCAACGTACAGCATAAGCTTTACAAAGACGGTACACTTGTGAACGGCTATATCCCGTCGAGCAATATCACAGAAGCAGGAAAATATAAGCTGTTCATATATGACGGAAGCGGTACTCTTCCCGCCGAATTCGATTTTGAGATAAGATCTCCGTATATTGCGGCACTTACGGAATTTACAGTACCCTCGGGCTGCCAGATACAAAAGGCTCTTTACGAGGGCAATATGATTCGTGTAAACCCGACATCTGTGCCGCTGGGCGGCGACGGTGCATACACCATTGATGTCGCTTACGAAAACTATACATTCTCTGAGAGCATAATACTGGATAACACTCCGCCTGTATTTGGCTTTGACCGTGTTGTGGACGGAGTTGCAGAGGGCGGCACAGTGACTATCCTCTTCAAATCAGAGGACACCAGCCGCTATGAGGTATACAAGGACGGGGAACGTGTAGCAAAGCAGAAACAGACGATATCCGAACCCGGAACGTACATTGTAAAAGTATACGACCGTGCAGGAAATATGTCGCAGCAAGAATTTGAGTTGGAATACAGAATGGACGGTATGGCAACACTGGTAGTTATCATACTGGTAGGGATCGTGATTGCAGGAGTGGTATTCTTCATTGTCAGCAGAAGAAGGTTTATAATTCGCTGACGGTATTTAATTTACAGCAAAGGAGATGAGAAGATATGGAACCGATACTTATGAAGTGGTCTACAAAGATCACCGATACGATAGTCGACGTTTTATCGGCAGTGTTCGATGTGCTGGTAACACCGCTTTTCGCTATATTGAAGTCCATTCTCGTCATCCTTGTAGATCAGGTATACAGGCTGATATCAGCCACTCTCAGAACTTGGCTGTATATGTTGTTAAAGATAGTGGATTTTTTCGAAAGCACTTTTGATATCTTTTCGGGTATAGAGCCTGTCACTTACAAAGGCGATGACAAAACGCTGCTTGATGTATTCATCTCGAACGATGCAATGTCCACTGTATTAGCACTGGTCACTGTTATCGGAGTGGTGCTGTGTTTCGTCTTTACACTTTACACAGTAGGAAAATCTATCGGAACGTATGTTCTGGAAAATAAAAACCCTGTAAGTCATATCGTAAAACAAGCACTTAAATCCTGTATGATGTTCCTTATACTTCCGTTGATAGCATATTTCGGAATACAGCTTTCCACCGTGGTGCTTCGATCTACTGACAGGGCGATATGCAACGCAATGGGAAGCGACGATACCATTCCGATGTCAACGGTGCTGTTCCTTTCAGGTACATTTGACGGAGAAACTAACGCCGATTACAGTACGGGAGTACGTGCAGAATATCTGAACGGACAGACCAGCATCTACAACGAGGCACAGACTATCATCGATTTCAAAATGGAAGATCTCGATCTTGACCTGCTTGAAACGGTGCTGGTGACTGACGGCGGCTCACCAAACGATTTTCTTTCGTTCGGAAGCGGCGGGTATAACTATCTGCTGGTATATATCGAAGCGTTGGTAGTTATAATCATAATGCTGTGCGGTACATTCATATTTATCAGGAGCATTTTCGATGTTATCCTGCTGTATATAACCGCTCCGCTGTTCGTTTCAACTATGCCGCTGGACAATGGTCAGGTATTCAGAAGATGGAGAGAACTTTTCATCGGAAAACTGATATCGGGCTACGGTGTGGTGTTCTCAATGAAGATAATGCTGATGCTAATACCGATCTTAGTCGGCGGAAACGTCAGACTTACAGGCGATTCGATGATAGACGCTGTCATCAAGACGATATTTGCAATAGGCAGCCTGTTTGCCTCGTTCAAGTGTCAGCATACTATCCTCCAAGCATTCAGCCCTGAGATAGCTATGGCAGCAAAGGGTACGACCAGTGAGATATTGGGTCTGGGCAAAGCGGCAGCAAACCTTGCAATTCAGGCAGGTGCGGCTGTTGCCACAGGTGGAGTGTCAGCGGCAGGAACAGCGGCAGCAGGTACAGCAGGCAGTGCTGCCGGTGCCGCAGGAGCTGCCTCCGGTGCAACAGGAGCGGCAAGTTCAGCGGGCAATGCTTTCACAGGTGGTGCAGGTGGTTCAGTAGGCGGTCTTAGCACAGGCGGTGCAGCAGACGCAGGAAAAGCCTCTTCTGATATGGCCGGTTCGGGCAAATCCTCAGGTGGTATGACGGACGGTGGTTCGTCAGGATCGGGTAACAAATCGAGCGGAACGCCAAGTTCCTCTGCCGCACCAACAAGCAAACCCACCGGCGGATCATCGGGACAGAGCCTCTCCTCGGACAATGCAGGACCGTCTGGCGGTCTGCAAACAGGAGATCGTTCTGCAACGACAGATGTCACATCAGGAAAAGATCATACAGACGCATCGGCTGAAAATGGTTTCTCAGGAAACGAAGATACTCCCGGTGGTCTTGAAACAGGCGGTACAGGAAAGACAGATGGTACCTCTGCGAAGAGTGGAGGAAGTCAGGCATTCAGGGATGATCTTTCTAAGGTCAAGGATATAACCGATACATTAAGTTCAGGCAGCAACAAAGAAACTGACGAAGAAGGAAACGAGTAAGGGGGTGAGGAAATGCCTATACAGACATTAGGAATATTCGACAAGGTATTTAAATGGGTATATAATAAACTCCTCAGCCCTGTTATCGAGTGGCTAGCAGATATCCTTGGTACGATCTTCGAGTGGATATTTGACAATATCCTGCTCGGCTTTTTGACTGATGTATTCAACCTGCTGTGGGATCACGTTGGCGTTAAGATAGCCAACTGGTTATTCGCCGGAATATACAAGCTGTATATCGAAATACTCACCCTTGTGGATTGTCTGCAATACTGTTTTGATGTACTGATAGGTTTGCAGGACATACAGTATGTCGATTCAAACGGTGTTGAGCAGAGCGGCACTTTGCTGAACTACATAATATTCAACGATACGATAAGGACGGCACTTGTAGGCATTACATTTATTGCATTTGTGCTGACGATAGTCTTTGCAATATATTCTGTAATGAAATCCACACTGGATTTCGATTTCGAGAATAAGCGTCCTGTTAGCAGAGTGCTTTCAGTGACTCTCAAAACGATGATGATGTTCCTTTTCATTCCGCTTATAGTATGGATAGGACTGAACCTTGCGTCAGCGGTACTGAAACAGACAGCGGTTGCACTCTCTATGCAGAACAACGGTAATGTTTCGATAAGCGACACGATACTGATAGTGACTTCCAGTCAGGCACATAAAGATCCAAATGTCGAATTTTCAATGCAGACCGCCCCTTGGAGTGAACTTGCAGACGGTTCGCTGAATTATTTTTCCTTTGCGACAGAGGTCAATATTGCCGAGATAGACTACTTTGTCGGCTTTACGTCCTCGATATTCTGTATGATAATTATGGCGATGTGTCTGTTGACGTTCATACGCAGGATATATGATATAGTCCTGTTGTACTTGGTTTCGCCGTATTTCGCATCGACAATGGTGCTGGACGACGGTCAGAAGTTCTCCCAGTGGCGTGACACGTTGATCGGAAAGGTACTGGTAGGCTTCGGCTCTGCCCTTGGAATGAGATTGTTCCTTATGCTGATACCCATAGTAATGAGCGAGGATATTCAGTTTTTCGATAACGCACTCACCGAGGCGACCGCAGGATATATCCTGAAACTTATCTTCATTCTTGGCGGAATGTACGCTGTATACAAATCCTCCTCTCTGCTGACATCAATGATCAGCAGCAGCGTTGCACAAGATGAGCAGATGTCGAATTCCTTGATGATGCACAGGATGCTCGCAGGTGTACAGTGGGGCGGACATAAGCTTGCAGGTGCAGTCAAGTCTGCAAAGGCAACAGGCACTGCCGCTGCCGCAACCGCATCAAGCGGAAAGGCCAATGCGTTTAGAGATAATACAGCACGTGCAGGTGGTATGAACATCGGTGGTCCTAAGATCGACGGCTCAAAGGGTGCTTCTGCTGAGCAGTCCTCAGCGTGGACAAAGGCACTTGGCGGTCTTAATATCGACGGCGATTACACTCAGAAGCCGAACGCACATATCAGCGATGTAGAGGATATGGGCGACGCTCTGCATAGCCTGTTTGGTGAGGATGATACCGCTGCTGTTTCGTTCAGCACGGCGGATAGTGATTCGGATGTGTTCAAGGTATCGGGTGCAGGATATATTGATACCGCTGAAATTAGCAACAAGAGTTTCGGCGACGATCTGGTGTCAAACGCTGTTTTTGATGATTATATCCAGACTCCCGAAGCACCTGCTTTGGTAGATCTCACTGAGAACGCTGTGTTCGATGATTATATTCAGACGCCGAAGGCTCCCGCAATGACCGACCTCACAGAAAATGCTGTTTTCAATGATTATACACAGATTCCCGAAGCTCCCGAGATCAGGGATATTACTGTGGGCGTGACGGTGTTTGATGATTATGCTCAGACTCCTAAGGTTTCCGATATGCCAGACCTCACGAGTGCAGTGCATAACGATTATACACGCTCTGACCACGGTGGCATATCTGCTGTCGGAGTCGGCAGCAAAGTATTCCAAGTTCCTGAGGGATACACCGCTTTTCCGAAACTGGTGCCAAAAGCTAAGGCTCAGAGCCGCATTCAGACTATGAGGTCTAATGCCGAGCCACAGTTCAGGTCTTACTATGACGCTATGTCTGCAAGTGCTGATACAAGCGGATATACGATGCCCAGAGTCGTGGCATCTGCAAACGAAAGCTACTCCTCTATCACAAAGGTGAACGGAGTAGAGATGAGCGTTCCCAGTGGCTACACAGTAGTGCCTGAGATTATGAAGATCGAGGACGCACAGATGGCAGCAGAGCAGTACGGAAAAGGCAAGAACGCACAATTTTACAGCGAGTTCTCCTCCGGACTTGTTGCCCATAGTTTCAACGAGGAAGCGACGGTCAAGGCTACTGTGCCTCCCGTCATATCCGCAGGCAAAATAGCAGAGCTGGAAGCAGGAATATTCGGCTCGGATAACCAATAAGTTCACAGAATAAATACAGCCCGAATGAGAGGGACAGTAAATGAGAATCATACCAAAAAGGACAAAAGTAACCACTGAGTTGTTCAGAGGAATATCCATTATCGACGTTATTATCGGTATGTTCGGCGTACTTATATGCGTTGCATTGCTCACGTCGAATATTCCATACAGTGGCTGGATAATGATAGGCGTACTTGCATTGTTCGTATTTCTGCTTATGCCCATTGACGATGAAAAGGTGTATATGCTCCTGTTCCACTTCATCAGTCATTTGGCACGTCCTTCCAGAGTTTCCGGAAAGGGCAAGAAGGTTAAGAGCACTTCTATTAACGTGAACGACATCACTCCCTTTACAGGGATTGAGGATAAGTACATAAACTACAACGGCGAATACTATGCAACCGTTGTAGAGGTACCCTCTATCGAGTTTCGCTTTATGTCGGAGATGCGACAGAATTCTATCATTGATCGAAACCTCGGCTCGATTATCCGCACGATAACAGGAAATCAGACAGGTGCATTGGTAAAGATAGACCGTCCTGTTGTGTACGACGAGTACTTTGAAACAGAAAACCGTAAGATAGAGGAACTGAAACAGTCATATCTCGACGATATGATAAACGAGGAGGAGCTTACTGAAAGAGTAGGCATAATCTACGACCGTATCGAAGAGATAAAGCGTATCAACTTTGAGGATAAGGTGTACAGACCGTTCCACTATCTTGTTTTCTTCGACCAGAAGAAGCCTATCCTTGCTGAGCAGACCAGAAGTGCGATATCTCAGCTGCACGGTGCGGGAATCCTTGCAAAGCAGCTTACAGGTAAGGAACTTGCAGTGTTCCTCAAATATCAGTACACGCAGCTTTTTGACGAGCGTGAGGTAGATAAGCTTACTCCCGAAGAATATATGGACTGGATACTTCCCGAAAAGGTAGAATTCGCTTCCCGAATGATCAAGTATGACGGACTTATCACCCATACGCTGAAATTATTCGACTATCCTATGATAGTAGGCAACGCCTGGGGATACAGACTGTTCAACATTCCGAACACGAGGGTCGTAATGAAGTTCAAGCCTGTTGACCGTTTCCAGTCTATCAGACGTATCGACAGGGCTATCGAAGAGCTGAGAGGTCAGTCGGGTACAACGGGCAAGGTATCCCGTCTTATGGAGATAAACGAGCATATCAGTTCACTTGCGGAGTTGCTTTCGACCCTTCAAAGCGAGAATGAAACGCTGTATGATACAAACACCTACATCACGATATATGACTATGAGCTGACCGAACGTTACAGAAGAATGGCAGAGAACGCAGGTTCACAGAGCCACTCTGCAAGTTCCAGCCAGTATGTGTCGTTGAAAAAGAAGGTCAAGAGAACCCTTGCAGAGGCTGGTTTCAAGTCGCAGGATATGTTCTTGCAGACCTTTGACGCTTATGCTAGTTCACACATTTCCGCTTATGACGCTTTCACAAAAAAGAGCCGAGGAATCCACTCGTCCTCTATCGCCGCAGCATTTCCGTTTGTGTACCCTTACCTTCACGACAAGGACGGTATGTGCTTCGGTACTTCGGGCGGATCTCCTGTTTTCGTGAACTTCTTCCAGCGTGATACAGAGCGTGTAAACTCCAATATGGCTATCATAGGTAAGTCCGGTTCCGGTAAATCCTTTGCCACAAAGACGATCCTTTCTAATCTCGCTGCGGATAACAGCAAAATATTCATTCTCGACCCTGAGAACGAGTATGGTGCACTTGCAAAAAATCTCGGCGGTAAAATGATCGATGTCGGCAAGGCAACTGAGGGTAATCTTAACCCATTCCATATCATCACAGCACTGTCCGACGAGGGTGAGGGCGAGTCAAATTCCAACAGCTTTAATGCACATCTTCAATTTTTGGAGGAGTTTTTCAGACAGATACTCCCTGGCGTGGAAAATGATGCTATGGAATATCTAAACAACCTGTTTCCACGTTTGTACTCCGAAAAGGGCATAGACCAGGATACCGACCTTTCCAAGCTTAATCCCGAGGATTATCCTATCTTCGATGACCTTTACGACAAGATACTTACTGATTTTCAGCTTTCGACCAGCGATTACACCAAGAAAAATCTACGTGTGCTGATGAACAACATCTCGAAGTTCTCCACAGGCGGCAGAAACTCACATCTGTGGAATCATCCCTCATCTATCAGCACTAAGGAAAACTTCATCGTGTTCAACTTCCAGTCGCTGCTCGCAAACCGCAATAATATCATCGCCAATGCACAGATGATGATGGTGCTGAAATATCTCGACAACGAGATAATCAAGAATCGTGACTACAATATTCTCCACAAGGCTTCAAGGAAGATAGTCATAGTCATAGACGAGGCACACGTATTTATCGACGAGAAATACCCAATCGCACTGGACTTTATGTTCCAACTTGCAAAGCGTATCAGAAAATACAACGGTATGCAAATAATCATTACCCAGAACATCAAGGACTTTGTTGGTACGGAGGAACTCGCAAGAAAATCCACCGCTATCATCAATGCTTGTCAGTATTCCTTTATCTTCCCACTTGCCCCCAACGATATGCACGACCTGTGCAAACTGTATGAAAAGGCGGGCGAGATAAACGAGTCTGAGCAGGATCAGATCATCAACAATCCAAGAGGCCGTGCGTTCGTTGTGACCTCGCCTTCCAGTCGTACCTGTGTGGACATCGTTGCAACGCAGGATATACAGGATCTGTTTACCGAATGACGAGGGTGATCGTATGACGGGCTTTAAAAAAATAGTTGCTGTTTTCACGGCGGCAGTGTTGCTTACAGGCTGCTCTGCCGCCCGTGATGTTTCAGCAGATAAAGTGCTGCAAAGAGGAACGCTTCGTATCGCAGTACAGGACGATGAGCGGCTGAACGTACTTTCACAGTATATAGCCGCACAGCTTGGAGTACAGGCAGAGTTTATTCCGACCGACAAGCAGGCGGCTCTGCAAATGGTATCCGACGGCAGTGCCGATACGGCGGTAGGCTATTATTCCAAGAGTGATAACCCCGGGCTGGAATACAATCTGACCATTCCGTTTTATACCGAGAGGGTCTATGCTATATGCCGTGCAGACGAACACTACACCGCACTGGCAGAATTATCAGGAATGCTGCTGGGTGCAGACACCGAGCTGTTTGACAGCGTTGAACGGCAGATAGCAATGGAGTCGGCAGGCGGTAAGCTGTACTGCACGGTTGGAACTACCGCAGCAGAGATGCTGAAAAATGAGGAAATAGATGCGTTTTTCTGTCTTGAAAGCAGAGCAATGGACTTTCTGGACGAAAACGGAACATTCAGATGCTGCATAATGCCTGATATCCGTGCAGAGGAATATTGTGTGATCGTCAGCAGGAATAAGCCGCAGCTTTACGGTGCGATAAACGGAGCCGTAGGAGAATATCTGACGGAGGAGAATAAATGAGTTATTTTGACAACCCTGAACGCAGAGCTGCTTGGGAAAAAGAACTGGCAGCACTGAAAAAGGAAAAGGAAGCAGGTATGTGTGGTGTTGCAGCCTCTCGTACTGAGAAAATATCCGCAGAGGAAACTGAAAAGTCAGCGAAAAAGAGCAGTCCGTTTCGCATCAGAATGAGTTACGTTCAGCTTCTTCGCGAGGAAAGTATGACCGCAAAGGCAGGAGTGACAAAAAAAGTCCCTCAGAAGGAACTGGAAAAAGATGTTCAGCTTGAAAAGTAAAGCGTTATCTCTGCTGTTGACTGCCGCCCTTTGTTTAAGCTGTCCTGCGACAGCGTTTGCGGTGAACTCCGAAGAAATGGCCGCAGACAGCACAGTCGTATCAGCCACAGAGGAACTGATAGGCGTCTTTGACGAGGAAACGGGTATGTATCGGTATGCCTTCGATGATGACAGCGAGTTCTGGACATCTGAGCTTCTTACTGTCAAAGGCATCGTAACCTCCGCATTCTGGATAGCAACAGAGGCAGCAGATGTTGAGATCATCGTGACCAAAAACGGGGAACCGGTTGATATGAACGAAGAACCTGTACTTAGTGAAACAGGCAGCTATGTTGTGGAGATAGCACATATTCCCGCTGACGGCGAAAGAACCGTTTCCGTATATGACGTGGAAATCAAGCCGCCTGACGAGGTAGTAAGCGGAGATGCCGCAGCCTCGATAGTCGGTAGGTTGGAGGTAACTCACGACGGAGAGGGCTATTCCTCCCTTTTCGGAGAGGTCGGCAGTGTATGGACGAATGTTCTTGACGGAGAAACTATCAGCGAACCTGCGAAGTTACTGATTGACGATGTTCTTTACTGCACAGTAAGACGTGACGGCGTTACATATCCCCTCTCGCACAATGGTGTGATAAGCGACGACGGTGCTTATAGCGTGATCATCACAGCCTCGCATTCGGACGGCTCTATTGAAACTCGATACTTCGCTTTTAATGTATATACCAACGCTTCAAACAGGTTGGGTATCTATCACCCGCCCTTTGGTTACGCTATTGAGAGCGTATTGTTTGAAGGCTCACCGTATCCGTTTACAAAAGACTATTGTCGCTTTGAACAGGACGGAGGATATTCCGTTACCTACGGAAACGGAACAGACTCGCTTACGGTATTGCTTGAACGTGATACAGCTCCCCCTGTGCTGTACTTCAATGGCGGGAGCGATATAATATTCGATGACGATGTCACAGTTACAGCCGACTCTCCCTGTACTATAACCGTACAGAGGAACGGTATGCCCGAGGGTACTGATACCACGTTGACAGACAGCGGTATCTACCGCATAACAGCAGTAGATAAAGCAGGCAACACGACATCTGCCAGAATCGAGATAGTCAGACCTTCCACGACTGAGCCTCTTGCTGTGGCAGTGGTGACTGCAGGCATAGTAATTGCGGCTGTGATCTACTACGTTATTCTAAAAAACAAAAGACCGGTGGTGAGATAAATGTATAGAAAGTTCCTTAGGATAGCGGCACTTCTGGTAACGCTGGTGATGTGCTTTCAACTTTCCGGATGTACCTCTATATTTATGAGTATAGTACCCGAAACAGACAGCGATGAGGAGGGGGACAGATCCCAGCAGTGGGATACAGCTTCCTATTCCAGTGAAGTAATTACCAGCTATCCCACAGGCAAGGACGCTTTCTATGTTGATGAGAGCAAGTGCATAAAATCCGAGATCGAGGAATTCCATCTTCTTGCACTCTGCAATGATCAGACACTTTATTATTTCACCTCTCCTACAAACCCCGATTACAATGGCAGCGATAAGAACACAGGATACTACTGTCTTGCTACATACAATTACGAAACAAAAGAATATTCCGCATTGGAGGAGGGCTTTTACCCAAAGGAATCGGGAAGCGTTTCTATGGCTTCGGACTTTGATACAACAGGCAACGGTATGGCCTGTATCGGAGATACATTCCTGCATATCTACGATATGTCTGTACAGGCGAAATTTAAGCTCTCTGACGATATTAAGAACGACATAAAAGACGATGTTGGCGGAGAGTATCTGTGCTACGATATTACGATATCGGATATGGATTTTTATGTCATTACCGCAGCATATATGTCAGTTCCAAAATCAGACAGCGAGGCGGAAGATGAAGATGAATTCAAAAGCGTTCTTTATTCTGTCACATTCGATACCGCAGAAGAACCTGTCCACACATTTGATAAGCGGGCGAGCGGACTTGACGGATCGGTAGGTAATCTGTGCTCAGCGTTCAGTCGTGACAGCAATATGTCGGGGTGGACCTATACGCACGTTCAAAGTGATGACCAGGATAACGTAGAATTCAGGAGTTATTATTTTGATGGCGAAAGACATATAAGACTCCCCGATGCGTATCTTAAAGGCAAAGACGACAGCGAAAGTCTGAAAGGTTTCACTGCCTGCGTAGATTCATCAAACAGATGCTATATATTGCTTTTGTATGAAGACCGTCTGGAACTCTGGGAGACTCATTGTGTCACGGTATTTACACTGCCTACAAATATGGGATTCAACAACGAGACATCCATACGGCTTGATGACAGTTTCAGTTACATCTCACTTGATGAGACACCGTCCATTGTCGTCCACTCTGCTGACACCATATATACTTGCAGTCTGAAAAAAGGCTTCCGTCAATTCGTGGTGGGCGATAACGGTTTGCCGACCGTGACCACTTTCGCAGACGGAGCGTATTATGCGGCATACAGCTCGGACGGAGGTTCCTGCACACTTATCGGATTCAACACAACCTCTCACGCACAGACTACCAACACTTACAAAAACGGACAACTAAGTTCCAGCAAATCCAAGAATGTGGAATACAGTATGAACGATATGCCTTACGCCAAAGTCTACTATGCCTATGTCGGTGCGGGACAATTCCCCATAAACACAGGTGTAACTGTTTCAACGGGAACAGACAGCGGTCAGGAATCATCGACATAGACTTACTTCCCGTCGATCATTGCATATCACATTCAAAAAGCAGACTGCACAAAAAATATCAAGAGGAGTGCTCCGGCTGGGGCACTCCTCTTTGTGTGTTATTTTTCTTTTGCTTTGCTAAGCTCAGGATCGTTCTTAACGGCCTCAGTGACCCTTTCCTTCGGAGCTATGCCCTCCTCACGCTGTAAACTGTCAACGTTCATTCTGACCGTGTCGCCACGTCTGAGCTGCTCTATATTTCGGGTGAGCTCAGCAGAGTTTTCTTTTGCATATTTCTCGCCGGCTTCACTGTTTCCTCTTAAATTTTTTTCGAGCGATTCTATTTCTTTCTGGTAATTTGCCTTTGCATCGTTGAATGGACTTATCGCTCTGTTATAGTTGTCGATATCCTCTTTAAAAGCACCAAACAGCGTGTTAAGTATACGCTTGAATATGCCGGGCTTTGCGGGAGGCTGCTCTTTGAGTAATGAGGGTACAGGCGGATATGCACTCTTCTGAGCTTTCAGCTCTATCGAATCGAGCTTCCTGTCACGGGTAGGAGCAGCACAAAGACCGATTTTAGGGAAATCCTCTTTGCCCGATATTGCCATAGTTGTTAGCAGTGCTATATCATTCTGCACAAGTGTAAAGTTCTTATCTGTTATTTGGTCGCCTCTGAATGGATATGGTTTGCCGTTGATGGTTATAAGTTCAGCAAGGATACGGGTGTCTTTCAGTGTAGGAGTAGTATCTCCATATATGCTTTTTCCAAGCATCCTGCAAAAAAGATCAGTGCGTTTGAAACGACAGTCTTTGACTAACGAATCCGCACTCAAACTGGGAAATTGAGGAGTTCCGGCATTCGGATCTTTTATGCTTTGTTCGAGTATGCTTCGACACTTATCAAATACAGACTTACCATCCTTGGCACCATTGGTCATTGATGAAAAATAAAATTTTTCCGTTGTATCGTGTTCTACCAAATATATCATAATAGAAATTCCTTTCATACAAAGTAGTGGATCGTTGTGTAATTTTATACGCACAAAACGGCATAACGTAACACAAATACAAAAAGGGACGCCCTGAAGGCAGCATTCACTACAGAAAAAGTTGTTAATACCATACAGAGGAATATGACAAGACGGCACCACTATCAAGTGATGCCGTTTGCTCTTATACAATTTCACTGTTACGCCGCCGTCAGTGCATTAGCATTGATAGACTTAATAACCTTCATAATATCCATCCAGATAACCGTATCCTCCGCAAACAGATCAGCTACATCACCCTTGTCGGTAAATGGTGCTTCCTGAAGCACAGCAAGATTCTTCATCATGCCGTTCTGAACGATGTAGTTGATTATCTGATTTACAAAATAGATCTGCCTGTCATCAAGATTTACGTCGTTGAGGTACTTTGAGAATGCTTCCTTTGCGGAATTCATATCAAGTCCAACTATCTCACGCACCAGTTCGCCAAGAGGCTTATCCTGATACTCGCTCTGATAATCCTCCTTCGAGCCAAGCTCCGACCAGAGGATCTTTTCCAGTTCATCAACATCCGCATGAGTAAGCGGCTGATTTGTATGCAGCTTTGCTATTACCTCGTTATCCATGTGCTGACGGATATAGTGGTTTACCTTCATTCTGTAATTCTGAAGGTCATTGCTGCTGAGATCGGATTCCTTCCACTCCATCGAAAGGATATCATCATCGAAGTTCGTATTATAAACAGGATATTCCTTGATGGGTATGTACTTTATAAGATCACGCAACTTTTCCCTGATCGCTTCAAATTCATTTATACCAGCCGTTTCTACATAAGTAGTATTAAGAAGCAGATTGATAAACTCCTTCTGAGCGACCACTGCAGGGATAGTGCCGACCTTTGCCACAGCACGCACCTTTCCCATAAGATCACCTATGCCACGGGTGTATTTGTTGCCTGTGATATATCCAAGCTCTATTGCGTACATCAGTGCATCGAAACGCACGGCACAGATCTCGTCCTCATAAGGAAGTATCAGCGGAGCCACCTCTGTTTCAAGCTGCTGAAGGTCCATAGGAACAAGCGTTTCATAGCTGCTTCTATCTGCATAAAGTTCAACATATTTCAAGTGCTGCTTAACTGCAAAATTTTCCTTGTTCAGCTCCTTGACTTTGCTGATGATGTCATCAATGAACTCGTTTCTGAATGCGATAAGCTCATCCGTCTGATACGCAAGATCCTGCAGCTTGTAAACCATCTGTGTTTTCAGATTGAAGATACGCTGCTGTACGGAAAGAGTGGTCGGAACCTCTCTGCCCTTATCGTTCAGGCGGAAGAACTCGAAGTTTCCACAGAAATCGAAAATATAGAACTTGTCCTTATCAGCTCCGTCAAGAAGCCCAGGACAAAGCCTTGTTCCTCGTCCTATCATCTGCCAGAACTTCGCCTTGCTGAGCACCTTCTTGAAGAAAACAAGATTGACGACCTCGGGAACGTCGATTCCCGTATCCATCATATCAACTGAAACAACGATCTGCGGCATTTTCTTCGGGTCGGAGAACTCGTCGATAAGGCTCTGAGCATATTTCGTCTGATTGTCGATTACACGGCAGAAGCCATTTTTGTACTTGGGATATTCTTTTCCGAATATCTCGCATATCTTCTCAGCGTGCTTGTGGCTCTTTGCAAAAATGATGGTCTTGCCTATCTTGTTGCCATAATCCACCTTGATGCCCTTTTCCATAAGGATAGAAAGTACCTGCCTGATAGTATCCTCATTGAAGATTCGTTTATTAAGTTCAGAGCTGTCGATAGATTCGGGAATATCTCCGTCCTCAGTTGCAAAAAGATCCTCATAAGCCGCCTTGTCCTCGTCAGACAGATCATCGTAGACGATACCTTGCTCCATCAGCTTCAGTGAGGTCTCCACTGTCATAAAGTCCACAAGATAGCCGTCCTGCACCGCCTGTGCAAGCTCATAACCGTAGGTGGGTACTCCGCTTTCAAGCTCGAATATGCCATAAGTATTCTTGTCGATCTCATCCTTGGGCGTTGCAGTAAGTCCCACAAGATGAGCATCAAAGTAGGTGAAGATATCCCTGTATTTGTTGTAGATACTACGGTGTGCCTCGTCGCACACAATGAGGTCAAAATGTCCCACGGTGTAGAGCTTGCCGCCGTTTTCGTCCTTGGTTTCGTCGATGCAGTTCATCATCGTCTGATAGGTAGAGAACACGCCCCTTGCGTTGTAGTTTGCCTTATCCTCGCAGAGATTCACCACCGAGAGATTAGGCAGCAGATTCACAAACGCACGCTTTGCCTGAGTTACAAGGCTGGTACGGTCAGCGAGGAACAGCACATTCTTCACCCAACCGTGACGGATAAGCACATCCACGATGGAGATGACCGTTCTCGTCTTGCCCGAGCCTGTCGCCATGACCAGCAGAGCCTTTCTGCGGTTCTCGTCATCAAACGCACGGCAGACAGCCTTGATTGCCTCTTTCTGATAATAGCGGCCCGAAATATCGTCGTTAATGTGGACATTATCAAGACGGCTGCGCAAAGTCAGCTTGTTGAATTCCTTTTCAAGATCACGCTTGGAGTAAACTCCGCTGACCCTGTGCTCGGGGTAATAGTTGTCGTTCCATATCTTCGTATCAAAGCCGTTTGTGAGGAAGATTATCGGGCGTCTGCCGAACTTCTTCTCCAGCATATCCGCATACAGCTTCGCCTGCTGACGACCTACCGCCACATCAACGCAGGTCTTTTTCGCCTCGATTACAGCTAGCGGTTTGCCATCGTCACCGAAAAGCACATAATCCGCATAGCCGAGACCACTCTTGTTTGGCATTCCCTCGACTTCGTACTCGTTTATCCAGTCCTTGCCCTCTGTCCAGCCAGCGTCTGCAAGCATAGTGTCGATGTAGATCTTGCGGGTCTTGTACTCGGAGAGGTCGATCGGCTTTTCCACATAGGTTGGAGCCTGCTCCTGTCGCCTCTGGGTGAGTTGCTCACGCAGAGCCTCGTTCTCTGCCTTCAGCTTTTCAAGGGAAAGCTCGTAATCAACAGGCTTTACAGGTTCAGCAGGAACAGCTTTCAGCAGATCGGCATTAAATTTCTGCTCGGTATATTCGGCGGCATAGCAGTATGCGACCTCATCAAGAAAATAGAACAAATGCTCCAGTGCAAGCTGTGCCTGCTCGGGCTTTATCTTCTTTGAGGTATGCGCCGCTGTGTTTCCAACGGTTCTGATATATTCCAGCCGCTTTGACATGGTATCGCCAACAAGGTCTTTGAAATCAAGCGTACTGATAAGGCTTGCAAAGTTATCCTGATACGGCTTTTCAAGCGCAGCATCGACGGAATACATCCACTTTACCGCAAACTCCGCCGCCTTTCTTACATTAAGCGCACAGGCAGCCGCGTCTATATTGTATAGCTTTTCGGCAACTATCGCAGCGTCAGCAAAGCTGTCGAACTGCGGCTCGTTTTTCAGGAAGTCGAAGTTGGTCATAAATAACACCTCACTATGCTTTTTATTCTGCTCTAAAAAGTTTAATTTTTATATGTGAATGCTTTTCATAGGCGACAAAATGATTATCTTCAATGATTAATTCGTAATCCAATTCTTCTGTTACATTGATGCCTAATTCATTTAATATTTGTTGTTTTATATTCATTGAGTTTTCTTTGAGATAAAGTTCTTGTTTTGTAAGTTCGTTGAATAATTTGTTAGTTTTTGTAACGGCCATAGCACTATTTCCCGTTGTGACAACACCAAAATTAGTTGTAAAAAGAATACCATTATGAAAATCAATCGCTGTATTGATTTTCTTTGTTAAATTATGAACCTGATTATCAGGAATATTAGTAATTAGTTTAATACCTTTTTCATAATTTAACAACCACGGCCAATTTGAATATATGATTTCTAACATATCTCTGTCGAACCAAGAGGCTCCTTTAGGATGAGGCTTAACATCAATGAAGTGAACAACATTACCTTTGGGTTGAAAGAACAACAAATTGGGTTTCGTGTACTTGATTTTTAGCAACGAAAGTTTTTCCAAATGCAGATGATATATATTCCAGTTTTTTAGTAAAAAATCAGATTTACTTATATCAGTATCCTTAATAAGCTTGCTCATATATGGTGTTAAAGATTGACAAGTCATCAAACATTTCTCTATATCCTTAATTGCAGCCTGTTCCTCTTGCGTTAAGTCTGGAAGCTTTCTCAAGAGTTCTTTTGAATATAATACCTTATAAGGTACGCTACTATCAAAACATCTATATTTCATTTCGATATAGCTTAAACAAATATCATAATCATCCCAGTCCGTAGGAACAGAAACGCCATCCGCAAGTAATTCTTTTTTTGATATTTCTGCTAAATCGTGTCTAAAATCCATAATAACCTCACTGTAACAATTATCCAAAGTATTCCTGCATCAATGCTTTTTTCAGTGTTTCGAGCTTTTCAAGGCCTTGTTTTGCTTCAAATTTCAATTTGTCGGTCTGTTCGGCGAAAGCTGCGAAGTGCTTTTGACACTCCAACGGAACATCATATACCAGCATCTTTTTCAATCCTGCGATAGTTAATGCTGAATACGCAGTACCCGTAGACATTTCTTTTTTGTAGTTGGCAATTAATTCATCCAACAGATATTTCATAAAAATCGAATTGAAAGTTGGCGATGATTTAATCTGAATCAAGTTTCCATCTTTGAAATAGAACTCAAAATCTCCATTGACAATCCAAATTGTACCAATAGTTCCTACTGCCGAAATGAGCAAATCGTCTTTTTGGGGTGCTCCGTATGTTTTTTTCAATTCTGCAAAATGTTCTTCGGTAATGAACAGCTCTGTGCTAATAGGATTGCCTTTGGAAAGCTCTACGATTTCCTTTGTTCTAAAAAATGGGATACCACTTGGAACATAGTCTTTTTCAAAAACTCGTTTACTCGAACCGATTTCGCATATATCGCCCAAAGTCAGACGAGGCCAATTCTTTTCATTGGTAACTGGCTCACCAAAGAGTTCGACAAATCGGGATTTGACAAGCTCGTCCAGTTTTTCAAGCTGCTGCTTGCGTTTGTTTATAAGGTCGGTCACCTTGTCAAGCGTTGAAGCGATTTGTTTTTGAACACTAAAAGACGGCAAAGTAAATTCAAAATTTCTTATATCACCCAATGAGAGAAACTTTTGAGTTCCACCTCTATTTTTTTCAGATATATACCTTTGGAAACAATCGCTTTCTAATAAATAAAGTACAAATCTATTATATATAGAATCAGACACAAATTTTATTAATGATACATTTTTAATTGCAAATTCAATATTACAATTAACAATAACCGGATTACCAATCGTACCAATCATTGGCATCAAAATATCTCCGACATCAACCTTAGAACGTTCACATATTTTCAAATAATCCTTTTCAGAAATATAATTTGTAGTGCTAAAATCAATTCGTCCATCACATATATTTTTTGAAGTTACAAGAGGAAATCCAAATTCAAGATATTCTGGCGAATCGTGCGTTCCATCTCTTACATCACATATCTCCCCTAACTTAGCCACTCAACATTCCCTCCTTTTTGTAATAATATCATCATTTAAACAAAGCAACTAAAGATACAATTAAAGCCGCCACACAAACCAAACTTGAAAACATACTTACAATATAATGCTTGTCTGTTTCAATTTCAATTTCATCTGCCGATTTAAACAAGAAGAACGATAGAACACCAGTAATTGCACACAAAAAAACATAAAATATAATAAAAAAAACGGTATTAAAAATTCCATTTTCAGTGGCATATTGCGATAAATTGAAATACATAAAAATGGCTATAATTAACATAATGAAAATTGCAGCACCAAACCCTGCAATTATTCGGAAAATAAAAGAGCAAATAATTCCTAGCATTTTACTAGTGTAAGTCTTTTTATTTTTATTGTCATCAGTATTTTCGTCATTTGTTAATACTACTTCTTGGTGCTGCGCCTTTACAATAGCTTCCGCCAACTTGTCATAATCAATCTCATTAGTGATATATGTAACTTCATTACGCACAAATTTCGGATTACTCATTCAACATTCCCTCCAATTCTTTAATTCCCTCATCAATCTGCTTCTGCAACTCTCTGATGTCTGCCATAATCTCCTGCGTTGAGGGGTACTCAACGGGCTTGTACTCTACCTTTTTGTACTTGTTTATGGAAAGGTCGTAGTCGTGTCCTACTATCTCATCTTTAGGCACAAGGAATGACTTGTCCGTGCGCTGTCTGTCGGCCTCTCCGTCCATATTGCGGAAACGCTCGATAATATCGGGAATATCATTTTCCGAAATAGCGGTACGCTTGTCGTCAAGGCTGAATCCGTCCGCCTGCATATCATAGAACCACACATTATCCGTGCCGCCGTGGCCTGTCTTTGTAAAGATAAGAATACCTGTGGAAACTCCCGCATAGGGCTTGAAAACGCCGCTGGGCATAGAAATTACAGCTTCAAGGCGGTGGTTTTCGATAAGCTCCTTGCGGATAGCCTTGTGAGCCGTGGACGAGCCGAACAGCACTCCATCAGGAACGATACACGCACAGCGGCCGCCTACCTTTAACATACGCAGAAACAGTGCAAGGAAAAGCAGTTCGGTCTTTTTGGTCTTGCAGACCTTGAGAAGATCGGGCGAAACTGTATCAGCGTCAAGGCTGCCCTTGAACGGCGGATTTGCGAGGATGATAGAATACTTGTTCGTGTCGGTATTCTGTTCGGAAAGGCTATCACGGTAGTCGATGTTGGGGTTATCAACGCCGTGGGTCATCATGTTCATTGCACCGACACGCAGCATCGTTCTGTCCATATCGTAGCCGTAGAACATAGAGTTGTTGTAATGATCTTTCTTCTCACGGTTGTACATAATTTCATCGTGATACTTCTCTTTGAGATACTCACCAGCCGCTACAAGGAATCCCGATGTACCGCAGGCAGGGTCGCATATCATATCATCGGGCTTGGGGACGAGAAGCTCCACCATCATACGGATAATGTGACGAGGTGTGCGGAACTGTCCGTTTACACCCGCAGTTGAGAGCTTTGCGAGCAGGCTCTCATACACATCGCCCTTGGTGTCGGCTTCGATCTGCTTGGACATATCAATATACAGACCATCCAGAGCGTCAACTATCTTTGAAAGCAGCTGCGGCGTGGGTATCTTGAAGATAGCGTCGCTCATATACTTGGAGTATGTGCTCTCCTTGTTGCCGTGGAGGTTCTTGATAAAGGGGAATATCTCCGTCTGCATGAGGTCGTACATCTTCTCCGCAGGCAGATCACGGAATACAGACCACTTGTACTGCTCGTGACCTTCGAACATACTATGGTGTTCCATTTCAAGAAATACGCTGTTCTTTGCCTTTTTGGTGTCAGCCTCGTCGAGATCGTGTATGAACATAAGATATGTCATCTGCTCGACTACATCAAGCGGATTGGTGATACCGCCCGTCCAGAACATCTCCCATATCGAATCTATTTTATTTTTCAGTTCACCTGTGAGCATAATTTACCTCCGAATATAATTATTCATAGTAAATTATAACATATTTCTCGTGTTATTTCAACAAAAATATGGGACAATTTACAAAAAAATCATCTTTATGAGATGAATACAATATTGCGGATATTATTGTAGCAAAACAAGTGTCTTTTTTTTAGGAACTTTACAATGAAAAGGTTACATTTCAGGTTACATTTTTCACCTCAAAAAGATGTAACCATATCTCCCCTGATGAATTCAAGCCACAAAATGCCCGTTTTTTGCAACGGGCATTCTTCATTTTCACAAAAAGGTTACATTTTCAAAAAATTAATGTCTCAATTTCAGGTTAAGCAGCCGAAAAACAACGATTTGTTTTTCAAAAATAACAGGAATATTTTATAAAACAACATAAAGAAATTATAAAATAGCCGAATGTTTTTATAAACTAACCAAAAATTTTTATAAAATAACGGCTATTTTTTCGAAATATTAAAAGTTATTTATAAATAACGGAAATTATTTATAAATCAACGGGAACAAATTATAAAATAACCGAAGTGTTTTCAAAAACAACGAAGTAATTTTATAAAACAACAAGAAAATTTTATAAATCAACCTAAATATTTTTGAAAACAATTTGATCAAAATAACGCATATTTTTTATAAAACAACGGGAATATTTTATAAATGTATGGGAGATTGATGTTAATACCGCACCCGTTGTCCGCAGAATATTTCAGCTTTGCATTGAGGGTTTAGGTCCTGCTCAGATCGCCAAAAGGCTTACCGCAGAGAATATACCAACACCGACAAGCTACAAAAATTATGCATCAAGAAGTATTAACAAAACAAATCCATACAGATGGAGCTGCGAAACTGTAAAGGATATACTTTTAAGAGCAGAATATGCGGGGCATACCGTAAACTTCAAAACTCGGAAGAAAAACTACAAGAGCAAAAAGAAGATCGAAAACCCATCCGAACAATGGCAGATATTCCGCAATACTCACGAGGCTATTGTTTCGCAAGAGGATTTCGACCTTGTGCAAGAAATACGTGCTAATAAGCGCCGTAGGCTTACAAAGCACGATGAAGTCAGTCCTTTTTCAGCGATGGTTTACTGTGCAGACTGCGGAAAACTGCTATATCTTGCAAGAGCTAGGACAATGGGCGATGATTACGAGCATTTGAAATGTAGTACATACGCATTTGATGTATCAGCTTGCACTGTGCATTATATCCGCACTTCGGTGTTGACTGAAATTCTGGTGTCAGAACTGAATAAAATCTGCTTAATTGTGCGAGAGCAAGAAGATGAGTTTTTGAAGATAGCCGCAGAACACTCCACACAAAGAATAAGTTCTGATCTGAAATCCGCAAATAAAAAGCTCACACAAACCGATAAGCGGATTGCGGAGCTTGATAGGCTGTTTATGAAATTATACGAAGATAATGTTTCGGGGAAGATTTCGGACGAGCGTTTTGAAAAGATGTCTGCTAATTACGAAGCGGAGCAAAGTGAGCTGAAAAAGCTTTCCGAGGAGCTCAATACAGCAATTCAGGAGACCGAACAGAAAACAGCTGATACAGAACAATTTATAAAGGCTGTAAGAAAGTATACCGAGATTAAAGAGCTCACTCCCGAAATTATGCACGAGCTGATTGAGAGGATAGTGGTACACGCTCCCGACAAGTCAAGCGGAAAGCGTACACAGCAGATTGATATTTATTATAGGTTTAATGTGGCTGTTAGTTCCGCTACTGTCACTAGGGCAAAGAGAAAAGCTGCGGGTTAACGCAGCTTTTCGGAATAGATTGTTTTTTCTGTTGGACAGTTCTCATAACAGCGTCCCTTTGGTTTTTGGGAGAATTATATCGACTTTCCGGATGATTTGAAAACGTGTTTCATTGCATTAAGATCAAACGTGCTAGTAGAGTAGAACTGCCTGAAAACAACCGCTTCTCTGTTATCGCTCAAAGCTTTTTTCATATCAGGGAATATATCGTTAAACTTGATGTTTCTTGTTGCCCTTTCAAGCTTTTCGCTTTCGCCCAAGCCTTTTGCACATATACTTTTAAGACCTGCAAGACCTTTGCTGATGTCATCGCTCATATCAGGGCCTTTGGACATCATCAGTATCTCAGCACCTGCTCTTGCTGTAAGTGCGTAGAAAGCATATTCAGGAGCATCTTGCTTGTCAGCAGTAAAGGCTAGATTTCTGTATTCAGTGTAGTCATTGATGATACTGTATGTGTTGAGATCTTCTGCATATCTCGTTTCGTTCATCAGTGTATGGTCGTTATTGACCGTTGCAGTATTAACAACAGAACGGTAGAAAGCTCCTGCACACTTGACGCACAGAGCGATATCGCGGAACTTGTCACCAAGCATCTTCGTATCATCGATATCTATATCACCGATAGCCTCTTCCAATTTGTGTACCTGCGGAGCAAGTTTTGTTCTGCACATATCCATTATTTCTTTTTCCCTGCTAAGACAGTATTTTTCATACGTATCTCCTAAACTATCCGCATTAAGACCTTTTTCTTTTGCGAAGTTCTCCTCGTTTTCGATGCGTATATCGTTGATAAACTGTTCGGCAAGTGCGTTCCTCTTATCCTTCAACTCATCAGGGGTATTGAAGATATCATCAATCGTCATACCCTCACCGAGCAGATACAGTGTGAACAGACCATCTCTCACAGAGGTGTCGTCAAGGCCGTTTAGCACTTTGGCACTCTCAGTCCTTGACAATTTATATCCGTTTGATTTGTCAGAATCAACATTTCTGTAAAATGAGTTTATATTCGCAAAGAAAAACTTGCTCTTTGCACCGGGAATATGTGCAAAAAACGACTTACTTGCCTGTGTATCAAGCTTATTGAATTTTGTGATGTTTTCCTTTATCGCATTATTCAATTCAGCGACTGACATCTCCTTCGGCTTCGCAGGAGCCTTTGGAACTATGCTTTCCTGCTGTTCCAGAGCCTTGAAATTCATCTGTTCTTTTTTGGGAGCCTTACTTTCACGGCCAAAACGTTTGTTCAGCTCTTGTTCTGCCAGCTCCATAGCCTTGATATGAGTGGAAGGGAGCTTAGAAGATCTGATAGCCTCTGACAGATTTGTACGAAGTACCTCATCCTCAGTATGCCAACTAATGCCCGATACAATCTTGGGCTTTGGTACACCGACATATTGTGCCATTGCTGTTTCGGGAAGTTCAAGGAAAAAGTTGACATCACTTGAAGTTGCATTCTCCGCAGAATACTCATCTAACAGCTTGGTTGAGACGGCTTTAAGCGAGATCACTTCCTGCAAGTCGTAATCGGTTTCGCTCATATCCATCTTTTTTTTAATAGTGTCATACTTTGCAAAATATTGTTTCAGTGCTATGTAAGGTCTGATAGCGTTAGCATAATCGACAGACTTGTTCAGAGCGTCACTTGAATTGTTCAGCTCTTGTAGGGTAGCTGCACTCTCTAAAAAAGCAGCACTGCCGTCTAGCAGAAGATCTACTTTGCCTTTTGTATCGCCAATGTTTCTGAGTCTGTTGAGCTTGGCGTTTTGTTTAATATCTGCTTCAAGGACAGACAGGGATTTAGCAAAATCTTCCGTAAACAGTTTGGAAAGCTGCTGTTGTTTCTGTTGAAGATATTCCTGATAACGCTGCAATGTATCAAAAGTTAATTCGGATATATTGTTCTGATTTGCAAAAGTCTTGATATCAGCAATGGATAGCTTATCGTGAAACTCCTGCTCAGAAAAATCACGACCCTTGCCAATCTGATACAGCTTTGATAATAAATCCACTTTGTCAGGATCGTTTATCTGTACAACTTGCTCATACTTGTTGTCTAATTCCTTTCGCAGGGAAAGATCGCGGCCGACATTTTGCAAAAGAGTATTCTGTTGGTTTTGGTTTTCAAGATACTTTGCTGTGTCGATATTGTTCTCGATATATCTGTCGTGAACGATTTGCCACTTCTTATATCTTTCACAATCCTCTTTGAAAGCACCAAACAAGGTGTTGAGTATCCTTTTGAATATGTTAGGTCTAGGCGGAGGATCGATCGCCTCTCCATTAGCGTCCATACCATAAAAATTAGCCACGTCTAAAAAGAGTGCCTCATCATTGATATCGGTGATACCCAGTACCTTTCCGTTAGGGTGCATTGCCTGAGAAACAGCAAAAGCGATCTCATCGAGTACCGACTGCGGATCAGATATGCTGTCAGGATCTACGATACAGCCGTCCTCCGTGTGGATACATTTTGCGAGCTTCACAACGTCTTCCGGCGTGATATCAGCCGCTTTCAGATTCGTTCTGCCAAGAATAACGGAGAATATTCCGTTCAGGTGCATAGAGGTATGCTCCGCCATATTGGAACGGTCGCCATTTGCCGCACGCTGAAATGTAGCATAGGCCTCAGCAGTGTCGTAGTGTGTCAAAAGATCATAATTTATCATTATAGTCACCTCTTAAAATATGTCCGAATTATTACTCGCCCAAAGTCTTGATAACAGCAGTCTGTCTTTCGTGCTTGTCACTGAATATCTATGCCGCAAGACCGGCTGTATGTCTGCGGTCCGTCGTTTCACCGCCGCCCACCTTATGGGCGATTTTTGTGTTCTGTCTGTTTATACGTAAAATCCCAGCGTATGTAACAGTGTTTATAAATTATTCGTTTATCTCCGTTTTACGCCAAAGAAAAAGATCAAATACCGATCAGCCACTCTAAATAGAAAACACCCTGTGAACCTTAAATAAGTCCACAGGGTGTTTGTCTGAAACCGGATAGGAGAAAGTATAAAATCAACCTTTTAGAATGCCCAATCATCGTCATCACAATCGCTTTCGATCGGATCCTTGAAATCAAGTGAGGACATACGATTATACTCGTCCTCGGAACTGTATGTATACTTCTCGTCAGCCTCTGTTCTGTCATAGCGAGAACTATTGTGGCAGTAGCCGTATGTACTGGGCTCGTAATCGTCGGGAAGATCTCCGAACATCAGATAGTTTTGCAGCTCGTTGTCGCTCATACAGTCATAGTTGATATCATCGTGATCGAAATAATCTTCGTCGCAGAAGTCGTACTCTTCTTCATCTTCGTCATAGTTATACTCATCGATTTCGATTTCGTCTTCATAGTAGTCATTGTATTCTTCGATATCGTTCATTGTTGCGTCCTCCTGTGTGTTGTTAGTGTTGATAGATTCGTTCATTGCTGTGTCCTCCTGTGTATTGATCTTGTTTTTCATTTCGTTCATTATTTAAAATCTCCTTTCGTATGTTGTGATCTTATTATAGAACGTTTTTTTTGTGCTTCCGTAAATTTCACGTTTTATTTTTGCTTTCGATGATCGGTTGTCGTTCATCGTGTCTTTATTATAACCCTTTATTTTCGCTAACCGTAAACTTCACGGTTTGAAGTGCGATTATTATTAAAAGAGCCACACTGAATAACATAAAGGCCATAAAAAAGACCGCTCACGATAATGAGTGGTCTGATAAATACCTGATTATTAGAATTTCCACTGTATCTCTATGGTCGTTTCAGTGACGAGTATCTTTGAGATAAGCTCACCCGCAACGGCACGTTTTACCGTAAGCGGCAGCGAGGAGAAACCGTCGATAAGCGGCAGAATGTTATGATCTGAGCCTTGCTTTCTTATATTCTCTGTACGGCGGACTATCTCCTCATTTATTTCTGACTGTTCTGCAAGGAGTGAATCCAGCTTTTTTTCAAGAGCCGCACCTATCCTCTCGTTGCTCTCGGCTATGCGGTCGATAAGGTTGTCGGCTTGTTGCGATACTTCTTCTAACCTCATTTTGAGTTTGTTTATGTGCGGGTCGGTCTTTTTGTTTTGTTTTGGGATAAGGCTCTTTATCTCTGACAGCTTATGCATAAGTTCTGTTTCAACAGCCTGTTCGATATCCTCTATCTGTGGCTTTCCCGATAATCCCTCGCAGACCTTATGATTTGCTCTGCCTGTGCAGTAGAAATATTCTCCCTGCATTGCACGAAGAGCGTAACCGCATTTACCGCATTTAACAAGTCCTGTCAGCCAGGAGTGTGTGCCGCTCTTACCTTTATTTATCTGCGAGTTTCCGTCTAACTTTCGCTGTACATCAAGCCACGTTTGAGGGGAGATAACTCCTTCGTGAAGACCCAAAGACAGCACGTGGTCAGTGACATCGGAGTATTTCCGCTCATTTGCATCACGTTTTCCGTATAGAAAACAGCCACGCTCACCTGTGAAATCCTCCGCAGGGTTGGATATCTTACAGCCTCTTGCTTTGAAATAGCGATATACCTCCATATCTGCCATTACATATGTCGGACTGCGGAGAAGTCGGGATATCTTACAGCTGTCCCACAGCGTCCCGTTTGAGGAGGGGATATTCTGTACGTTAAGCTCAGCGGCAAGGTCGCCAAGCGACTTGTTTTCGGCGAGGTAGACAGAGTACAGCCATTCTACCGTATGTATATGCTGATTTGGAATAAGGACAGAGGTCTTTATTCCTGCAAGTCTTGTTTCACGCTTGTCAAATCCGTAGATAGGCGGCCCACCGAGATACAGTCCCTTTTCGCCCCGTGCGTAGTAGTTGTCCTTTACACGCATAAGGATATTCTCACGTTCAAGCTCTGCAAAGACCATAATTATTCCAAGCATAGCACGTCCGATAGGAGTTGCGGTATCGAAGGTTTCCACGGTAGAGGCAAACTCCACATTATGCTGTCGGAAAAGCTCCATAAGGTTTGAAAAATCGTGGAGAGAGCGGCTTATTCGGTCAAGCTTGTACACCACAAGCTTTTCAATAATGCCGTTTCTGATATCCTCTAAAAGTTGTGAAAACTGGGGACGGTCTATGTTCTTTCCGCTGTAACCTTTGTCGGAATAAATACGGTATTCCCCCTCGGTAAAGCGTCGGCAGAAGTCTATCTGTGTTTCTATCGAGATACTGTCCTTTTTGTCGATACTCTGACGGGCGTAGATAGCGGTCATTCTTCGCTCTCCCTTAGATACTGTGTAAGCTGAGTATGTATAGCCCTTGCGGCGGCTGTTTTTGCTTCGGCTGTCTGCGGCTCGTCAAGTTTCGGATAGGTGTTGATGATAGTGTACATAGTTGCTTGTCCTTTCCTTTTTGTATAGGATATTAGGACAAGACGAAAAATATGCATACAAGCTTGTCGGCGTTTGGCAAAAGATGATTGCTGAAAAAAGACGGCGAGCCACAGCCCACCGTCGGTCTAGTTTGCTCATTACAGGCTCAGACAATTCCACAGAACGTCAGCCGTTTTGCCACAGCCGAAAGAACAGATCATCGTTTCCCCTTCATTCGGATCTGTCGTACACGTTTCGTTTGAAACATCGGTTTTTGTACTGCTTTCCACAGCTGTTGGTTCGGTGATCTCATCGCCAAAAGTATCGTTGAAAAAGTTGTTTCCGCACATAATATCGTCCTCCGTAAAAAAATATAGACTTGATGTCTGTAATTATTATACAGGATATTTTTCTGCTTTCGCAAAATCTGTGGAAATATAGTAGCTGCAAAAACGATGCACAATAAATAATACTGTGCATCGTTTGATATATTATGTTTTTTTGCCCTTAAAACTTTTGAGCATTTTTTCCTTTGCTTTCTTTTCCTTGAATTGATCTAGCTCCTTATTATTTTCGTTATTGCTGATATAAACGTATCTCTGCGGATAACCCTTTTCCTTTGCTTCTTCCTTTGCATAGAAATAGTTGTGGAAAATGCTGTCGACGTTATCCGGTATATCACCGTTGCACCATTTGTAATTATCAAATGTATGGTGATCTGTCTTGATAACAGTTGTTTTAAATCCCTTAAATGCCTCTTTGACATTATCGTAAAAATCTATATTCATTCCGATAGAGAGTTCATCGATATCCTCGTTTTGTATTTCGGAAGAAAAATACATCACGCCCGTCCTGCAACTATTATTACTGCTATAATCCGGAAACCAATCGTTTCCCAATATTGTTACAGCAATTCCTGAATGTAAATCAAAATACAAGGGCATAAAGACATTACTGCGGTTTTCCTTGTTGAGTACCGAAAACAGACTCTCACATTTTTGGATATAATCATCGGTCAGTCCTGATGAATGATATTCCGTTAATTGAGGTCCGCCTTTCGAAGGATCATTGTCCAAACAATATATGTAATAATTTGTCCAAAGATCGAGGTTGTCGATATTTCCGTATTTCTTTTTGATATAACTGGCCTCGACTCTTATGTCTTCTATTTCATCTACATCAGGAACTGTTGTGTCCTTGCCTGTCTTTTTTTTCTTTCTGAATCCCAATTTGTAGAAGAAATTGTTGATGAGACGTATGAGGAGTTTTGTTTCAAGATCTTCTTCCGCCTGTTCTATAATGTCATCAGAGGCAAACGGTTCATACTTTTCGGGTAATTTTGGATTGTTTATTGTATTTGAAATGGTTCTAAAACAATCTAAATATTCCTCTTTTGACAAGATCCCGTTTTTGTATGCAAGAAAAGTGGAGCATAGACAAAGGTAATGGTCTTTTTTCTCGTTTGCGTATAATTGTTTCAGGGAATCGGAGCTTTCGGCAATTTGTTTAGCCTGATTATCTTTGTTATTTTTGAAATAGGTATAAATAAAGCTATCCTTTATTTCTTTGCTGTCATAATAGTCGTTCCAAATACGTTGATATAATTCATCGCAAGTAGTTATCATACTTATCATTATTCACACCTTGCCTTTCGTATCTCTGATCTAAGAACTTTGCGGTACTGGTCAGTGCGATAGGTTATCATTCCGTATTTATTGCCCAAAGCAAATGCAGACAAGTCTTTCTCGTACAGAAAAACATCTATCATTTTTTCGATATCCTTTCTCATATCTGGGTGGGGAACAGAAAAATAAAGTTCCCTGTAACGCAGGTATGTTGCAATGAATTTGTCGGGATCGACAACCGAATTCTTCCATTCATCGTGACTGTCCTGAACTTTTTGGCAATATTCCAGTTCTTCATCAGATATCAGCTGTTCGTTCTCGGAGTCTAAACCGTAATATTGTGCCAGAAGTTCCTCGGTTGACGGAGCGGGCTTTTGGGCAAGTTGTTCTCTGTCGATCTGCTTAAAATAATCATCATCGTCGTCATCAATGTCATCTGTTTCGGGAAAGGGCATAGGCTTATATGTATCTTTTATCAATTCTGCTTCTTCTTCGGAGTATTCTGCTGTAATACTTTGATCTTTGAGTATATAATAAGCCATATCGCAGCAGCCGAAAAATCCTTTGTCAGCAGAAAGAGGGTAGCCAAAATACTCGCTGACTAAAAATGATTTGAGGTCTTTATATGCGAAACTTTCATACAGTATATCCAGAATATCCGAAAAAGTGGTCACTCTCGATACTTCGGTATATTGAGGAATATCGACATATTCATTATATGCTACACCCTGAATTGTACAGTAAAGAAAGCATTTGTACAATTCAAATGTTTTTTCCGACATTGTATAGTGGCTGGATAATAACCGCTTGTAATCTATAAAACCGTTCAGCAGTTCTGAAATAAGATCTTCTATTTTTTCATCGGAGATGTTTCCGTTTTCATCGCTGATAAAAGCAGAAAGTTCAGTATTTCTGCCTGTTACGAGATCGTTTATCTCTTTTAGCTTCTTATCAAATGCTTCGTGTCTGAAATCTATAAATTCTACTGTGTCCTTGTCAAGTTTCATAACTGCCGCTCTCCTTATTTCATAAGATCTGAAATTATCTATCATTATAACACACCCCCTGAAAATTAGCAATAGAATTATGGTTCGATTTCAAGGGGCAGGGGATAGTTGACACTTGTGCGAAAGGATAAATATCTGATATATCGCCGAAAATTCGATAGAAATTAAACTTGTTGCACATATTGTTCAATACACTGATAGCCGCTTAGAATAAACATAAGGTTCATCAATGGACATCTTATCCCCCCTTGTGTGTTATTATACACCTTATATTTTGAGGTTCGCAAAAACTGCGGAATTTGGCTGTTGCTTTCTATATGTTAAGAGCAAATGATATAAAGACAAGCAACTACAAATTTGTATTGTTTAATATTAGTGCGTGTGCTATAATGATATTCAAGGAGATGATAATGTGGATAGAAATTGGCTAAATAATATAGATCTTAACAGGATGACTCTTTATCCTATTCAGTTTGCAAACTGTGATCGTCTTGTCAAAAATGATGCGGTATATATCTTTGATGAGGTAGGCTGCGGTAAGACGATAAGCAGTGGGCTAATGGCCTTGGACTATATCCATAACAATAATAAAAATGTTCTTGTTATTACAACAAATGCTCTTATCCGTGCGGATCACGGTGCAGGACAGTTTGAGCGTGACTGGATGTACAGGCTTCCTTTTAAGGAACTTGGTTATGATGAAAGGATTACGTTTATCAATAACGATTACAGGAATATTGAAAAGCAGAGAGGCAAGGATTACGGTCTGATTATTATTGACGAGGCTCATCTGCTGCTTAATGAAGATACGAAGCGACGTGAGGCTTTGAATAAACTGCATTCGGATAAGGTGGTATTTCTCACTGCTACTCCTATCAAGGAAAAACTGGCGGATCTTCGAAGTTATGTCGAAATAGCTAAAACAATAACAGGAAAGATACTACCATACGATTGGATCGGCAGTTTGGAAAATATAGATTCTCCGGAAAAGCTGTTATGCGGCAGCTTTGGTATAAACTCCCCTGTAACGAGATATTTTAAGGACACTGTAATGGCTATCAACCACGAGGGCTTTGACAAAACTAAGGTTGCACGCAGACTTGCTCCTATGATACTGAATTATGAAGGGGGAACTGAAAAGAAATTTGAAGCAGTATCGGAATATATGCTGGAAAAACTCAATTCCGAAGATACTGTGAACCGATTTGTTGTATTTGTACGTCTGGTAGAAGATGAAGCAAAAAAATTCGGACAGTATCTGGAAAATAGTAGGGGCTTTAAATTGTTCTCTCGTTGGGGCGATGGTACAGTCGGCTTTACATATAAAGTAGTAACGGGTGACAATTCCTTTGAATTATCGGATTATTCAATCAGCCTTAGTAAGAGCGATAACAAGGACAGAACAAAGCTGCCCGATGTACTGATACTTACCTATCAGATAGCTGAACAGGGTGTAAATCTCCCGTGCTATAACCACGTAATAAATATGCATATCCCTGCTGCTCCTTCTTCACTTGAACAAAGATTCGGGCGTATTGACAGAATGGGAGCAGACGGAAGCGTTTACCGTGAAATCCATATGTGTTTCCCACTTCATAGAACATACTGGGATACAAATAAAATCAATTTCTACAATGCGGTTTCGATATACTGCAATAGTCTGATAACACATCTTCCGTCAAAGAATACTATACTTACAGAGGCTATTCTTAAAGACTACTGCCAAAAGAAGCAGGAGTTGGAAGAAATTAAAAAAAGTTTCCGTAGTCTGCTCAAAGATGAACAGAGATTTGAAGCTCTGTGGAATACACTTCACAGCAGATCGTTTGAAGTGAAGGATAAGCTGTTCGGCTTCATTAAAGAGAATGAGCTTGATATATCTGACGTAGAAACACTGAAATCTGAGATAAATGATATTATTCTCGCCATAAAGGACGGCAAGAATTTTGATGAGGATAGTTTGAAATCCCTTATCAAGGAAATAGGAAACAAGATATTCTACCGCAGTGATAATAATGCAATGTTAACTGTGGACGCTGTGGACGAATGTGCAAAGCTTATTTCTGAAAACACTGTATTTCTTGATTATAAAGATGAATTTAATAAAAGAGTAAGACTTCCTCTGCTTATCAACGGTGAAAATTTTCACAGTATCGCTGTGAGGTATGAAGAAGATTTTATGTCGAATAATCTTGATCATATTTATAATATAAACAGACATTATGTTGCTAAAAGGTTCAGAGCATATCTTGATTCGGCTTTTCCGAAAGAAAGTTTTACCGAGGAGGAATATAAGTTTCTATTCAAAAAAAGCAGAGAGTTTCCGTTATTCAGGCTGTGCGAACGATTTGGTGAGCTGTTATTTTCAAAGTATCACTTTGTAAATAAGCGTAATAAGGATAGATCGGGAACACGTTATTCTGCAAGTCCGTTTGGGTTGGCTTTTTTAGATTTATCAAAGGAAGTAAAACAGAGCCGGAATAAATACGGTCTGTCAAGAAAGTTTCTGGAACGCTATTTTACAGAATATGATCATCGTAAGCTGTTTGCCGTTAGCCTTGATAAAGGAATATGCGAAGCAACTGAATGGTATAAGGTAGCGTATTGGTTTACAAGACGAGAAAAAGTTGATATATATGTTGAATGTGTGTATATCGGAACAAATAATATACACTCACAGGCAGAGGAAGACCTTTTGTTTGTATCTGACTTATATTATCAAAACTACAATGACAACGAGGCTTTTTACAAAGAAATGTACGAAAACAAGCAAAGGATTGATTTTTGGCAGGATAGAAATCAGTATTATTCATTCGCACTTATTGAGGAATTCCTATTTGGTAGAAAATATGTTAAAGAATTAGGTATGGAATGCCCCAATATTTCAGAATGCTCTGTTTCACGATACGATTATCTTACAGCAGGTTTGATCAACACCTTGACGAACGGAGAGTTCAACTGGGAATTGTCTTGTTTTTTCGATGAAAATGAGCTCCCGAAAGAACTTCGGGAATTAAAAACTTTTTACGAGGGGCCAAAAAGCGGAAATATAGCTTCGCCGATGTAATTGATTGGACATCTGAAAATGGATCGTGGAGTAATCTTCCGCTTATATCAAACACTTTCACACAGCAAGAGAGGTGCGTCGCCGCACCTCTCATTTTGCTATACAGTTTTAGTAACATCACCCCGCTTTTGAAACGGTGCTGTAAGGCTTTATCTTGTCGACCATAACAGCCTTCTCGCCGTTTGTGATGAGCATTGCCTTATCGTGGGGCATACAGAGGATAGACTCAGGGGTCTTGTATGCCTTACAGCCGATGAATTCAGCAGTTTGCTGATCCTGTGAGCCGAGATAAAGCAGGTGGTCGCAGTTGTTGATGATAGTCGTAGCCTCAGCGTGGGTGTACATACTTTCAAGCTGGGTCATACTCTGTAAGATAAGGCTTACAGAGATCTCTCTTGAACGTATTACGGATATGACCTTGTCGAAATCGGGGATCCTTGCACTTGAAGCAAAGTCGTCCATCATAATTCTGACAGGGACTTTCAAAGCACCGTCGGGGTTGGCGTCAGCCTCGGAACAGAGTATCTGCAAAGCCTGAGTATAGAAGATGTTTACAAGCTGGTCGAAGGTTCGGTCAGTGTCGCTTACATTGAGGAAGAGTACTGTTTTCTTTTTACCAAGAGTACGAATATCGAAGTTTTTGGTGTTTTCGAAGATCGTTCTCGCCTCTTCAAATTCGAAGGGATCCAAAGCACGGTTGACGAACTCGTTGATACTGGACCACATCTTGTCAGCGTTACAGCTGGAACGCATCTGCTGATATTTCTTGGAGGCGAAGCTGTTCGGGTTGTTCTCCACCCACTGTGTAAAGGAAAGCTGACCGTTAGGCTTTGAGTATATGCGGTGCAGTTTGCAGATGCTGATCATATTCTGCTCATCACGGTCAAGCACTTCAAGACAGTATGCGATAAGGAATGCCAGATATCCTGCGGCGGCCTTTTCCCAAAAAGGTTCTTTGCTGTCCAGAACAGGCATAAGGTTGTTTGCAAGAGTGAGTACGTCCTGCTCACGGTATTTGCCGCTGGGATATCTGCGTATCCCGTCAAGGGGATTGTATCCGCAGGAATTCATAGGATTGACAAGGTCAATGGTGAACACCTGATAGCCCTTTGCTTTAAGCTCCTTAGAGAAGTTCTTTGCGAGTCGTCCCTTGGTGTCGGAAACGACCATACTGCCGGTTATGTTTTGAAGATTGGGGACAACGTATCCGCCCGTCTTTCCGGCACCGGACGAGCCAACGATAAGGTCGTTGTTGTTAAGTCCGGAGATTCTTGTGTCGTTGGGAACGGTAACACCGTTTGCGAGAATTCTGATGCCTCTTTCGATAGATGTTGTTTTAGTAGCCATAATGATGTCCTCCTTAATAAAAAATGTTGATATGGTAATTACACAGCGTCGGTGGTGCTGAGGATCTCGGTAGCAAGACCGAAATCTATCGCTTCGCCTGCACTGTAATAGGTATCATTTGCTGTCACTTCGTAGATCTCGTCAAGGGACTTGCCTGTCTTTTCGGCAATGATCTTAGCGAGTACCTCACGGGTTTCATTGAGCTTATCCAGCTCGTGCTGTATCTCGTGCGACTTGCGGCCGCCGATGTCGTTATGGTTATACGAGGGGTCGTGTATCATCAGACGAGTGTGCGGGAGCATCTGACGTTTCTTACCGGCAAGGAACAGGATAGCCCCCATACTTGCCGCAGTGCCGATGCAGACAGTTCTTACAGGTGCTTTCATCATACTGATGTAATCGTACACCGCAAGACCACTGATGACTTCGCCGCCGGGACTGTTTATGTAAATGGTTATCTCGCTTTCGCTGTCCTGATGTTCGAGATACATCAGTTGTTTTAGCAGCTCGTTGGAAGAATGGGCGTCCACACTGTCAACGAGGAATATCTCTCGTTTGGAGAGCAGCTCGTCCTCAATAGCTATTCTGTCAAAGCCTCTTACTGTTTCCTTTAAAATGTATGCCATAATAATTCTCCTTTACAAACAGATTGATGTGAATTGAACGTTGGCGTCGCCCCGAAAGTATTCAGCCGCTGACGGTCGCTGTCGTTAAACTCTACGCCCTAACGACCGGGCGGCTGATCTGCCTTACATACTCATTGTACAGGGCGAATCTTAATATTCGCAAAAACTGCGGAAATTTATCGCTTTCATACTGTAAGTCGCTCCTTGATAAGAAAAGGTTCAGTGTTTGATCTTGAAATAAAAAAACCGCCCCGAAAGCCCTTAAAACGGCTCACGGAGCGGTCTTCCATATATCAAGTGGTTCCACATCCCACTGGATAGGCTTCATACCCATACCTTCGACAGTGGTGATGAGGCTGTCATCGTATTCGCCGTAGGGTGCTCGGTAGAGGGTAGGCTCTGTGCCTGTCAGCATCTCTATCTTGCGTGAGCATTCCTTTGTGTCGGCGATGAGGTCGTTGACGTTTATACCCTCAACGTGGGGGTGCTGGTCGGAGTGGTTCTGTATCTCGTGACCTGCGTCAAAGAACTTCTCCACGTCGTCGGGGTAGCGATCGCACCAGTCGCCTGTAACGAAGAATGTTGCCTCGGCGTCGTACTCGTCAAGTATCTCGATAAGCTCGTTAGTGTTTGAGTTTTCCCACGCCACATCAAAGGTGAGAGCTATCTTGTTGTCGCTCCTGTCAACGCTGTATATAGGCAGCAGCTTTCCCACTCCAACAGCCACCACCACATTCTGCTCGCCTACCTTGCGAAGCATAAATCCCTTTTTTATCTTCATAGCAAGCCCTCCCGTAACATTATGTAATACTTATAGAATAGTAGCATAAAAATGTCAAGCTCCCAATACACTTGTAAAACTACACATAAATGGTATCGCCATTTTGTGGAAAGACCCAAAACTGCCAATAAATGTTGACTTTTCCCTGTAATAAATAGTATAATAACAGGTAACCCAATTTAAGGCAAATAATACGGAGGTGTTTTTATAATGAAGATCAAAAAGATTTTTGCAGGCGTTCTTGCCGCTGTCGTGGCGGTAACAGCGTCTGTCACTGTGCAGTTGGGCAGCGCCTCTGCTGTCGAGACTACTTCAGGCGATGTAACGCTCACTCCCCAGAGTGCTGATAACAGCGAGCTTACATACACCGTCAACGACGATGCTACAATTACAGGTTCAAACTGGCTCATCGACTTTGACGATCAGATCCAGACGCTTGCAGACGCTGCTGGTCAGACTATGTACGGCTATCTTAGTAATTTCGACCACATCGAATTTACTGTAAATATATCCGAGTATTCGGGTGCCGTAACCATTCCGGGTCTGACGATAAAAGCGCATGGTCAGTCTACAAGCGGTGATTTGTACGAAGGCGACGAGCTGATGCTCCCACTGGTCGACGTAGACAAGGATCTGATCTATGTCCTCCCCGTAAGTGAGCTGCAGAATGTGGAATACAGCTCTATCGGCGTTCTTATTGATGACGCTGACAACTTCGACACAGAGGGAGAGACCGCAAGCATCTCTTACTCCGTTGGCGCAAAGCTGTGCACTGACGAGCTTGCTACCTTCGCAAAAACCCTTACCGTAACTCCCGATAAAACTACCATCAACAAGGGCGAAACTGCCAAGTTTACTGCTGTGACCGATGCCGAGACCGATATCGAATGGGTCATAAGGGAAACCGACGTAGCGACAGTTTCCGATGACGGCACAGTAACAGGCGTGGGTAAGGGAATCGCCGACCTCTTAGTAACCATCAACGCAAAATTCGCGTTAAACAGGTATACTGTAATATGCTCGATCACCGTAACAAACTACGTTTACGCTACCGCTCTGGGTATACCCGAAAGCATAACCATGGGCGTAGGCACTGCATACCATATAGATACTCACCCGACTCCTGCAGATGTCACTAATTTTAACACCCAGTGCTCAATAGCCGACGAAACTGTTGCAAAATTTACACTTATACAGAATAATACCTTTACGATCGAGGCTCTTAAAGTGGGTACAACTACCCTGACCGTCACAGACACCTATTCAGGCGTCACAGAGACCTGTACTATAACTGTGACCGACGAGCTTGCCAACGGCAGTTACGGTAGCGATGACAATGGCGCGACCTACCGTCAGCTCACAGTATCCGAAGCCGACGACTTCGACCTAACAAAATACAAACTTGAAAACAACCGTACGCCAGAATTAGGAGTGACAATCTGTCAATATTCAGATACAGACAACACCTACCGCTTCTTTATGCTGGTAGAGGAGAGCTTCCTCGCAGACAAGGAAAGTGCTTCTATTGCCATACGCAGCAATGAAACAAACAAGGTATTTGAGCTTACGACTACCAAGGCTTACAAGAATCTTTCTCCCACTGTTTCCGCACCCGAAGGCAAGGTCTTCATCGTATTTGCGGTCACAGACGCACCCGAGCCTGTCACCGGCGCAAGTAGTAATACAACTTGTGAGATGCAATGGAGCGCCATCAATTTTACAAAAAAGGAGGAGAACTGATATGAAATTAGAATATATCGAGCCTGAGATCGAGATAACGCTCTTCTCCATTGAGGATATCATCTGCGACAGTGGTACTTCAACCGAGAACCCCAACGACCCCAACGACCCCAACGACCCCGATGACCCCAACGAGCCTGACGAGCCCGAGGAGCCTGAGGAAGCAGGCATTGAGATAGACGCCACCAGCACCGCACCTGTATTCTCCTACAGCAACTTTTTGTAATATAACAAAGGGCGGCAGTTCATCTGCCGCCTTTGTATTTATTTTGAGGTGATATTATGAAGAAAAAACTGATCGCTACATTGTGCTTGCAGGTGCAGCACTGTCGCTGCTTACCGCGTGCGAGCCTGACCCCGTAGACGAGGAAAGAGGTGCTACCACGACCACCGGAAAAGTGGGCGGCTTTGTCATTGAGGACAACGCCCCGGGCTACGGCATGGAATGGGACGATGTGTAATGATAAGGTGCTTTTCCATCTATATCAAGTGGTTCAACGTCCCACTGGATAACTTTCATTCCCATACCTTCGACAGTGGTGATGAGGCTGTCATCGTATTCGCCGTAGGGTGCTCGGTAGAGGGTAGGCTCTGTGCCTGTCAGCATCTCTATCTTGCGTGAGCATTCCTTTGTGTCGGCGATGAGG
>JAZUSC010000006.1:0-23972 GCA_045606505.1 Oscillospiraceae bacterium
AACTCCTCCCGCTGATGACGGTGACAGCGATACTGAGGACACAACTCCTCCTGCTGATGACGGTGACAGCAATACTGAGGACACAACTCCTCCCGCTGATGACGGTGACAGCGATACTGAGGACACAACTCCTCCCGCTGACGACGGTGACAGCAATACTGAGGACACAACTCCTCCTGCTGATGACGGTGATGCTGACGCAGATTCTGATTCAGACAGCGACGATGACACTCCCGAAAAGCCGTTTGTTGAAATTGAAGATGACCCTGTTCCCAGAGGAGAGCTTCCTGATCCGGGTGAGCTTACTCCCATAGATGATGATCCCATACCTATGGGCGGTGCAGACAATATCTACGACGGAACCAACCCTCATACAGGTGTTGAATCTCAGACAGGCGGTCTGATCGCAGCAGCTTCCGCAGCTTCTCTTGCTCTGCTTTTCGCAGCAAAAAAACGCAGAAAAAATGAGGAAGATGAGGACGATATCGAAGATTGATCCTAAATAATACGACCCCTCTCGAATAACGAGAGGGGTCATTTTTATCTGAATTTCAGCTTTTGGCTAAATGTACGATAATTGCTATCATCACGAGAGGAATAAATAGCAAATTCAATAGTATCAAAGTGTTTAAAATAATCAGGCAGAACATTTCTTACAGCCTGTGCTACGATAAACGGAGGATTCTGAAATGCTCCGCAGCCAAATGCACCTAAGATCACTACCTCCGCACCATTAACTACCGCTGTGTCAAGAATAGCCCTTAAACGTTTCTCGTGCATCTTTAACAGCTCTGCGTCTGTAATCGTGGCTTTCTTATTGCCGTCACCGGAATTCATACTATTTGAGGGGTTTTCTCGAAGATTAGGTGCAGCACAAGTGATAACATCAACAGAGTACCAGTCCTTTTCGGGCATAAGCACAGGAGATGCGTTATCCGTCTTGAATACGACAACATCAGGTGTGTAGATGCAATCATCATTGTGCAACGGATCTTTCATATTTCTATGAGGTCTGTAAAACTCGTTTGCAATTTTCTGTGTACTTAGCAACGGATACAGTGTCGATATACGGCATAGTGCCTCCTCCTGTGCGTTAGAGCCTTTTGTAACTCCACCTCCGGGATTTGTAGCAGAGGCAAAGTTATGTACCGCAACACGCTTTCCTTTATATGCTGACGCAGCTTCATAGCTGCGTTTTTTCGATACGATAACATTTGCCGCTTTTTCGTATCCTGCTTCGGGCAGGGAAAAATCTTCCGCTGTATTCCAACCCTCCGCATAGAATATCTGTCTTTTTTCAGAGTTTTCTATCGCCTCTCGCAGCTTGTCTTTGCTGCGACAAAGCTTCATTGAATCCTCAAATATCAATACATTATCTTCTCTCGCCATAAATAATACCTCCTGTTAAAAACTTTTTTTAAAGCCAACCACAATGACAGAGTGATAGTTCTTCAAGCTTATCGGCAAGATGATCGCATATCAGATTATCTTCTGCTACGATCAGGCATACTTGTCCACCATTACAACCACAATACTTCGGGGCAGAAGGGTCATCTTCTCCAAACGGGCACTCTAACCTGTCGCCGTGAATATCTAAGATCTCAAAAACAGCCCCATATTGCTCTGTATCAATAAAACTAAGATATTCCTTGTAGGTCTTGCATTTTGCCCAGGCACTGTTATAGGGATTTGAGAACGATACACGTCTTTTGTACTCGGACAAACCGCCTAAACACTGTATTATCTCTTTATGCGGTGAAACCTCTGTATCAACCGTCATTTCGCAATCTGACAGATGTTCGTCTATTACTGTCCTGATACAGATATCGTCCTTCTCTTCATCAAGCTCAAACCAAATACGGCGATAGCTGTCGTTTCCAAGGTATTCACTTATCCTGCGGTGTATTTCAAGTGCCTCCATATACCACCTACGCAGTAATCCATATACATACTCGGGTGTTATGTGGCTGTCCTCTTCCCTGCCTATGATATAACAACTTGAACTGCTATTTGTAACAAAGTCTGTTCTTATCTTCATACTATCACCAACAAGTCAGATGCAGATACGAGTAATTCTCGCTTATCTTTTCCAGTTCCTGTGCGATCCAGCCCTCTAATATATGCCCATACGAATACACCATTATCCTGCCTAAGAAATACAGATAAGCTCTTTCTTCCGGAATACTTTTTTCACGTATGAGCTTTTTGTATTCGCCGCATTTCTTAGGGTCTGCATAGCACTCTATATCTCCACACTTATGTGGTGAATATTTACAATCCTCACAATTTTCGCAATCCACATCAAGTGTATCAAATGCAAAATATACAGTATCGTAACCCATATAATCAAATATCATACTTGTCATATGACTATCGGTCTTTGAAAAATCATCTAAAATAAAAGGCTTATCGTCATCAGGTATACCCTTATACTTCTGATACTCCTCATAAGTATTGCAACACAGCCAGCTTGTATCAGCTATGTAAAAATACGCTTCCTGATCTCTTGTATACTTCTTTACAAGCTCTATCATCTCCCTGTCTGTTTCATTATCGTTATATATGACTTTCGTTCTTGTATCTTTACTATATAGATCCATTGATACAGGCTCACCGCTGTCATTATAATTCAGGCAGCATTCATAAAAATCGCCGTACCGCTCTGTAAGTTTATCACAAACAGCCTTATGCTCGGTATAATAACGCCTAAGCATCTGATATACGCTGTCTATCGTCACATTTGTGTCCTCTGCTTTTCCTATTACAAAGCTGGACGCACTGCTGTTTGTCACAAAGTCTGTCCTGATCTTCATATATCCTCCTTACATATGTACCTCGCTGTAATTTGATATCTTGCAAAGCTGATCAGATACCCAGTAATGAATGTCCCCGTCCCACGAATGTATACATATCTTGCCAAGAGCATACAGGCAGGTATATTCATCGGGTACTGTGCTTAGATCAAGATCCTTATCAAGCTCACCGCAATAAGCAAACCAGTTATAGATATCAGAACCCGATGTTGTAAGATATTCCTCGTCCCAGCCACCGGGGGCATCTACGCAAGGAATACTGTAATCCTGTATATCAAACGGTACCCTATGTTTCTTGGCATATTTTTCATAATCCTCATAGTGTTCACAGTCAAGCCACTCAATATCGTGCATAGAATAAAACGTTCCGTATACAGTGTATTTTTTTGCAAGTGCGATTATCTCATCAGCTTCATCACAGGTCGTATCATTTACAGGAATATCCTCGATCCAAAAATGACCATTGCGTTCACTTTCTACGCCAACCTCTACATTTCCATTCTTATAATTACACCACCTATACTTGCCAAAATGCTTTACAAGTTTGTTATGAAACACCTCGATCTCCTTGTACAGCTTCCGTATAATATTATATACATAATCAACGGTTATTCTGTCGTCATCGTGCTTTCCTATGATATAACAGCTTGAACTGCTGTTTGTCACAAAGTCTGTTCTTATCTTCATTGTTCCTCCTTAGCCCATATGCTCGCACCAATAAAGTGAGATCTCTCCAAGCTTTGCCACCACATAGTGAGGAATATCTCTACACCAGGAATGAACACATATCCTGCCTAAAAAATATAGACAAGCAAGTTCCTCGGGGATATTTTTCTCTCTTATGAGCGACTGACATTCCTTTATCTTTGATATTTTCTCATCATCAGACCACCACAGACACAGATACGTCCCGCAATGTTCCGGACAACTGCTGTGATCTGTATCATCATCACACCATAATGTACAGCCCTTACAGTTCTCGCAATCCTTGTCAAGCGAATGGAAAGCCGCTGCGACTATGTCACTATGATACCAACCAAGGACATCAGAATTTGAATCCGTGGAATACTCGTCCATAACTCCTTCGGTCTTTTTGGGTATAGAATAATCTGTAATGCGGAATAAATGCGATGCCTTCTTCTCAGTGCAATATCTCACATAATCCTCATATTTCTCACAGCTGAGCCACCACTCGTCCAGCAGATCATCGTCATAATAGTGCAAATGATACTCATCTATTCCCTTTTCCTTGAAGAACTTATCAAGCTTTCCGTACAGCACAGGATCGACCACCACACCTGTTGTATTGATATTAAGGTGAGGTTTATCGGGAACATCTTCGCTGTTCTCAAAAACCATATACCACTTCATACCTTTATGATAATGAAAATACTTTTTACCGTCAGAAAGTGTGTTTGTAAAAACAAAACTATCAAAATCAACTATTTCTTTAAGCTCTTTACCAACAACCTTATCCTCTGCATACAGCTTTCGCAGAAGCTGATATACCGAATCCACTGTAACAGAGTTGTCCTCTGTTTTGCCAATAATATAGCTGCTTGAACTGCTGTTTGTCACAAAATCAGCTCTTATCTTCATTGCGTCCTCCTATATACATTTCTTTTCCTTTCGGCTGCAAAGCACTATCTCACGACGGATAGGGCAGCCACCCATACAGCGTTCCCTGTCGGCACATTCTGAACAGGAGCCTCTGAAATGCTCTCTGAAATCCTCAAACTGTGGACTGTTCCAGGCGTTTTCTATCGTATCATCTGAAATGTCATAAGCCCATTTAAGCTCCTGATTATCAAAGCTGCACGGCAACATCATCATATCGGGAGTGATGTACGCCGACCAGCGACCGCCCTCGCAGGTGTCAAAGCTATCGGGATTGAGCTTACTTGTATAATTCACCAATGCAGGTACTGTGCAGGAGTCAAAACCTATCTTGAAATCAAAGCTTTTGTTATCTATAAGCTCAAAAAAGTGCTTTACCCTGCTGTCGTTATAGTCAAGAACATTCTCTGCACTTCCCTGTCCAACAGGCTTATGCAGTAGAAAGATAACGGCATTTATGCCCTTAGGGAAACGGTTTTCCTCCAAACACTGTATTGCTTCGTCAATAGAATTATTGCCAAGAACATAGTGTATGTTGGTCTTTACACCTTCTTTTAAGAGCATTTCAATGGCACGGCGGGTATGACGCTGCCTGTACCACGAAATAGCTACCGCACCGCAATATGCTTTGCAAAGTTTCGCTGTTTCCTCGGTAAACCCAAGCCCCGAAGATGTAAAATTCGGCACGATACCACACTGGCTGCAATATTCAAGTATCTCTGAAAAATGCTCGTGACGGTCGGGGTCGCCTCTGCCACCCAGTGCAAACTGGAATGTTCTTCCCTTGCACTGGTCTGCGATCTTCTTGAAATTATCCAGCGTCATATTTGGTGCACAAACATTAAGCCCATTCTGATAACACTCAACACCCGCACTGACACAAAGACCGCTCCTACCGTGCTCACAGCTGCCCATTATCCCTATATCAAGCAGCTCGGGGAATTCTGTCATAAACGGGTCAACACCAGTGTCGACCCCGTTTTCTATAACCCCTGTCCTCATATAGAAACCTGTCTTACTGTCAAACATAGCCTTAAAATTATTCTTCTTATCATACTTTCTATAAACCATAATCATTACTCCTTTCTTCACAATTACATTGTATCAGATAATCAGACTTACTTTCATACAAATTTGTACAAAAATCCGCTGTATCAAAAATACAGCGGACTTATATTATGAATTATATATGGAGTTCATATTGGAAACAGTCTGTGCAACAGATTCTCTCAGTGACTTCGGCGACAATATTTCAACGCCGTCACCATATTGTAATGCAAACAGCTTTACTCCCGCAGGAGCTGTATTATACAATGTCACATTAACCTTTCCTGTCTTTTTGTCAAGCTTAGTTAATATATCAAATCCGAAAAAGTCAATGATATTATTCATCAGATGCTTTTCACAGCGTAACTTTATCTCACTTTCGATATTGCCTGTATGCATTATAGGATTTGCATAGCGATAGCTGCTTACTGCAAAGCCTCTGTTGTCGATACGACGTGCGAGTTCTTGTATTTCTTTTCTGTGTTTGTCGACCGTACCATTACGCTTTGCTTCCAATGCACGTCTTATAATTGCGGGAAGCTTACTTTCAAAATATTCTGCGTCCTCTTCCAGACATTTAACATTTTTCATTCTGTCGATACGATAATTCACATAGTAAAGCTTCTGATGAGTCTTGCTGTACCCTATGGTAACAAGATAATAATATCCGTTAGCCCACATTATCTTGATAGGATTGACTACTCGCTCAGCGTTGTTTCTAAGCTTTTTCAGTACAAGCTCCTTATTTTCATTATATTCATAATATTCAAAGCTGATCTTTTTGATCTTTTTTCTTTTTTGACCCTTATATCTTGCAATACTGCTCTCCTTCATAAGATCCTTCTGCTTTTGGGCTTCCTCGGTATATGATATAGTGGAGAACGCTTTGCGTATCTCTTTCAGATTATCAAAAAAATCTCCTTTATATTTTTCGGCGTGGATCAGTTCCTGTGAGTTAGCTGTACGATTATATTCAGGTGTTAAACTATTCAGTCCGTCAATGATCTCATTGGTAACACTGTTGTCAACATAAGGGAATACACTGATAGCGTCACGAAGAAGATTTATCTGTGTTTCATCAAAGGGCATCTTAATATAAAACATCTCAACATCTGACGGTAAGATATCTTTTGTGGTCTTTCTCTTTTTGGAATTATTATTATATTCCACAGAAAAAATAGTAACTCCCGGCAAAATGTCTTTTCCTATGTACTCTTTAAGCATACGCTTTACTTGTGTACGCACATTTATGAATACTTGATTGTTGATAATATATTGTAATGCTTTTTTATCCATTTCCTCAACCGCTTTTTTGATTTCATTATCGGTGAGGTCGTGGAAATCATTCTTGTTTTTAGCCTTTGCCGCTTCATTACAAGCAGTAAAATACAGAACTATATCATTGATAGATACCAGTTTACTTTCAGAACTATACTTAATAAGATAATCTGCGATATCCAGTATCGATACATTATACTTATTTCTTGCCTCAGCGTTATTTTTTACAGCAGTATTATTCAAGAAAATACACCCTTTCCATATTTATTCACTTGAAGAAATTATATCACAGTGGGATTTTTTTGTCAAATCTTTTTACTTATTATATATCATAATTCAGAATCATTTCATACAAATTTGTACTAAAAAATCAATCAAGCCGTGATATCATATTGCAAAGGAGGCGATAAAAATGAAATCTATTCTTTTTAATAAAACGCTGGATTTTATTCATTCAAACACTATGAAAGAGTATCTGTATAAGATGTATCAGGAAGGTGAATTCACACCGTCTGCGGAGGACCTGTTCTCCATTGCCTACAACAGCGACAACTCCCTGCAAGAAAAAAACGATTTTATACTGGAACTAAGAGAGTATATTGAGGATAAAAAGTCTGTCGATATTGTACTGCATTCCTTTTCCCTGCTTTTATCCGATTTCAAGGAAAATGGTCTGTACCTTCTTTATGTCGATAGACAATACGATGACTTTTATACAACTAGCACTAATGAGATCGTATTTCCGTCAGTGAAGGACGCTTTAAGCTACCTCAACTTAAATCAAAAATATTTCATCAACTGTAAGCTATGCCAAAACGGAAAGACACTGATCGAAAATGTATATATCGAACAAAACGGTGTAAGCGGAATATGTACCACCCACCATGAAGAGCGTGACGATATTTCTATGCCATATATATCCGACAATACGGAAAAACTATTGAACAAATATGTGTATATACCTAACCCTTTTTCACCGGGAGATGTGGTCTATACTTATTCTAAACCCTCAGACCTCTATGTGGTAATAAATGCAGAGGCTACTCCACCCTCAGAGGATCTTGATTACTATGACACTTCCGTTATGGTGATACCATACGAATTCAAAGAATATGCCACCCCTGAAAAAATAGAAGAGCATTACAACCGTTTAAAAGAAGCAAAAAGTCAGCAGATATTTATAAACCCGTATGATATAGATATCATCAGCCTTGAACACGAGCATTTCTATACGCTGTATCTTGAACTGAAAAAATAAAAAGGTACAAATTCCACCTCAAACAAATTTGTATGAAATTTTTAAAAAGCGTATGCTATAATAAGGTCAACAAAAGGAAAGGCGGTAAAAAATATGCAAAAACTTATCACAGTACAGATGGACAAAGTAATCAATTACGAGTATCTGGACACAGAAAGATACGATCCCGAGACGATCTTCTCGATAATAAGAGAGAGAAGCAGATTCTCTGATGTAGTGGCACTTACTGACAAGCTCAGTAGCATTAGCCCCAGCACTCTTACTAGCTTTTTTACTCCCCATTTTTACATAAACACCAGCAATGAAAACGACGCTCTTATTACTGTCCTTGCTCTGTATTATACTCTTAACGATGTATGGGCAGAAAATCTTAACCCTCTTATAGCTACCTATGATGCTGTACGGCGTCCGTATGCGGCAGGCGGAGGAGGATTCTTCGAGAACGATGATACTTCGTTCTTTGGCTATAACCCCTCCGACGATGAAAGGAATACACTGCAACAGTTAAAAGAAGATAACACCCCTATATTGAACTTTAATGCGACGTTTGGATTTTATGGCGGCGATGCCAATTTTTCGACCTGCGATCCTGACGGAGAGAAGATCCTCTTTCACATTTCTGTAAACCGCAATGCGGGTAGTACCATTATATTTGACGATGGTGATGAGGAATCCCTCGGAGATAGTATAATGGAATCTGAAAAGGAATATGCCGATTCCATAAACTTCGTATTTGTTCACTGTGGCAAGGACTCCAATCAGGAGATCGGTCAGATGCTGAGAGATGGTCTGGTAGACAAAGGCTTTAATGTAGAAAAGGTGGAAAAGAAGCTCGAAAGCCTTACCAAAAACAGAAACGATGTTACCGAATACACCATTCAAAGCTACGAGCGTAATATCCTTAACCAGCATCTGTTGAATGATCCTGATTCTTTGGAAATAACCGAAGACGATTTCCGCAAGATAAAGACAAACGAAAATCAGGATATCACTCAAACTCCCAAGAAATATTCCCACAAGATAGTTGGTCTTGAAAAGGAACGTGAAAAGATAGACGGCGTAGTAAAGATGCTCTCCTTTGAAAAGAAACGCCGTGAATTCGGAATATCCTCCATAAGCAACGGCTGTAATATGGTCTTTGCAGGCCCTCCCGGTACAGCCAAAACAACCCTCGCAAGAGAATTCGCCGCAAAACTTGCTGAGCTTGGATTTATACAGAATTCCGCAAGTTTCATAGAATGTACAAAATCCGATATTGTAGGTCAGTATGTCGGCTGGACTGCAAAACAGGTAGATAGTATGTTTTCCAGAATGCACAAAATGGGCGGCGGTGTCATCTTCTTTGATGAGATATATACTCTTTCTGAAAAGCAAAGCACCTGCTACGATACAGAGGCTATAACCTGTATCGTACAGAATATGGAAAACTACCGTGACAGCGTATACTGTATCTTCGCAGGATATGAAAACAAAATGGACGAGTTCCTTTCCGCAAACCCCGGTATCCGCTCTCGTGTCAGCTTTACAGTAAAGTTCGACAACTACGATAATGCAATTCTTAACGATGTATTCGCAAGTATCGCAACAGGCAGCGGTTATAATCTCCCAAAGGATTTTAATGTCGTAACCGATGAATTCTTCGACAAGCTGAAAAAGTCCCGTGGCAGCCAGTTTGGTAACGGCCGTGAGGCAAGAAACCTCTTCACGAATTCTGTGCAGAAAATGGCTATGAGAATAGGCTCTACCGATAAAAAGCTTACCAAAAAGGCCGTTTCCACCTTTGTGTTAGAGGACATACGTGCTGCCGCAAGTGATATACTTGGCTCTGAGATAAAGATAGCCAAGACCGCCGATACTACACGTATAGGCTTCTGATACTTTTGCTAACCAACCTTTTTATATTTTCCCCTTTCTTTTCCCTGCCTGTTTTCAGGCAGGGTTCTTTTTTTTAATGGAAAAGAGCCAAACAAATCGTTCGGCTCTTAGCTGTTTATTATCTTTTATTACTTCTTTGCAGCTGTTTTCTTTGCTGCGGGCTTTGCCTTTGTTTCCTTAGCAGCAGCCTTTGCCGACTTCTTATCCTTTGCCTTAACAAGGTTCTGGAATTCAAGTGCCTTTTCAATGCTGCCCTCTACTTTAAGCTTACCTGTGGTATAAGCAAGAACTGCGTCAAGCTTACCCTCCATAAGCTTTGTAAGTACCTCTGCGGAAGCAATGAGCTTACAATCGTGGTCATAGTACTCATAAGGCTCTACGTTGATAACGCCGTCTTTAAGCTCAATGTAGAACGCACCCTCGCCCTCGCCGATAACGTCGATCTCAACAGCAAGGTGACCCTTCATATCCTTTACGTCCTTGTTGCAAAGAGCCTCTTTCGCACCCTTTACGATCTCTTCGTATGTCATAGTATCTGCTCTCCTTTTCTTTATTTTGTTACTACATAAATAACGTTAATATTATAACAAATAATATCGGCTTTTGCAATAGATTGGGAGAATTTCTATCAATCCGTCTAATAAATGTATTTTATGATTAAAAATTTTAGTCCGCTTTACTAAGAAAAAGCACTGTTTTTCTTTCGCATTTGACAATGATATTAAAAAGTAGTAAAATAATCTCAGTACAAATTTAAAGAAAAGAGATAGATATGACGACCGCAGACGCTTACTACAAAAAGATGACCGATACCCCCGTTCCAAAGCTTATAGTAAAGCTTGGCATACCTACCACGATATCAATGCTGATAACCAGTATCTACAATATGGCAGATACATATTTCGTAGGAACTCTCGGAGAAAGTCAGCAGGCGGCAACAGGTATACTGTTTACACTTCAAGCTATAATACAGGCGGTTTCGTTTATGCTGGGACAAGGGTCAGGCACTCTGGTTTCAAAATCCCTTGCGGAAAAAAATACAGAGGACGCCTCTAAATATGTTTCCACTGCATTCTTTACGGGACTTGCGTCAGGCTCTGTGCTGATGATACTGGGACTGATATTTCAAGATCCGCTGATGTATCTGCTCGGAAGTACGAACACTATACTTCCCTACGCACGTCAGTACGGTATGTGGGTGCTTATTGCCTGTCCGTTTATGGTATGCTCATTTATCCTTAACAACAATCTGAGATATGAGGGCAAGGCCTTCTACGCTATGATAGGTCTGGTCACAGGCGGTCTGCTCAACATATTCGGCGACTGGCTGCTGATAAACATTCTTGAAATGGGCGTTTTCGGTGCAGGACTTTCCACTGCTGTTTCACAGTTAGTAGGATTTTGTATGCTGCTTTTCTTTCACCGCAGAATGGCACAGGGAACAATAAGCCTGAAATATATCAGTAAAAAACTAACTACCTACCTTACGATTATGAAGATAGGCTTCCCCGCACTTATCCGTCAGGGGCTTACCTCTATCTCAAACGGTCTGCTGAATAATCTTACAAAGCCTTTCGGCGATGCAGCTATTGCCGCTATGAGCGTAGTAAACCGCTACTCTGCACTGATTATGTGCGTAGGGCTTGGCGTAGGTCAGGGATTTCAGCCTGTCGCATCGTTCAATTATGAGGCAAAAAAGTACAGAAGAGTAAAACAGGGACTTCTGTTTACAATGGGAGTAGGAGTTGTGCTGGTGCTTGTAATGTCCCTCCCAGGATTATTCTTCCCCGATATGATAATAAGACTGTTTCAGGAAAACAGCGAGGTGCGTGAGATAGGCGGCTTTGCCCTACGCTGCTCCGCTGTGGGAGTACTTTTCCTGCCGCTTTCTATCCCTGTAAATATGCTGTATCAGAGCATTCGTAAAGCAGGAGTATCCTCTTTCCTGTCGCTGCTGAGGTCGGGTCTGATGCTTATCCCCACTCTGCTTATCACAACCTACTTCTGGGGACTTACGGGAGTGCAGATATCCCAGCCTATCGCAGACATAGGCACAGGACTTGTGAGCATTCCGTTTATACTGCATTTCCTTATGAAAACTCCGTCAGAGGATAAAGAAGAGCAATAACAAAATCAGCCTGAGAAAATGGAAATTCTCAGGCTGTATATTATATAAGCGATTTTTGTCACATATCCATTATTATCTCTCGTGCGGTAGCCTCGTCTATTCTTGCGGCAAAAACTCCGTCCTCAAATTCCACCACATCGCCTATGCCCTTTTGGATAACAAATCGCAGCTGACCGTTTCTTACCTTTTTATCGGTGTACAGCTTTTTCACAAGCTGCTCTCTGTCGATATATTCCGGAATCGCCGTGGGGAGCTTTGCCTTGCCCAGCAGCTTGATCACATCATCTCTCTGCTCTGCTGTCATATATCCAAGCTTGTATGCAAGTTTCACCTCTGCTACCAGACCTATCGAAACAGCCTCGCCGTGCAGCAGCTTGTAATCGCTGACGGTTTCTATCGCACGTCCTACTGTGTGGCCTAAATTAAGTATCTCACGCAGACCGCTTTCTCTCTCGTCTTTCATTACAACGCTGTACTTTATCTTGCAGTTTTCGTTTGCGATATGCTCACAGGCATTCTGCTCGATATCAAGTATCTTATCCATATTTTCATTAAGATAATCAAACAGCTCATCACTTGCTATACAAGCGTGTTTTATCGTTTCTGCAAGTCCGCTTGATACCTGTCTTGCAGGGAGAGTTTTCCAGGTCGCTATATCAAGATATACCTTCTCAGGCTGATTGAAAAGTCCTATAAGATTTGTCGCAAGAGGAGTGTCAACAGCAGTCTTTCCGCCAACAGAGGCGTCTGCCGCCGCAAGGAGCGTAGTCGCATAGTTGATAAACGGCACTCCCCTGCCGTATGTACCTGCAACAAAGCCTGCAAGGTCTGTAACAACACCGCCGCCCACCGCTATGATACAACAATCTCTGCGGTAGCCTTTTTCCAGCATTGCGTCCTCTACAAGTTCCTTCGTCTTACGGGTCTTGCTGGTCTCTCCTGCCTCAAATACAAACAGGTCTGCCTTATAACCTGCGTCAATCAGCTTTTTAAGGATATCTTCTGCATATAAGTCCTTTACTATGCTGTCGGTAATTACAGCGAATTTTGTTATACCTCCGACAAGACCTCCCTTTATATCTGCAACAAGCTTATCCTGTAAGTTAAAGCCTGTTTCTATCTCATAGCTGTCATCAACGACTTTTTTAAGCTCTACATTGAATGTGCTCATATCGAAATCTCCTTTTAAATAAATCATCGCTTTAAATTATAACACTTTAAAGGAAAAAAGTCAACCCACAAAGAATAAAGCCGCTTTTGTCCTACACAAAAACGGCTTATTTTATAACGTTAATTCAACCACTGTATATTCGCAGTATGGTCAAGGGGAAATTCTTTCAGACTATCGCCGTCCATATCCTCTCTCTGCATTTTTACGGCAGACAAACGGCTGTTATAATAGGTCTTATAATAATATGTGCCGCTCTGAGGACTCATACAGCAGGAATACAGCGTTATCTCCTCCTTGCCGTCCTGTGTAAAAACGATACCCTTAGGCATAGATACACTGTCCAGATCGTGAAAAAAATGTGCAATGCGTTTTTGTTCATCGCTTTCACTGGGAGAGTTGTTCGCAAGGAATGCCGCCTTCACAAAGCGTGACGCCGGTGAATAGTCCCCGGGAAGTCCTATACCGCCGAAACCTCTGCCAAAGGGAGAAAGCTCTAATTCTCCCCACTTCGTTTTATCGGGATATTTTACCGATAACCCATAATACTGCTGTAAATTTCGATAATGAAAGGTAAAATCGGGACTGTTTGTCAGCACTCCCACAGGGTCATCATAGATGTTCATTCCGCCGTCTATACACTCCACCACAAAAGAACCGCTTCTATCGGCAATATGCCAATGCAGAGGTGTAAGGGGAAGCTTATCGCTGAATGGGATATTGACCACTGCTGTTTCCTTTAATAATGCACGGACATCGCCTATGTTTCCGCACTTGCCAAGCACCCACGGGATAAACTCAAACGGGGATACCTCTCGTATCTCGGTATCTTCCTTGGCAATTACCTTTTCGGGATAGACGCTCTCAGGAAAGCTAAGCCCTGCCATACAAAGCCCGTGCTCGTTCATTGCGTCGGCATAGAGAGGATATCCCTCCTGTACCGCCGCCATACCCAGTATCGCATAGTGGTCTTTAAGCTCCCCTGCCCTGCGGAAATAAAAAGGATATCTTCTCGGAGTAAACACCACACGCTCTCCAAAGCTGTATTCTATATCCATATTCCGCCCGAAACAAAATTCTCCCTTATTAAATGCAATGCTTGTACACATAATATTCCTCCGTTTTATTTCTTCATATATTATGGCTTTCTTCCGCTTATTTAATGCACTTAACTCTGTATTGACAAAACCTGCAAAATAATATATCATAATAAATGGATAAAATATTCTAACAGAAAGAGATTTGATGTATGAAAAAAGGTCTTATTCTTGAAGGCGGAGCTATGCGTGGAATGTTCACTGCGGGTGTGATAGACGTGCTTATGGAAAACGGAATCATCTTTGACGGTGCAATAGGAGTATCGGCGGGTGCGGCATTCGGCGTAAACTACAAGACAAAGCAGATAGGCAGAGTTATCCGCTACAATACACAATTCTGCAAGGACAAACGCTATTGCAGTGTAAGAAGTCTGCTTAAAACAGGCGATCTGTACAATGCGGACTTTGCATACGGAGAAGTACCGCTAAAATATGATCCCTTTGATTTTGATACATACAACAGCGACCCTATGGAATTCTATGTGGTCTGCACCGATATAGAAAAGGGCGAGCCTGTATATCACCGCTATGACGGTTGGGACGACCACGGTTTTGACTGGATAAAAGCCTCTGCGTCTATGCCGCTTGTATCACGCACAGTTGATATCGACGGTAAAAAGCTTCTTGACGGAGGTATTTCAGACTCGATACCGATAAAATATTTTGAAAACATAGGATACGACCGAAACATCGTTGTGCTTACCCAGCCAAGAGATTATGTCAAGAGCAAAAACAAGATACTTCCGCTTATCAAAATGAAATACAGAAAATATCCCAAAATGGCAGAGCTTATGGCAGACAGACATAACGCATATAACAATACTATTTCCTACATAACCGAAAGAGAGGAAAAGGGAGAGCTTTTCGTTATCCGCCCAGATGAAGCACTTCCCGTAGGACGTGTTGAAAAAGATCCCGAAAAGCTAAGGGCTGTATATCAGATAGGAAGAGATGTAGCGGAAAAGCAGCTTGATGATGTTAAAAGGTTTCTTCAAGGATAAATGCATATCTCACTTTGGTTAAGTTTTTCTCAACAAATGCGATGTAGACAAATCAGGTGAAATCAGGTATTATAGTAACAGGAGCTCCAATAAACATACGGAGGATAATACTATGCTTAAACTTGGCGAAAACCTTAAAAAACACAGAACAAATCGTGAGCTGACGCAGGAGCAGCTTGCGGATGTTCTCGGTGTATCGGCACAGGCTGTGAGCCGCTGGGAGAATGGTACGACTTACCCTGATATAACGCTGCTGCCGACTATTGCGAGCTATTTTGATATAAGTATTGATGAAATAATAGGATTTGATACCGCACGAAAAGAAGAACGAATAAAGGCAATTCTTAAAGAAAACAGGATTTTCCATAGTAATGGTGAAACAAGAGAATCCATTGAGCTTTTACGGAAAAGTCTTACAGAATTCCCGAATGAATCACGGTTGCTTTATTGCTTGGCACAGTCATTATACAGTTTACATTTTCAAAGCGGTGAAATATTTCCGAACGAGGACAGAAGAAACGCTGCTACGGAAGCTATTGAATTGCTAAAAAAGGCACTTCACTATGCAGATGAAAAATTCGACGAAGGCGGTTGTTGTCGTCAACTGTTAGTGTTTAATTATTTAGCGATAGGAGAATATGAAAAAGCAAAGGAAGCAGCACTACAGGCTCCGTTTATGCCCACCTGCCGTGAAATGCTCCTTCCGCAGACATTACAAGGACAGGAAGCAACGGAAGAATATCAGAAAAACATTCTATATTTTATGATAGGACTATATCATAATATTTCTGAATTAAGAATTCGCGGCGAATACTCCGATGAACAAAAAATTGAAATATCTCTTATGGCAGATAGATTACTTCTTTTGATTGGCGGAGAAAATTCAGGTTTCCATCAACTGTTTTCAAACATACTACAAATTCTTAAACTATATATTAAAACAGAGGACAAAGAAAGCACCGTTGAATATCTTGAAAAAGCATTACAATATGCTGATAACTGCGAGAAACGTCCCGATAAGACAAAATATGATGTTCCTTGGTTATGTTTATGTGAGAATAATTCAGAAAACAGAATGAAACATTCACAAAGTACCTTATATGAAAATTTACTTGAATTTATAGAACAGCAGAATTTAAAGCAATGGATTAAAGACGATAAGCGTTTTGAAAAAATCATTTCTGAATGTGAAAGGTTAAAGTAAATTACACTGGCTACAAATTGGCTACATCTTTTCTAAACAAATAAATAAAAACAGGACAGCAACCATAAGAATTGCTGTCCTGTTAAATTTTGTGTGATATCAGCTCAAAACCGTTTGGTTATTACTATCAAGAAACGGATTTCGGTATCAAAACGGTATCAGCGAGCTGTTTAAAGTGCCTTAAACCGCTTTGTTATGCGGTTTGTTTGAGCGTTTTAATTATTCCCACTCGTCATCTTGTGGATTTGCACGCAGTTGAAATGGTATTATAAAGCCGTTTGTTTTACTCAGATTATACGCAATATTTCTTTTGGCAACGGGAATGTTGCCAAATTGTTGCCACGGTAAAAAGGCTATCAGCAAATGTGCGACGATGCGACGATATTTATAGTGTTCTGTTTTATATTTCACCTTATTTAACTGATAGAAAGAAAAGCCATAACAATACAATTAATCTTATTTAGATTTGATTAGTGACATCACCTGTTCACTTTCCTCCACTCCAACAATATCGATTTTACTCCACCATGAAATAATGTCGGTCTTTTCATTATCTGATAATTTTTTTAGACTGCTAATTGCTTTTTGATACAATTCATTTTCAAACAGACCTTTAGATCTATAAAACAGTATTATATTTATATAGTCAAATCCCGTCAAAACTGTCTTTTTCTGCAATATTATTTCAAAATCAAGATTTGAGCTAGCTTCATTTCGACGCACCATAAATCCTAAATTGGTCAATGCCATATCAACAATCCCTGAAATTTTGCAGTCTAACAATTCAACAAAAATATTCTCTGCCTCTTTATGTTTGCCATCGCTATACAAATTATATCCATATTTGGATTTGTTTCGTTGTTCTTGAAGATACTCTATATCAGAATTAAATACAGAATGTTCACTAATTAACCCAATATCATAACTGTATTCCAAAAGATCAAAATATATGCAATTTGTTTTTTCATCTTCCCTTATTTCTTGTAAAATATTAACTATTGTAGATTCAATAGCAATATCAGATGGAAGTGACATATAATTTATCATCGCAATCTTCAAGGTTGACAAAAAGGCATTACACTTATGAGGAAATGAAGATCTTACCTCAAATATTTTATTGCAATATTGTTCAACAACAGTTGGGTTATTAGATATACGACATATTAACTCACAACACTGAGAATAATGTAAAATAGTATGGCACTTAGAAAGATTAATTTCACAATGCTTCAACAAACTTATAATGGTATTTTCAATATCATATTCTTCTGAATACCTTTCTATAAAGTCAGATTGTACAAAAGATAGATTAGACACTATTTCTATGTAGTCTTCTTGGTCAATAACTTCTGAAGGATTTTTTATGACATCAAAAATATCTTTTATCCATCTATCTTTAGTTTGTGAATCGTCAACTTTTGGAAGCAATTCGGACTTTTTCAGAGAAATATATACATTGTGCAAATTATCTCCACTAAAATGAGGAATCGCTTCAGCCTCTTTAATCAAATGTACCGCTTCAGAAGAACTGACTGTACTACTTAATTCACACAAGGCCTTGAATTTAAGGCGTGCAAAATCTTTATTATTTGATACATCTGGACACCTAGAAATAACATCCATTAAAATAGTTTTTTTGTGGTCACGATTTACAAAATCTGATTTCATCGCCAGTGCTGTAAGTTCTATTATCAAAAGACTGCTATTTCTTTTTGCTAATTCAATTGCTTTATCGAATAAAATCAAAAGATTTTCCTTTTCAGAATATCGACAACGCGTAAATATTATAGTACGCATAGTAGATACTAAACTTTTGGTGTTTGACAATTGATGTAGATTGTTATTTACAAATTGTAGCGACGCAATATGAAAATTAAAACGTTGTTCGAATGAAGAAATAGCAGCCTCATCTCTGATGAAATCTCTTATAAGAGATGTGCATACAAATTCTGCATTTGCTTCACTTAATTGCAAAGAACTCATTTCGAGAATTATATCACTAGCACGGACATAATCTTTGGATATATATACTGACTCAAGGCTTTGTACTAATTGTTCAAAAACATCATCGCTTTCCAGAATCTTCAAGCGTTGAGTCCAGTGACGCAAATGCAAAACATCTTCATTCTCAGGAAGTAGAGATTTTATGCTTTGAGAATAGTACTGGTATGGATTGGTGAAAATAGTTGGCGGAGACAATTTATGATCGGAAATAATTCGCTTAAAAAACATTGTCGCATCTAGCGTACCAGAAGCATCAGCATCTCCCCAAGGATTAGTGTCACAACTATCGTCACAATTACCGTGGTTAGATTCAGGAATTACAAATATCACGCTATCACTTTTTTTAATCCATTCAGGGAGGCAGTAGTAGCTTTTTTTATCATAACAAATCCATATATATTGCAAAGGTGTCGGATATGTAAGACGTTCTTTTAAGCATCGCATAATTACATCATTTTCCCACCCACTGTAACCAACTATTATGGGTGCTTGATTTGACAGAAAAGAAGATAATAATTGAGCAGAACTAACTGTGCCTGATTGTGAAGCAATATTATCAATTTCTTTTTCTAAATTTGCACAATCGTAAAAATTAAAAGTACCGTGAACATGAACTACTTGAATATCTTTCGTTTGATTACTAATAACCAAGTTGTCCATTATATTTTCTGCACAAAAATAGTTTTTAACTCCCATTAAATCTAGTGCTTTCTTGATGCTATCATCAAAATTTGTTGTGAAAACTGTATTTGCAAATTGCCTAGAATTTAATATTTGTGCCAACATTAAATTTGCTGATGATATTTTCGCCTTGCTACATAAATCCCTGAAAAGTTGACTACGATTAATCCTATTGGGGTAAGCATACTCAATCCAAGACGAATAATATTTCATACCATTTTCTGCAAAGCTTTTTGATTCTTCCTCATATTGAGAAAATAAAGAGTAATCAATTTCTTGAACAGTTTTCTTACAAATATCTATTATTTTAGAAGCGGAGGGAATTTCTGGAACAGATACTCCTGCTCCTACAATGAAGAAATAGGGGAAATAAGCATTATTTTTATGAAGATACATTGTTGCCCTTATGGTTTGAAGGGTTTGGTCTAGATTTTGTGTCATTTTTACCTCCTACTTATTATCTTTTCTTGTATCTTAATTTTCATAGTAACCGAAGAAATTCACATTTAGAGAATTATGCAGATTTTTTATATAGTCAACACAAATATAGTCCACTTATATTTTATATTATACCATAAAATGTACATTTTTTCAACATATTCCGTATAATCAACGTATAATTGTTTGATCCACAAATAATTGTGCGTTGTACTGACAAAACAGTATACAGGAAAATCTTGTATCGGAGTTGTCAGTAGTGACTAATAATACATATTTATATAAAATAGTTCTTCAGAATAAAGATAATTACTATACACTTTCTGTAACAAATTACTTTAATTTACTATATTTTATTGACTATTGAATTATTTAATGGTATAATTCATTCAATATATCAAAAGAGCAAGTCATTGAAAAACATCTTTAACTGAGCAAGCATTGATAGCAGTAATGTTTGGCTTAAACTGTATAAAGAAATTAAGTCGGTCTATTATCTTAGGAAACCATAATGCTTTATGAACACCGTTTTGAGTTGTTATACCTTTTTGATGCACAGTAAGCTAAGAAAATGGATATCTTAAAAGATAACTAATATACTTTTTGTCATAAAAATAAGAGTATCGCTTAAAAAATCAATAGCATTATTCTCTGCATAACAAATGAATGTTGTTTACTCTGGTAACAGAAATACATTTCGGGTATAATGTCTAGGCATAAATAAGACTATTATGGGTACAGCTCAAAAATTCAAAATACCATCGAACCATCCCAATCTTCTAACGACTATATAGGTGAAAGCTTTCAAACGAGGTATTCCAATGGACAAAAACGAACTAATAAAATATGCTGATTACCTGTTTAAGACAGCAATGTTTAAAGTAAGTAATATTGAGGACGCAGAAGATTTGGTACAGGAAACGATGGTAGCAGCACTTGTTACCATAAGTCAGAACAAGCCCATAGACAATCCGAAAAACTGGCTTACAACTGTACTACACCGCAAGTATTATGATTTGCTCCGAAGGAAGTACCGTAAGGGTACTGTGAGCATTGATATAATAGGTGAAGTTCCTGTATGCGATGAAATCTCAGAAAAAATTGAACAATCAGAGGATGCGGAAAATATCCGCAGATGTCTTGCTAACTTAACCGAGCTATATCGTCAGGTCATGGTGAGATATTATATGCACGGGGAAAGTGTAAAGCAGATTGCCAAGGCACTTAACATCCCTGAAAACACCGTAAAATCCCGTCTTGATACAGGCAGAAAGCATATCAGAAAGGATTTCAATATGGAAAAATATACAAAGCAGAGCTATGAGCCTGAAACTCTATGGGTGTCCATATGCGGGCGATCAGGTTTAAACGACGAGCCGTTTTCTCTTGTCGGCAGCAGCAAGATTGAGATGAATCTCCTGATACTTGCTTATGAAAAGCCTGTTACGATACCTGAACTTGCGAGAGCTATCGGGATATCTACCGTCTATATCGAACCGATAGTTGATAAACTTGTCAATGGTGAACTTATGAATCGCATAGGAGATAAAGTATACACCAACTTTATTATTTTTGATGAAAATGATAGAACTGCTAATATTGAGCTTGAAAGAGAGCTTGCTGACAAGCATTATAAGGCTGTGTGGGAAATTATGCAGCGTGGTCTTGAGGAGCTTCATAATCAGAAATATTACAAGCAGCAGACTCCATCTGCTGCGACAAAACTTGACAGCTTTTTCGCTATTAGAACCATACTTCATGGCATTAATAATGTTACTGAAAATAAGGTTGGAAAATGGAGTTTTGAGGAATTTACCGACAGACCTAACGGTGGCAAATGGCATGCTATAGGCAGCCGATATACTGCAGATTACGACTGGTCAGGAACATATTGGTACAAACGGTATTATATTGATGGTGAATATGATGTCGGGCTTGATAACTATGATGGACATAAAGTAATAAGTCTTTCTTCTTACGATACAATATGTGGTAAGGCATATCATGGCTGGAGTAATACGGAATATGTAAAACATCCTATGGATACAACAACGCTTACTAAAATGCTGTATGCCATATATGCAAATAAGGAAGAACAACTTCCTGTAATCGATGCAAATTGCTTTGACAATATTGAGGGGCTTATAAAACTTGGTATACTTACAAGGAATGATGAAGGAAAAATTATAATTGATATTCCCATCATTGAAATGAAAGATCGTTGGGAGCTTTATAAGTTGTCTGACAAATATGACAAAGAAATTACAGAAAGATTCGGTAAAGAATTTGAAGTTCTGCTTGAAAATCCTGTAAAACTGCCACCGCATCTTAAATCTGTTCCTATTTGGCAGAGATATATGCAGTGCTGTAATCTGATTAAAATGATGATAATTATGAATGCCCACGAAAACGGTTTGTTCTTTGCAGAGCGTAACTTTGAGCAAAATCCTGTTCCTGCAGTTTTTCTTGCAATAACAGAATAAAGAAAGTTCCCGTACAATTATGTTTGTGCGGGAACTTTCTGTGTTCGTAAATTCGCCCATGCAAGATGCTATGGGCAATTACTAATAATTAATTATTCGTTACAAAGCCACTCCGCAAGGTCTATAACCCTGATACCCTCATACTGATACTCAGGACGTCGAGTCCTTGCAAGCAGTAGCTTTGGATAAGCATCCCTTATTTGGAGTAGCGAGGATACCTCACGCTCAAATGTCTTTTCATCAGAGATAATGTCCGACACCTGGATATAGAGCTTCTCGTCACGCTTGATGGCCACAAAATCTATCTCCTTTTTATATAGAACTCCGACATACACCTCATAACCACGGCGAAGCAGTTCAATAGCCACGATATTTTCAAGCATACGACCGTAATCCATATTCTTTGTACCCAGCTTTGCATAGCGGAACACATGATCACTGAGGTAATATTTATCACTAGAAGCAAGATATTTTTTACCCTTGATATCATACCTCGATATCTTGTAGAAAGCAAAGGCATTGCAGAGATATTGAACATATGTGCCAAGTGTTTTGTTACTGATTTTGTCATTGTTATTTGCAAAAGCGTCTGAAATGTTTCTTACAGATGTCAGATTAGATACATTGTCCATCATATAATCTACCAGCTTATCCATAAGCAGCGGATTTCTTATCTTATATTTCTGTCTGATATCACGAACTATAAGCGTATTAAACACATCGCTGATGTAGCTGTATCGTGCTTCTGTATCCTTATAGAGATAAGAGCCTGCCATCCCCCCCTCAAGCACATAGCTTTCAAAAGCGGTGTATATATCGCTTGGAGAGAAATACTGCACATATTCCGTAAAGGAGAATGGATATACCTTTATCTCAAAGGTTCTGCCTGTGAACAGCGTTGCAAGATCTGAGCTTAACAGAAAGGCATTAGATCCTGTGATGTATATATCATACTTTTCGGATGCGTGCCAACCGTTCACAGCTTTCTCAAAATCCTCGCACATCTGTATCTCGTCAATAAGCACCACATTGTTCTTCTCCGGAAGATACTGCGAGTTCACATAATCGTATAATGCACGATATTTCGTAAGCTCCTCATATTCAGGAAGATTGAAATTTATATGAATGATATTTACATCGAGATCAGTGCTGACAAGATGATCGCGGAAAGACTCCAGCAGCTTTGATTTACCGCAGCGGCGTACTCCTGTGATAACCTTTATATCAGGTGTTCCGACAACATTGATTAGTTTATCAAGATAATGGTTTCGTTTAATTAGTTTCATTATTCCTCGCCTCCTTGTTTATAGTATAGCACATCTATTTCACAAAATCAAGATTATTTTATTTTTGTGTAATAGAACTTTTTGTCGCTTCCCTACTCTCAAACAGGTAACCCCATAATAACCCTAAAAAATCAAGGGTTATCTTGATAACCCGTAACCCCTGCAAATAACCCCTTGCAACGCCTTTGGCGGTGCGGTGTAGAGTAAAAGCGGTGACGCTTTTATTCCTGCAAATATATCAATAACCTCAGTACAAATAAACAAATGCCGCATATAGATGACAGCCTTTATCATCCTATGCGGCATTCTATATATTCAGGTTTATGCTTGGAGCTTTACTTCATATACTTGTCTTTGATATCTGAGATGTATGCGTTTACTCTGTCCTGACCTTCTTCAGAGAGCTTGCGGAATACGCTGATAAGCTGACGCTCCCCCTCGGATATCCCTATGGCTATACCATTGTAGCAGAAATACTCATCGCCCTGTATCGGCATATCCAGAATATCCATATCAAGAGCTTCTGCGATTTTGCTCAGCTCATACGCAGTAGGTAGATAACCACACTCCATATTCCGCAGCAGTTGTACGGGG
>JAZUSC010000007.1:0-3235 GCA_045606505.1 Oscillospiraceae bacterium
TGATCGAAAAACGAACGGATAAGACCGTGACCGACTGGCTTGACACAATGGGTATTCCTGGGATAAGGGTGGACGGCACTAAGCCGATAGAAGAAAACATCGAAGCTATCACTGATTGGCTTATGCAGACGGAGAGGATACAGGGGGCAAAATGAGACCTGTTTTGATCATTTATTTTTCAGGAGTCGGCAACACAAGGGCTGTTGCTGAATACATCAGAAGCATTACTGCGAAAATACCGACAGAGATATATTCAGTTGAAAGGCTCCCTGACAGTTTTAATATCGACAGCTATTCGGCTGTTATAATGGGTACGCCTACATATCATTCCGAGCCTGCACGACCGCTTATGAGCTTTCTTGAAAAGCTGAATCTGGGAAGAAATATACCTGCGTTTCTTTTTACGACGTGCGGCTTGTATTCGGAAAACTGTCTGCGTATTCTGGCAAAGGAGTGCATAAGACATAAGCTCATACCGCTGCATTGCGCAAGCTATCGCTGCTCCGCAACAGATGGAATGCTCCTCGTGCCGTTTATGGAATGCTGGTTTAAGAATGAAAGGGATATTCAGTCGAAGATCAAAAAGGATATAGGCATATTTATAAGCAGGCTGAAGACCCGTTCAAAGCCTGATATTCCTGCATCTAAGTGGTATGCACCGCTGAATTATCCAAACAAGATACTGGGCAGAAATTCAACTTTCCCGATATATCTTTATGAAGAAAGATGTATAAAATGCGGCAAGTGTCAGAGGGATTGCCCGATGGGAGCGATATCTTTTAAAGACGGCTATCCCGTGATAAGCAAGGCGGATTGTATGAACTGCTACCGATGTATTCACCACTGTCCCTCGCTGGCGCTATTTTTGTTTAAAAACAAGCCTGTGGAAAGAGTGTGGACAGATAAACTGTGATTGATGAGTTCAGTGAATAACATAACAGCTCCCGAAACGCTCGGGAGCTTTGCTGTTTGTTGTGCAGATCATAAGTAGGTTTCTGTTGCATAAGTAATAAAAATATGGTATACTTTACCCATACATATCAAATAGAAAGGCAGTGATAAGATGCAGGACAGATATGCAGAGATAAAGGCCAGGATACTCGAACTTGCCAATGTCGACGAGGGTATAAAGGCAGTAATTGCCATTGGCTCGTCAACAAGGAGCCAGGTAAAGGCTGATGAATACTCCGACCTCGACCTGATAATTGCGGCAGAGGACACGGAAAAGTGGCTGTACGGCGATATTCCCGAGCGGCTTGGTGATATGCGGATATCCTTTGTTGAGCCAACTCTGGGTGGCGGCAAGGAGCGGAGAGTGCTGTACAAAAATGCTCTCGATGTGGATATGATAATTTTCACGCCCGAACAGCTTATTGCTGCCGCAAAAGAGGGCGTTGCAGGCTGGGTGTGCAACAGGGGCTATACCGTGCTGTATGATTCGATGTGCATCGGGGAGCTGCTGAGCGAGCATGTGAGCCATGAGGTGAGATACAACGGGCTTTCCGAAGCCGAGTACATAAATCTTGTAAATGATTTCTGCTTCCATGTCGTATGGGCGGGTAAGAAGATACTGCGTGGCGAGCTTTGGACTGCGAAGATGTGCATTGACGCGTATCTCAAAAACCATCTTCTGAAAATGCTGGAGATGTACACCGTAAGCAAGTATGCAAGCGATGTCTGGCATGACGGAAGATTTCTCGACCGCTGGGCAGACGAGGGCATAAAGACCGCTCTGCCAAAATGCTTTGCGCATTATGACAGGGCAGACATGATAGCCGCGCTGTGTGAAACTAAGTCGCTGTTCTCGCAGACCGCAAGGGAAGTGGCGGAGATAAAGGGCTATGCTTATCCCAAGATGGCAGTAACCTATGCGGATGATGTGTTTGAGGAGTATTTTGGTAAGTGAGGAGGTGCTTTATGTTAATTTCAGTGATAATACCTGCACATAACGAGGAAAGATATATAGGAAAATGTCTGAAGTCGATAAAGATAGCGGCAAGAGAGATCTCCGATGAAGTGGAGATCATCGTTGTAGCCAACAGATGCACCGACAGAACAGCGGATATCGCAAGGTGCTACGGTGTAGAAGTGCTGGAGAACAGCGATAAATGCATCAGCAGTATCAGAAATGCTGGAGTAAGAGCGTCAAATGGTAGGGTGATCGTCACCATTGATGCAGACAGCGTGATGCATAAGACCGCCCTTGCCGAGATAAAGGAGCTGCTGCGCTCAGGAAAATACATCGGCGGCGGAGCTATACCAATGTTCGACCGCATGTCGCTTGGTATTGCGATTTCGGGCACATATGTGGCACTCAATCTCCTGCCGACCATGATAAAGAGCGGCGGTTTTATTTCAGCCACCATGTTCTGGTTCAGCAGAAAGGCTTTTGATAAGATAGGCGGATTTGACGAGAGTCTTGTAAGTCTTGAGGACGCTGATTTCGCAAGGCGCTTGAAAGCTCTCGGTGAAAGATACGGCAAGAAATACGGCACGCTCAAAAATGGAGTTGTGCTGACCTCCAGCCGCAAGTTCGATGAGTTCGGTGACTGGTACCTGATCAAGAATCACAAGCTCACAAAAAGGATATTCACAGGCAAGGACAGACAGGCGGCGGACGAGTTTTATTATGATGTGCGTTGAGCCCGTTCAATAAGCGGAGAAAATAACGATGAAAACAGCACTCATTGTAATTGATATGCAGAACGACTATCTCTATGAGAAAAGAAAATCCAAGTTCGCCTACAACACCGCTGAGCTGACCGCCGCAGTAAATGAGCTTATACATCAGTACGATGAAAACGGCAGTGATGTTATATACATTCGTCACATAATTCAGAATCTGCCTACAAACCGCCTGCTCTTTGGCTTTTCTATTGCAGGAACGGAGGGAGCGGAGCTTTTCGGCGGATTGGATATAGTTTCGGAATACTGCTTTGACAAACTTTTCGGCGACGCTCTTTCCAATAGAAAGCTGCGTGAGCTTATACAGCAAAAGGGCTACGAAAAGCTGCATCTCTGCGGCCTGGACGAATGCGGCTGTGTGATTTCGACAGTGCTCGGAGCGGCAAAGCGAGGAATTAAAGCGGAGATAATCCGCAAGGGAACAGCCACGGTCTACCCCAAAAAGGTGGCTAAAGTCCGTAAAAAGCTGGATAAAGCAGGGGTCAAGTACATATAGAAAGAGGATAAACATGATACATGGAAAAAGCCTTGTGCTGAAACAGCTCTCGCC
>JAZUSC010000008.1:0-45938 GCA_045606505.1 Oscillospiraceae bacterium
CATATACATCGTGCCGCTGTTGCTGTCGTTCATTACAGTCACTTCGCTTATATAGCTTATCGTGACAGGCTTTTCGTTCCAGATATTATTGGTGAGCGATAGAGTTATTTCACCATCTTTCAGATTTGCCTGAACTTTTTCGGGGAAGTAGTGCAGCCTCTCCTTTGGAATTTCAATAACCTCTGCCGTGCAGGAAAATTCTTTACCTTCAGCAGTTAGCCTCAGGGTGTATTTTCCTGTTGTAAACTTGCCTGAAATATCACTTTCTGTGATCGTAACCGTTTTTGCTGTGCCGCTGTTAAGCTTATCTATGCTCACATCACAAAGCTTTTCCTGTCCGTGATAAAGCTCCGCCGTTGGAAATACCACGGACATTCCCGTGTTTTTTACCTCGAAATGAATTGCTTTGCATACATCAGGAAACTGCTCTGAGGATATTTCAACGCTAGGTACCGTCTTTGTGCCATAATAGAAACCGCCGTAAACCGACTTTACGTCTGAGAGAGTCTTTGCCGCAGTAGTCTTTATACGGTAGAGAGCCATTTCTTCCGATGCTATGTCGGAAATATCAAATACGACCCTCGAATATGAATTACCATCTACAACTCTTGGGGTTATCCTACCTGTTGAAACTGTTTCCCACTTGCTCTCATTTTTACGCTGTATTTCAAATTCGCGTCCGACAGTAACAGGCTCCGAAGTATTATTCCAGAAATAGCAAATTACTTCATCATCCTCGGAAGTATAACCGTGCAATGTCTCCGGAAGATAGAATCGCTGTGAGTACATCCTATAACTTATATCATCATCCTCAGTTATGTCTGCGTGAGATGTACCGCTCTTATCGGGAAACAAGCGTTCCTCTTTGTAAGTAATTCCGCCTTCGCCATTGTCAACAGGTTTCAGTATTGCTCCGCTGTCGGAAAGCTGAAGTCGTATGCTCTCGTCAAACTCGCCGTATATATAGACCTCTGAATTATCTTCCCATGGTGTGCCGTTGATATCCATACAGCGAACATCGTATTTCGAGCCGTGCTCATCAGAAGATATCCGTATAGCATAATCGGGATTTCCGTCATGGTTATAGTCATCAAACTTCAGTGAAAAGCCATCTCGGTAAGTCATCACCACTGCACCGCTACCATCTATATAGTCAACAGGAGAGCTATACCTACCATCCATCTTACTGTCATAGAAATACTGGTGCATATCAGTAGTAACATACTCGCCCTCATAGGTTGGCTTGTCGCTGTTACCAACATCCATAAATACAACATTTCCGTTTGCCAGCATCATTACATTATGCGAGAAACGATATGCACATAAATGACTTCTGATATCCTTTTCCAGCCACTCGTTTACATTTTCCTTATCATTCAAAAAATCGTAGAATGTTTTGTATTCCATTTCGTTTTGGCTTATGCCGAAAAGTCCATCTTTAAGTCTGTCAGAGGTCAGCATTGCAAATGCTTTATCGTAATCGATCAGTGTGCATACGCCATTCTCCCAACGAAAACGAGCCAGTACTCCCGGTCCGAAATAGTAGTGATAAAATGTATCATAAGTACCGTTGGCGTAAAACGCGGTGCTGTCGTCCTTGGTTGGCGTGTCAAATCCGACATAGCAAACAAACTCCCTGCCGCCGTTGACATACCCGTCACCTTGGAACACTCTGTTATCTGCCAGATCATCTACAAAAGTGTAGCTGTCAAGGTGATACCTGCCTTCCTCGTTCGGGAGCGTATCCAACCACTGTGCAACGATCTTCCGTGCGGTGTCAAGATACTCCTGTTGATTTTTTGGCTCATCGCACTGTATATGCAATCCCACCAGCCTTTCTTCAGCGGTACTCTCTCCACCGTCAAAGAAATCTGTGGTATAGTTACAGTATTTCTTGAAGATCTGTGCAATCGCACCTTCACAGGCATATTCTACTTTATTGTCAACCGAAATGTAATTATCTGTACCTGAAACACGGGTCAGATAATGCACGTTTTTGTTGATCTCAATCGTGATGTAATCGCACTTTCCATCTATGCCTTTGGGATATACACGCTCTGATTTCTGCAATTCAACAAAAGCGTTCAGAACTTCCTTCCATTCTTCATCGGTGAGTTCTATTGTCATTCCATTTGCCGAAAAGTTTTTTTCTTCACTTTCTACAGGCCGATCAATATCAAGCTGATGATCGACGCTTGTGGTTATTGCAACAGATTCTTCTGTCTGCTCTGCCTCAATTGTTACAATCTCAGTTTCTGAATCGTTTGTGCTGTCATCAACTGACGAAGTGCAACCTGTAAGCAACACAAAGGCGATCAGTATTACAAATGTTCTTTTCATATATTGCTCCTTTACCGTCAGTTCATCTGTGCATTGATGTTCTCCTCTGCCTCCTTGCGTGAGGCGACCTCAACCAGTACATAATCATTATGAACACGCCAATGCTCCGCATCATACATCTGCTGATAAGCCTTGCAGTTTTCGGTGTACAGGAGAGTTGTGCAATCATCTCTGAGAAAAGCCTGTTTATCGAAAACCTCAACACTATCAGGGATAAATACCGAATCAATTCCACTGTTATAAAAGCAGCTGAAATCCAGAGTTTTCAGCCCATCAGGGAGGTTGACCGTTTTCAGCGAAGGAGTATTCTGGAATGCACACATTCCTATCTCTGTCACACCATCGGGAATAATCAGTTCAGCAAGTGCATTACAGGAATCGAAACAACTGTGCGTAATTGCTGTTACTCCCTCAGAAAGCCTGACCTCTGCCAGCTGTGGACAATGTGAAAATGCCAGCACCCCCAACTCTGTCACACTATCAGGTATTATCACTTTCTTCAATCCACTGCCGAAAAATGCACGCTCGCCGATAAAAGTAAGGCTGTCAGGCAAAACGATCTCTGAAAGAGCCATACAGCCGCTGAAAGCAGAATTATGAATAGCCGTTACGCCATTCTTTAAACCTACCCTTGAAAGTGCGGTGCAGTCCTTGAAGGTTTCACTGTATATTTCAGATATTCCCGCAGGAATATCTATCTCAGTCAGTCCACTGCCTTGAAATACATCATTGCCAATTATGGTAAGTGTATCAGGAAGAGCCGCACTTTGAAGTGCTGTACAACTATGGAAAGCAGAATTTCCTATTTTCTGCGTTTCGTTCAGAGTAATGTCAGCCAAAGACGTGCAATTATAAAAAGCAGAGCTGCCAACTATTTGGGAAGTAATATCGGCGGTTTGAAGCTTCTCACAATGCGAAAATGCATTGTTTCCAATGTATTCGGCAGCAGGTACACTAACAGATATCAAATTCTTGCAGCTTGCAAATGCCTGTGTTTCAATATATTTTACACTGTTTGGGATAGCTATCTCTGTCAATCCGTTTTCATAAAAACCATATCCTCCTATACAGGTTATCCCCTCGGGAATAGTCACACTGTCAGATGTGCCGTTATATTTGTAGAGTATACTGTTGTTGATAATAACAAACTCATCATCGCCTAGCGTCGTTTCAAAGGGAGTATATAGAAAAGCCATAGGTCCTATACGTTCTAACGAGTTTGGAATATTAACAGAAACAAGCTGCTCACATCGGCAAAATGCTCTGTCGCCAATTATTTTTACTGTGTCTGGTATCACTATATCTGTGATCTCCGAATGCATAAATGCTCCGCTGTCTATTTCTGTAACGGGCAAACCGTCAAGAGTATCGGGGATCACTACACTTCTTCTGTTGCCTGTATATGAGTGTATCGTGATACCACCTTCTAAATTTCGCTCGTACTCGAAGGTGCAAGAGTTCGCACTGAAAAATGCAAATATTCCTGCGGCTGCAAACAGTACAATGACTACCACAAGACAGATAATATGTTTTTTGCTCATACTTTACTCCTCATCATTATTATAAACCGTGCCGCTCAGCCTCTCAGGTCTTGCGATAAGACTGCTGTCACTCTGCTTTTCCAGTTTTGTTACAGTGTAGATTACAGGGTCGCCGTAAAACTGCCCCTCGTAGCCCTTTATCTCTCCGTCAATAGAATACACGATATAGCCGTTGTTGAGGTCACCCTTCTGCCATTCCTCCGCGACATATTCCACACCGCCTATTGTTATGGTGTAGGCTTTCACAAAATGCAATGGTGCCCAGTCGTTGGTGTTAAACAGCGGACAGTACATCTTGTCGCCTTCCTCATACTGCTCGTATTTACGCAGGTCATAGCGGTCAAGCTCATAACCGCAAGAGTATATAATATTGTCAAAGTAAATAGTTTCCCAGCCGTGCTGAGGCTCACTCGGTTCATCGTGCTTTATCAGATCCCAACGATAATAGCCATTCACACTGTCGGCAGAATACAGTTCATATGACAGACGCATAGCACCAACACAGTATGTTTCCAACGTGTATGCACCGCCATCAGCTACATAATCCCTCCACTGCGAAAGAACGTTGGGATTATTTATCTCCTGCCCCATAACACGCTCACCTGACAGGTCAAGCAAGCCGTATTCCTGCGTGTCAAGTTTTACATATTCCTCTGCGGAAAGAATCTCGGGCTTTATAGGTGAAAGGGTGTTGGTTTCGGGAGTCTGAACACGTTCCAGTACCATTGGCATATTCATATCATTATTAGTGAAGCGATGCCGTAAATATAGCGTAACTGTGCCGTTTTCGTCAACAGTAATACTGCCGTGTTTCTTACCGTGATACTCCACATCATAACCGCTGTCTGTCTTTACAAGGTCATACAGACTGATAGAGCCTATATTGTAGACAAACAGCTGACTTTCGCTTATGCGGAACACTATCTGCGAATAATCTGTCCAGCCGTCCGATATCTCCGCTGCATACTCATCAAAATCTGCTGTACCCACAGCGGTAGGTCGCCAGTCGCCCATAACAGAGGGCACAACATATACACCAAGCGGCTCGCCTGTTTCAATGCAGTATGTACCAACAGGGCACAATCTGCCGTTCTGTGCTCTCAGACAGCCGTCGATACCGTACCAGTACAGGAAGCTTTTGTCGTGATAGCTGCCCTCGTATGGTGCCTTGTACGGCTGCCAGAACTCTACATCATAGGTAGAAAAGAATTTTTCATCTGCGGAGTAATTTGCGGATACTCCCACAAACTCCTCCATATAGAACATAAGCTGAACAGTACAGTTTGCCGCACTCGACAGTACGTTGTCTACGCTGAATCTGTCAGCTATTTGCTTTGCACATTCCTCTGTAAGTATTGCAGCACTCTGTACGCTCCACTGCCCTTTTTCATCGGAGCAAAAGACAGTGTGTGCTGTGCCGTAACGCTCTGTATACCACTCGTCAAAAAAAACGTCTGTTTCAACTAATACAGACCACGCCGCCTGTGCTCCTGCGTTTGCAAAACTGTTTAATTCCGCTATACAGTCGGTCATATTGTTGAACTCATACTCAGCAAGAGAAACACCCTCACTTAGTTCAGGATATGTGCTTATTTCAGATAGGTCACCGTCAAAAGCACCGTCCGCAAAGTTGAATGAGTTAGGCATTGTATGTGGAATATCAAGCTCGTTATCTGCTGTTGTCAGCGAAATTCCGATACTATCAGTAAAGCGACCGTCAAGACAGATCTCAACATAACAGTAGTTGAGGCTGTGTTGTACGATAAACTCCTCTGTCTGCTCAGGAAAACCGCCGTCTGACAGTACTCTGCACATTCCGTTCTCATCATACATCAGCCTGACCTTTACATTCTCCGTATCCTTATCAAGCACTTCGCCAAAAACTTCAACAGCGGAATTATGTAACTTTTCGATAGGTGCAGAGATTGCTGAGTAACTTACTTCCCCACTGTCAGATAAACCGAATTGCAGCTCTTCGTCCGAGGTATCCCGAGCAGCAGCTTGTGTAGTTTCAGAAGTGCTTTGCTCTGTATATTCTGTCTTTACACGATCTCTTGCAACACAAGATGTCATAAGAACCATAAACAACAAAAGCGGAATTGTCTTCTTCATATCATTCTCCTTAATTGTTTACTATAATAATTTTATCACTCTATCACAGTAAAATCAATAATTATTACAAAACTGTAACCGTTTGTAACCACATTGTAACTTATATTTAAATTATAATTCTGATTTTTAGCGGTGTCAACACAGGTTGGAACATAAAACCGTCATTTCGGAACAAAATACCGGTTTGCGAAAATGCTCGGTTGAAAATTCCTGCGAAATATGTTAGAATTTAGCCAAGGCGGTGATATTATGAGAATTGCGATCTGCGATGATGAGCAAAACTTCCTCGTCCAGCTGAAACAATTATTGAGTGATTGCTGTGATGCAACAGACAAACTTACTATTGAGGAATTCAGTAGCGGCGAGGAGTTACTTATGAACTACTCTCCAAACAAGTACGATGCGATCATTCTGGATATAGAAATGGGTGGCGTAAACGGAATTGATGTGGCACAGCAAATACGTCACACCGACAACAGTGTTATTATTGCATTTCTTACAAGTCATCAGGAATTTGCCATACACGGTTACGAAGTCAATGCGTTTCGCTATATTCTCAAAGGACAGCCCGAACAAATGTTCCGCAGACAACTGATGTCGATCATCAGTGAATATCATCAAACGCACATTGCATTCCCCGTGCAGTGCAGAAATGAACTGCACAACATCTCAGTCAGCAATATCCTTTATTTCGAGGTATTCAAGCGTACCATCGTCCTGCACACAGAAAAGCAGCAATATGAATACTACGGACGGCTATCTGATATTGAAAAAGACAGCCGCCTTATTGGGTTTGTAAAACCGCATAAAAGCTATTATGTGAACCTTAGCTTTATTGAAAGCATAAAGCCAACCGAAATAGTAATGAAAAACGGCTCAGTGATACCATTGAGCCGAAATCTTAGACAATATGTAACAGACCGTTTCCTAGCATTTTTGACAGAGAGGTGCTGATGTGAAGATAGATATATTTCAAATTTTCGAGCTTACTAATTCCGTCATAGAGATACTAATACTCGGAATGTTTCTATCAAGAATTTTTCAGCCAAAATATTGCGGAAAGCTACCTTATTTGGTCGGATATATAATAGCAACTATTATCCAGTCTTTGGCGGCGTTGTTTATACCACAACCTTATATAAGAATAGCAGTGACCTATATTGTATTGATAGCATTATGTGTTTTTCTCTACAAGGGAACGACAGTGTACAAGATCTTTTCTTCTCTGTACTGTTTAATGGTGCTGTTCCTGTCCGAGGCAATATTTGTAGGATTGCTTACGCTGATTGGTATTGGCAGTCCAACTTCTATGCTCTCAGCAGGGGCAGAAAGAACTCTTGGTATACTAGGAACTAAAATATTTGATTTCTGGATCATTGTATACTCCTGTAAGATATTCAATGGTAAAATTCGCTGTCTGCCTCTTAAACATTGGATTCTCATAATCCTTATGCCTATTATCAGCGGGATATTGCTTTATCTGATCTTCCCTTCCGACAGTTCATCAAGCGGAGATCTGGTGATATCGGTGTTTGCTATGCTTGGGCTTCTTTATTTTAATTTCTCGGTGTTTAATTATTTTGAAAGCTTTGAGTCACAGATCAGACTTGCTGCACTGGAACAGATTATGGAACACGAAGACGAGAACTACCGCACTCTTACCGAATCCTACGAGGAGATCAGAAATATTAAGCACGACCTTAAAAATCAAACGGCATTACTAAACGATCTTATAAATCAAGAAAAATATCCCGAAGCAAAGGAACATATCTCTCAGCTATACAAAACTGTTGAGAGAACAACATCAATGTGCTGCACAGGAAATTCAGCGGTAGATTCGATCATCAACCTAAAAGGCGATCTGGCACGGTCACAGGGCATTTCCTATATGACTAAGATAAAACTGACAGAGCTCAACTGCGACACAGTAGGACTATGCAGGATACTTGGAAACGCCCTTGATAACGCTATCGAAGCCTGCGGCAGATTAGATTACACCGAACGATGCATCTGTCTGATGCTGAGTAATCAAAACAATAGATTGCTTATATGTATTGAAAACTCTTCACCGCCCGTGGATACAGACAATCTCACCACAACCAAAGCCAACAAAAGCACTCACGGAATAGGTTTACAAAGTATTCGCCGTACCGTTTCACAAATGGGCGGAAATATGAGCTGTGCCTATAATGACGGTTACTTTACAATAAATATTCTGATTTGATTTCATATTAAATTCATCGTGTACTGCCGCTGGGAGGGTGGTCACAAATTCCCATACGTCAGTCAAAAGAAGGAATCAGCTCTGATGAATGCAAGAGACACTCCTGCATTATCGAAAAGATCACAAAAGTATAAAAAGAGCGGCTCTCCATCAACGGAGAGCCGCTTCCCTATGTAGTCAAATATCCTCTGAACCCGCATCACCAACCGTTTTAGCAAGGAACAAAGCCAGTGCTTCTGACTGTAACAATGTGTGTTCAGCGAGTGGTCGCCGTTATAAATGGGTATTTTGTCGAAATATGGTTTTACATAGCGAAAAAATAAGATTCTGAACAGATGATTTTTCATTTTACAATGTATCCCCTCACTGATAACATTGATACGAAAAACAGGTTTTTGATGAAATATGGTGGGTATTCACAAAGGTAAGAGTATCTTTATATTGCAAATCATAACGAAATGTGTTAAGATGATTACATAAGGTATACTTCACAGAAGAGGAGCAGTTATGGATTTTATCAGGAGTGCAAGCGGTAAGTCTATTTGGAGAGGTTATTATTACTATGATGAAAACAGAGCGACTGTTACTCGAAGAGTCAGCGAAACTATAATTCAGGGAACGGTATCAGGGAGCTCTTCGAATTTGTATTCAGTAGAGATAGACTTGGCTCATCCGAAACGTTCTAAATGTGATTGTCCATTTGCTGATGGAAAGCAGATCATCTGCAAACATAAAGTTGCTTTGTACTTTACAGCATTTCCTGAGGATGCAGAGCAGTTTTATGATGACGCCCTTGAATACGAGGAAGAGCAGAAAAAGCAACAACTGGAAGAGGAACTACGTCAGAACGAACTTGCAGATTTATTAGTACGCAAGATAAATAGTATGAAGAAGGATGAACTTCGTCATGCGTTGTTGGAACTGCTGTTTGATGGACCTGAGTGGCAGTATGAAAGTTTCCTTGATCGATATTTGTAATTAATTGCCTGTATCCGATGGTTTATATGAGTAATAATATTGAAATCATTGAGAAAATGTGATATAATAACTATGATGTTAATTGCTTTATTCAGGGAGGTGTAACCATGGGAATATATCTAAATCCGGGAAACGATCTGTTCAGACAGGCGGTCAATTCCGAAATATATGTTGATAAATCAATGCTTATTCAGCTTACAAACAATGTTTTAGACACCTCCGATAGACATTTGTGTGTTAGTCGTCCACGCCGTTTCGGTAAATCTATGGCGGCTAATATGCTTTCTGCATATTACAGTCGAGGCTGTGATTCGAGAGAGCTTTTCAGCATATTGAAAATATCGTCAGACGCTGATTTTGAAAGGCATCTGAATAAATATAATGTCATCAAGATAGATATGCGCACATTTGCAGAACAGGCTGAAAATGCTTCTGAAATGAAGCAGCTTATCACTGAGGATGTGTTATATGAATTAAGCGAGGAATACCCTGACATTAAAATGCCTCCGAGAATTACACTTGAGAAAGCACTTGCTACGATTTTTAATAAAACAGATATTCCGTTTGTATTTATTATAGACGAATGGGATTGTGTTTTCAGGAGCTTTAAGTCGGATACGGAAGGTCAGGCTAAATATCTTGGTTTTCTTCGTGACATTCTTAAGGAACAGCCCTATGTTGCTCTTAACTATGCAACAGGAATTTTCCCTGTCAAAAAATATGGAGAGCACTCTGCGCTTAATATGTACGCAGAATATTCCATGGCTAATCAGGCCATGTTTGCAGAATATACAGGCTTCACTTCGGAAGATGTTGCTGAGCTTTGCCACCGATTCAATATGCCCATAGACGAAATGGCAGAGTGGTACGATGGCTACAAGGTCGGCAGCTATGATATCTACAATCCACAATCTGTGGTGAGAGCGGTTTCGACCCGAATTTTTGACAGCTACTGGACAAAAACTGAGACCTTCGAAGCACTTCAGATGTACATCAAGCTTGATATGGACGGTCTGCGTCAGGCTGTTATCCGAATGATAGCAGGCGAGCGCGTTAAGGTAAACACGGGCAAGTTCCAGAACGATATGGTGTCGCTCAGGTCCGCTGATGATGTGCTTACGTTGCTTATCCACCTTGGATATCTGACTTACGATTTCGATACAAAGACCACTTGGATACCGAACAAAGAAGTTCGACAGGAGTTCATCAATTGTATCGAGGACGGCGGCTGGGATGAGGTTATGAATTCCATCCGACAGTCGGAAGAGCTTCTTTCGGCTACGCTTTTATGTAACAGCGAAAGAGTTGCGGAAATACTGGAGGAAGTTCATCAGAAGAACACCTCTGTTATAGCATATAATAACGAGCTATCCTTATCGGTGACGCTTGCTCTTGCGTATTATTCTGCAAGGAATGATTATGAGATGTTCAGGGAGCTTCCCAGCGGCAAGGGTTATGCTGACCTGACGTTTATTCCGCACAGGGGAGTGGATTCACCTGCAATGGTAATAGAGCTAAAATATAACAAGACCGCAGAGTCTGCACTTCAGCAGATAAAGGAAAAGAACTACACTGAAAAGCTGACAGCATTCAGCGGTGAGATACTTCTTGTAGGTATCAGCTATGACGAAAGCAAGGGTCACTCCTGCATTATCGAGAAGATCACAAAGGCATAAAAACAGAGGCTCTCCATCGACGGAGAGCCTCTCTTCTATGTACTCAGACATCCTCTGAACCCGCACCACCAGCGGTTTCGGCAAGGGACAGAGCCAGTGCTTCGGACTGTAACAATGTGTTCAGGGAGGGTCGCCCTCGCGGATTCGCATGGTTCTGCGGATCTCCTTAGGGATAACGATACGTCCGAGGTCGTCGATCCTGCGGACGATTCCTGTAGCTTTCATATATCACATTTCCTTTCATAGAAAAAGTTGTTTTTATGTCTGCACAGATATTGTGTCCTCAGAGCGGGAATTTATTCATTGTTTCGACAATTTTCAAATATAGCTTTATATATTCCTAAAAGCTTCATTATGAAGCTGAATTTGAAGATTGAATGGCGGATGGTTTCATAGACCATCCGCTTGTTTGTGATTGCGATTTATCTGTTGTAACACTTCTCGACGTTATTTAATGTTCCTCGACAATTAATAACGATTAGCAATAGTACACCTGCGGAAGCATGACCGACTCATAGAAATCCATCAATACTCATAGAAATCCATCAATATCAATTACGGGAGCAGGTGCAAACTGCTCCTTTTGGTTGCTTTTATCAACATTGCAGCTATGAAATTGTATGCATTATCAAAGCAAAAACTGCCAGATATGCCATTAAATACAAAATAGTTTATTGGGTTAATTGCACAAAAACAATTGACAAGGTTGAAAAAATGTGATACAATTAGTGTATAAAAACGGAATATAGTTTTTCCGTGACAGGAGGTATCAGAAACATGAAGAAAAATGGCATTCTCAACAGCGAGATTTCACGGGTGCTGTCGTATATGGGTCATACAGACCTGATATGCATAGGCGACTGCGGACTTCCCGTACCCGATGAAACAGAGCGTATCGATCTTGCACTGACTTTCGGCGTACCGACATTCATACAGACGCTTGAAGCAGTGGTTGGTGACATGAAGATCGAAAAGCTTTATCTTGCAGAGGAGATAAAGACAGTAAATCCTGAGGTGTTCAGGAAGATCAGAGATCTGCTGTCCGAGAACGAGATAGAGTATGCGTTTATCTCTCATGCTGATCTCAAGGAACTGACAAAGCAGTGTAAGGCAGTGATACGCACAGGCGAGACCACACCTTATGCAAACATTATCCTACAATCGGGCTGTATATTTGCATGAGTAAAGGAGCGTGAAGCATGAAAATAGAAATGAAAGGGATCAATAAGTCGTTCGGCTCAAATCAGGTGCTGAAAGACGCAGGATTCCTTCTTGAGGACGGCGAGGTCCATGCGCTGATGGGTGAAAACGGCGCAGGAAAATCCACGCTGATGAAGATACTTACAGGCGTTTATACAAGAGATTCCGGAACGGTGCTTGTGGACGGTCAGGAGGTTATATACAAATCTCCGCAGGAGGCTGAAAAGGCAGGCATCGTGTTCATCTATCAGGAGCTTAACGTTCTCTTTGACCTGACCGTTGAGGAAAACCTCTTTATGGGCAAGGAGATAACAAAGGGCTTTGGAATATGCGACCGCAAGGCTATGCGCGCAAAGGCACAGGAGGTCATGGACAGGATGGGCGTAAACATCCCTATAAACGCGGTGATGTCCGACCTTTCCGTAGGTCAGCAACAGATGGTTGAAATATGCAAGGCTCTGATGGTGGATGCAAAGGTGCTTATTATGGACGAGCCTACCGCAGCACTTACCCAGAGCGAGACAGAGGGTCTGTTCAGACTTATCAAGAGCCTGCGTGAAAAGGGCGTTTCCATCGTGTATATCTCCCACCGTATGGAGGAGATATTCGAGCTTTGCGACCGCATCACAATACTGCGTGATGGTACTTATGTAGATACCAAATATATTAAGGATATCAATATGGACGATATCGTCCGTATGATGATAGGTCGTGAGATCGGCGAGCGTTACCCCAAGCGTGAAGGCATCACCATCGGTGACGAGGTCATCCGTGTGGAGGGACTGACAAAGGGTAAGACTTTCAGGGATGTGAACTTCAGCGTAAAAGCAGGCGAGGTGCTTGGCGTATCGGGTCTGATGGGCGCAGGCCGTACCGAGATAATGCAGGCGATATTCGGAAACCTCCCGTACGACAGCGGTAAGATCTATATAGGCGGCAACGAGGTCCGTATAAAGAATGCGAGGGATGCAATAAATGCAGGCATCGGCTTTATCACAGAGGACAGAAAGACAGAGGGTCTGCTGCTTGAAAAGAGCATATCGGATAACATCGTGCTTGCAAACCTTGACAAGGTATCAGACAAAGGCGTTGTGAAAAAGAGCAAGGTCAATGATATCGTGAAGAAGGGCATTGAGGAGTTCAGAATAAAATGCTTCGGTCCGCAGCATGAGTGCAACAATCTTTCGGGCGGCAACCAGCAGAAGGTAGTATTTGCAAAGTGGGTGTATACCGACCCGAAGATACTCATCCTTGACGAGCCTACCCGAGGTGTCGACATCGGCGCAAAGAAGGAGATATACAGCGTTATCAACGACCTTGCGGCAAAGGGCGTAGCGATAATCCTCGTTTCCTCTGAGCTGCCTGAGGTCCTGGGTATGAGCGACAGGATAATGGTTGTTCACGAGGGACATATAACAGGAATAATTGATGCTGCACAGGCAGATCAGGAAAAGGTCATGACATTAGCCACAGGAGGTACTTTGTAATGGGAAACACAACAAATACAACTACTGCTCTCAATAAAAAGAGCTGGACTTCATACATAGGCGAATACGGGGCGTTTATTGCGTTGGTGCTGCTGGTTGTTGTTATCAGTGTCATCAGCCCCGAGTTCAGAACGGTAGGAAACTTCCTCAATCTGCTCAGACAAGCAACCTTTAACGGACTTATAGCATTCGGTATGACCTGCGTTATCCTGTCGGATGGTATTGATCTCTCTGTAGGTTCGACATTGGCTCTCAGCGCGGTTATATGTGCAAAGCTGATCATGGAAGGTCTACCAGCAATTCTTGCAATGCTGATATCTCTTATCGCAGGAACCTTCCTCGGTGTTGTAAGTGGTCTGCTGGTAACAAAGGGCAAGCTTCAGCCGTTCATCGCGACTCTTATCACCATGACGGCATACAGAGGTCTCGCGCTTATCCTGACAGACGGTAAGCCTATCTCCAACATTGCAAAGAGCATTGAGGACAGCGGCAATCAGTTTGCATTCAAACTTATCGGTAAGGGTAATTTCTGCAATGTTCCGATCCCTGCTATCCTGCTTGTCTTCGCGCTTATCGTTTTCTTCTTCGTGCTTAACAAGACAACATTCGGCCGCAAGGTATACGCAACAGGAAGCAACGCAAAGTGCGCAAAGCTTGTCGGCGTAAACATCACAAAGACAAAGATCATCGTATATGCTATCTCGGGCTTCATGGCAGCGCTCACAGGCCTTATCCTTATCTCACGTCTGGACTCCGCACAGCCTACTCTCGGTGAGGGCTATGAGCTTGACGCTATTGCTGCTGTTGCACTCGGCGGCACATCCATGAGTGGCGGCCGCGGCAAGATCACGGGTACGATCGCAGGTGTACTTATCATTGCTGTTCTTAATAACGGTATGAACCTTCTGGAAGTTTCTACATACTATCAGGATGTTATCAAGGCCGTTGTAATTCTGGTAGCAGTTCTTTCCGACCGCAAGAGATAATATTTGACGAATTTCACAGGAGGTAAATCCATGAGATCTTTCAGAAAAATCACGGCAATTATTCTGAGCGTGCTGATGCTTGTTTGCTTCAGCGGCTGCTCGCTTATCACTATCGACGGCGAGGACTACGGCGGCGCGGCTGATTACAAGGGCAACGGTTCAATCGGACTTTCTGTTTCTACACAGAACAATCCATTTTTCGTTACATTGGTCGAGGGCGCAAAGGCTGCCGCTGACAGGGCAGGCGTGCCGCTTGTAGTAGTAGACGCAGGCGATGACGCGGCTAAGCAGGTAAGCGATATCGAGGACCTTATCGCAAAGAATGTCAGCGTTCTTATCGTAAATCCTGTTGACTCCGATACAGTATCCTCTGTTGTACAGACAGCGGTAAACAAGGGCGTCAAGGTCATCTCCGCAGACCGTGTTGTAAACGGTGTAGATATCGACTGTCAGATCGCATCCGATAACGTTCTCGGTGCTGAGCTTGCAACTCAGTACATCGTCGATATGGTTGGCGAGGGTGCAAAGGTAGCCGAGCTTCAGGGCATCAGCGGTGCTTCCGCAGCTATCGACAGAGGTACAGGCTTCCACAATATTGCAGATGCCAAGCTTGAAGTAGTAGCAAGCCAGCCTGCTGATTTTGACCGTACAAAGGGTATGACCGTTATGGAGAATATGCTTCAGGGCAACGGTGATATCAAGGCTGTATTTGCAGCAAATGACGAGATGGCGCTTGGTGCTATGGAGGCAATTGCAGCTTCCCGTAAGGATATACTTGTTGTAGGCTTTGACGCAACAGATGATGCTATCTCTTCAATCAAGGACGGTAGAATGGGTGCAACCATAGCACAGCAGCCTGACCTCATCGGTGCAACTGCAGTTGAAACTGCTATCAAGCTGATGAACGGCGAGGAAGTTCCGAAGTCCATCCCTGTTGAGGTTACACTTGTAACAAGGGAAAACGCAGGTTGATCCTGATTAAAAGACCTGCCTTGCAGCCGCAGGGCAGGATCTTCAGATAACGGAGGCAAGAATGAAAGTACTTACTATTGGCTCTATGAATATAGACTATGTATATAGTGTGGATCATATCGTACAGCCGGGCGAAACTCTCACCACCGGGGGAATGAACATCTTCCTTGGTGGAAAGGGAATCAACCAGTCGATGGCACTTGCAAAGGCAGGTGCACAGGTCTATCACAGCGGTATGATAGGTGACGACGGAAAGATGTTCCTTGACGCCTGCAAAGAATACGGCGTGAACAGCGATTACATCCGCACCATTGATGAAAAGACGGGACATACCATCATTCAGGTGGATAAGAATGCTCAGAATTGCATACTGCTCTACGGTGGTGCAAACAGATGCCTTACCGAGGAGTTTGTTGATGAAGTTCTGAGCCACTTCGAAAAGGATGATATCCTGCTCTTGCAGAACGAGGTCAATCTTTTACCGTACATCATAGATACAGCGTATGAAAAGGGAATGCAGATAGCACTCAATCCCTCGCCGTTCGATGATAAGCTGAACGAATGTGACCTCACTAAGATCAGCGTCTTTCTTCTTAACGAGATCGAGGGCGGACAGATCACAGGTGAGAGCGAGCCGTCAGCGATACTTGATAAGCTTCAGCTGCTTTACCCGAATGCGAGAATCGTGCTTACACTGGGTAAGGACGGAGCAGTCTATGCTCATAGAAATGAGCGATATGAGCAGCCGATATTCAAGGTTGAAGCGGTGGATACGACTGCGGCAGGCGATACTTTTACAGGATATTTCCTTGCCGGACTCATTGATGGTATGGCGGTGCCTGATATACTCCGTATGAGTGCAAAGGCTTCGTCAATAGCGGTAACAAGACACGGTGCGGTACAGTCAATCCCATACCGAAGTGAAGTTGAAGAATCACTGAAATAAACAATAAAAGATCCATTGTTTTTGCAATGGATCTTTTTGCTCATCACCCAAACCTCCCCCTGAGCTTCTCCAGTGCCCGTTTTTCTATCCTTGATATATACGACCGCGACATTGACGTCTGAGCTGCAGATGTCAGCAAGCGTAAGTGCATTGCCCTCTGTGTCAGAGTAGATCGGGGCACGGTTTGTGCAATATAAGTATCCCTCAGACACCAAGAGAAAACGGGAACAGATGTAAACTGCTCCCGTTTTTATATGATCATATTCCTTTATACATTCTACGGTATTCAGTGGGCGAAAATCCTATCACCTGCTTGAACAGCTTTGTGAAATAGCTGGGTGTATCGATACCTGACATCTCTGCTATCTCTGCAATCGTCAGCTCAGTATTCATCAGCATTCCCTCTGCATAGCCAATCCTTACAGTGTTGGTATATTCGGAATAATTCATGCCTGTTGCTTCCTTGAAGATGCGGCTGAAGTTATAATAACTTGTGCCTGTCATCTGTGCGGCTGTGTTCATATCGGGGATATTTTTAGGATCGTTGGTAATCAGGGCGATTATCTCGTTGAGCGTGTTAAGCTTTGTGAGATTACTGTATTTGTCTGAAATGTACGCTTTTTTGTCTGATAAAAGGCAGGAAACAAGCTCGAATACAAGGCTGTTTCGTCTGCATTCGATGGCAGCCGCCTGTCTGAAATCATAAGGCTCGGTATTGAGCAGCAACTTTTCTCTCTCGCTGTTGGAGGCAAGACGTATCATAGCCTCGTAAGCTTTTTCGTTTTCGTTAAGTTCAATGTATGGAAGCTCTCCCTCCAGAACAAGCTTCATTTCGGGTCTGATTATGGTGGAAAGGCTGCTGAGAAATGACGTCGAAAACTGGAGGACTATATCCTCTACATCGGTTATATTATCATTTCCATGCATAACAAGCGGAGGTATAAGAAATAACGTGTTCCTTTTTATGTGGTATTTTTGGCCGTTGAATATCTGATATCGTTCGCCGCTGAGGATAAAGGATATCTCATAATAGGAGTGGCAGTGCAGTGGATAGTTGCCCTTTTCGTCTGACGCATATGCCGAACAGCTTATATGTGATTTTGACGGCGGCTCAGAACGCTGAAACTGACTCTGATATAGCATGAACATACACCTCCCATATAGTGTAAGTATATCACGGGCAACAAAAAAATACAAGCGGAATTTTCCTGAAATATCATCTATGTTTATTTTGCACAGAGAGTTTTCCGCGAAATTGTACAAACAAACAATTTTGCTGCGTTTGCAAAAAAATACAATATATCTGCAAATATTTGTATTCAATTCAGAGCCGAAATGTATTATACTCTATATAACAGCAGCTTTCACATCTTGAAAGGAGTTTTATATGAGCTTTGATGAATTATTGATAAAGACTGTCCCTTCCGAGCGTCAGCTCAGCTTTCAGCAGCTTGAGTTCTATGCGTTCGTCCATTTCACCGTGAACACATTTACAGGACTTGAGTGGGGTGACGGTAAGGAATCCCCCGAGATATTCAACCCCGAAAAGCTGGACGCTGAGCAGTGGGTGAGGGCGATAAAGTCCGCAGGTATGAAAGGACTCATCCTCACCTGCAAGCACCACGACGGCTTCTGCCTGTGGCAGAGTAAGTACACCCAGCATTCCGTTGCTTCTTCTCCTTTCAGGGGCGGCAAGGGCGATGTGGTTAAAGAGGTATCCGAGGCCTGTGCAAAATACGGCATAAAGTTTGGCGTATACCTCTCACCATGGGACAGAAACTGCAAGCTTTACGGTCAGGGCAAGGCATACGACGACTACTTCATCAGTCAGCTTACAGAGCTTCTGACTAATTACGGTGAGGTGTTCTCGGTGTGGTTTGACGGAGCCTGCGGCGAGGGCGAGAACGGCAAGAAGCAGTATTACGACTGGGACAGATATTACGCTACTATAAGAGAATTACAGCCCAATGCCTGCATTAACGTCTGCGGCCCCGATATCCGCTGGTGCGGCAACGAGGCGGGATATACCCGCAAGGCAGAATGGAGCGTAGTACCTGCCCGCACAAGGGACACCGAGAAGATAGCCGAGAACAGCCAGCACGAGGACAACGAGGAGTTCCGTCAGCGTCAGATACATGCATGGGACGGTGATCTCGGCAGCCGTGAGATACTTGAGGGTGAAACAGACCTCGTATGGTATCCTGCGGAAGTCAACACATCCATCCGTCCGGGTTGGTTCTATCACGATCACGAGGACGACAAGGTGAGGTCGCTTGATGATCTCATCAATGTGTATAACTGTTCAGTTGGCGGTAATGCGACATTCCTGCTGAATATTCCGCCAACACCTGATGGTCTGTTCCACGAAAACGACGTGAAGCGATTAGAGGAAATAGGCGAGTATCTGCGCAAGAACTTCAGCAACAATGTTCTGGATGATGCGGTGCTGTCCTGCGATTCAGCGCTTGACGGCTTCGGTATCGAGAACGTCCGCTGCGACGGCTATGACAGCTATTTCCGCACTGCTGACGGAGTTACAACGGCAGAGATAGACATTCGCTGGGACAAGCCTGTTGATATTGCAAACATAGTCCTGAAAGAGAATATCCGCCTTAGCCAGCGCATTGAAAACTTTACTGTCATCGCCCATCTCGGCGATGCTTCCGAGGAAATATACAGTGGCACTGTTGTCGGCTATAAGCGCATTATCCCGTTTAAATACGGTGTAAAGGCTGACAGGCTTACCATCAGTATCACAGATTCCAGAGTAGCACCCACATTGTCCTTTATCGGAGTGTATGAAAAAATCGACTGACGGAGGTCATATATGAATTTAGCACTGATTTCAGCTAAAGGCAGCCCGAAAAGCAGTCTGATATATCACGAAGACCCTACCGCTTTGCATATAGGTGCACAGGATGACCACTGCTGGTTCGTTCCGTTTGCAAGGGGTGAGGATGCATTCTTGTCAAAGGAGCGTTCTTCACGAGTAGAGATGCTCAATGGCAACTGGGGATTCAGATACTATGACAGCGTCATTGACCTTGAGGATGATTTCATCAATGCTTCCTTTACGGATACCATCCCTGTGCCGTCAAACTGGCAGCTTCACGGCTACGACAAGCCGCAGTATACGAATATCTGCTACCCCATAACTTACGATCCGCCGTATATTCCAGATGATACACCTGTGGGAGTGTATCAGCGCAAATACAGCTACACCCCCGACGGCACAGACCGCCTGTTGACCTTTGAGGGCGTTGACAGCTGCCTGTATCTGTTTGCGAATGACGAGTTTGTAGGATACACTCAGGTATCCCATGCATTCTCGGAGTTCGATATAACACCGTTTCTGAACGAGGGTGACAACCTTATTACTGCAGCGGTGCTGAAATGGTGCGATGGTACATATCTGGAGGATCAGGACAAGATACGTCTTTCTGGAATATTCCGTGATGTGTATGTCGTATCCCGTCCTAAGAAACGAATTACAGACTACACGATTACAACAGCTCTCAGGGGAGGTAGTGCAGTGTTCGGCTTTGAGGTAAAAGGCTGCGACGCTGATATCACTCTTACAGCACCTGATGGCAGGACAGTATTCAGCACAAAGGCACAGGAGGGAACTCCCGTAAGCATGGTCATAGACGAGCCGCAGCTGTGGTCGGCTGAGAAACCTGTGCTGTACTCTCTGCTCATAAGCACAGCAGATGAAGTGATAGGCGAAAAAGTCGGTATAAGGGAGATAGAGGTTACAGACGGTGTCGTTACCCTGAACGGCACTCCGATAAAGCTGTTGGGTGCAAACCGCCACGACAGCTATCCCGAGAGCGGCTATTACGCAAGCGAAGCGCAGATGCGAAAAGACCTCACCATGATGAAGCAGCATAATATGAACGCTGTGCGTACCTCGCATTATCCTAACGCACCTATGTTCTACCGCTTGTGCGATGAATACGGTCTGTATGTGGTAGCGGAAGCGGATTTCGAGAGCCACGGTTGTGTTGAGGTATATAATGATTTCAAGTGGCAGTGGTCGGACGGCTATAACGGTATCGCACTGCTTGCAAAGGAGCCGTCCTATAAAGCTGCAATAGTCGACAGAGTAAAGAAGCTTGTAACGCAGCACCGCAACCGCCCGTCCATAATATTCTGGTCGCTAGGTAACGAGAGCGGCTACGGAGAGAACGTGCTTGCTGCTGCAGAGTATGTGAAGTCCGCAGACACCACGCGACTCCTGCATTACGAGAGCATCCACAAGCTTGACGACGCACCGCACGATATCCTCGATATGGTGTCGATAATGTATATGTCCCTTGACGGAATGAGGGATTTCCTTAAAAAAGAGGATGAAAAGCGCCCCTTGTTCCTTTGCGAATATAGCCATGCCATGGGCAATGGCTCCGGCGATCTGGAGGACTACCACGAGATGTTCTTCTCTTCACCTCGCTTCGTCGGCGGCTGTATCTGGGAATGGTGCGATCATGCACTTCCTCAGGGGACTACCGACGACGGCAGGATAAAATATGGCTACGGCGGCGATTTCGGCGAGCGTCACAACGACGGAAACTTCTGCATGGACGGCCTTGTATATCCCGATAGAACACCGCACACAGGTCTGCTTGAAGCTAAGCAGGTATACCGTCCTGTGCGTGTACACAGAGAAGATAGCAGGTTCGTCCTGACAAGCTTTCTCGCCTTTGAGGATGCAGGAAAACTGCTCGATTGCCGTTATGAGATATGCGATCTTAACGGAGTAAGATCGGAGGGCGCTCTTGTTTTCTCAGTACCGCCTATGGGAAGTGCTGAGCTTCTTATAGGCGAAGCGGAAAGCTGCACCGCCGATAATACGTTCATAAATCTTTACTTCACCGCAAAGAGCGATACACTGTGGTGCGAAAAGGGATACCACGTCTGCTTTGAGCAGATAAAGCTGACAGCGATAAAGTCCGCACAGCCTGATGGAAGCAGGGAAGTACCTGTTCTCACTGAAACTGCGCTCAGCTTTACGGTTGATGCAGGCGATGTCACCTATACTGTCGACCGACGCAGGGGCTGCATAAGCTCTGTCTGCAAGGGAGAAACAGAGCTGCTCGGAAAGCCGATGGAGTTCAACTTCTTCCGTGCTCCTACCGATAACGACCACATGAAATGGGACTGGTACAGGGCACATCTCCACGAGCCTGTGACAAAGGTATACAGCACCTCTGCCGAGATGCAGGATGACAGCGTGATCATTACGATATCTCATTCCTTTGGCTGGAGCATCTATCAGCCTTTCGCAAAGGGCGAAACTAAGCTGATATTCAGCGGCAACGGCGTGCGTATCATCTCCCATATGCACACGAGCAACAAGGTGACATTCCTGCCGCGTTTCGGAATAAGGCTGTTCCTGGTGAAAGGCTTCGATACGGCAGGCTACTGTGGCTACGGTCCGTATGAAAGCTACATCGACAAGCATCAGGCATCCCGTTTCGGCTGCTTTACCGCTCCGATTTCCGAAATGCACGAGGACTATATCCGTCCGCAGGAGAATTCCTCGCATTACGGCTGCATCAGTGCAGAGGTCAGCGGCAGTGACGGCAGGATATGCTTTGCAGGCGAATGCTTCTCCTTCAACGCTTCCGAATACACACAGGAGGAGCTTTCCGATAAGCGTCACAACTACGAACTTCAGAAGTGCGAATACAATGTCATCTGCATCGACAGTGGCATGGCTGGTGTAGGCTCTGCTTCCTGTGGTCCTGCGCTTGATGAAAAATACCGCATTTCACTTCCGAATCTGCATTTTGATATAACGATGAGCGTTTTATAAGATCATGCAGTGATGTATCGCTGATAGCATTTCAGTCAGCATATAAAAATAACGGGAGCAGATCATTCTGCTCCCGTATTTCTATGTCATTGTTATTGTGCGATTCCAACCAGGGATTTAATAAATTCAGGGTTTTTGAAAGTGCAGATGGATCGCATGTATTCGCCGCCCGGGGTATCCCAGAGTACAGGGCATATCTGTCTGCTGTACGACGCGTTAGCCACATCCATCATCCACTGCACACGGGTCTCCAGAGTCTTGTTGCCGCCGAAGCATCCGAATTCTCCCACGATAACGGGAATGCCCTTGCTTATATAATGCTCCGTCAGCATATCGAACCACATATTAAGTTCTTCGTAATCTGCTTCGCTGCCCCAGTCGGTGCGAGCCTTACCCCAGTCTGCATCATGCGTCAGCAGGGTAAGAGTGGAGGGACCATAGTAATGTACAGAAACCGCCATGCGTCCCGCAGGATCATTCGGTAGTATGAACATAGGGTCACATGCACGCTCGACTGATGTCCAATAAGATGCTATAAGCAGATGTCGCTTCTCGTTATTGGCACCTGAGCCACGCACCACATCAACAAATTTCTGATTTATCGCATTGAATATATCGTATGCTTCCTGCTTGCCTTCTGTTCCCGCATACTGATTCCATATGCTGTCGAAGCCGACCTCGTTCATTGATTCGAACATCAGCTTTTCTCCGTATTTATTGAATCTTCGTGCTATCTGCGTCCACACGTTATCGTAGATCTTCATAGCCTTGTCATAGTCCTCAGGGAATTTTTCTGACCATCCGTCGTGATGGGAGTTCAGGATACAGTACATTCCGCTGTCAAGTATCCAGCCTACCACTTCGTCAATCCTGTCAAGAAAAGCAGGATCTATGTTTCCTTCGGGATCCATAAGGCTTGCCCATGATACAGGAAGCCGCATTACGCCGAATCCTGCATCGGCATAGCCTTGTATCATCTCCTGCGTTATTGTGGGGCTGCCCCAGGCTCTTTCTACCTCACCCGGCGTTCCGCCTGTGGAATACCAGTCGCCCATGCAGTCAAAGGTGTTTCCGAGATTTATTCCGACACCCATATCACGCACATATTCCATTGTGGAGCGTGTGCCCATATCCAGCAGTTCAACAGGATCCACAACATCGGTAAAATCAATATTGTCCATGTCTTCGGTCACTCCATGAAGCTCGTTGGCTATCTTTCTTATCACCATTCTGTCTGCTCCCGACTTTATACGATACTCTGTACGAGAATAAAAATTGTCGTTAACATCCCAGATGACGGGTACAAAGCCGTTTATCAGCAGAGTTCTCATAACATAGTCGACACATTCGTGGGATTTCGAATAGCCTGCGTTGCGGTCGAAATTGCTCCATGGATAGTTTACTGAAGTTTCTCCCACGAACACAGGTATATCCCTGTCGGAAAAGGCAGTTCTTAGCTTTCCTACCTGATCGTCGATATATCTTACCCAGTCATCGCCGCCGATTCTGTTCGTCCAGTACATCATATTGTCCACATAATGCACGGAAACCATAAGTCTGTCGGAAACAGTGTCAGTAGGCATCACAAACTCAGGTGAGGTCGTCTTGTCTATGTTCGTCCAGTAGCCTGATACTATCAGCACTCGCTCGGCGTTCTTGCCGCCTGTTGCTCTTACTGCATCAACAAATGTCTGGTTGAGGGTGTTTGTCATGGCAAAGCCTTCCTCTCCGCTGAGTTCTTTCAGCTCGCCGTTTTCGTCAAAACGCTTTCCGCCAAGATATTCGTTGTATCCCTCAAATACTACTGTATAGGGGCAGTCCTTGAAGTACTCGGCGATCTGCGTCCAGAGCTTTGCAAATATCTCCGCACACTTGTCACCACTGTTGCGGCGGATGATGAACTCGTCAAAATGGTGGATGTTTATTACCGCATACAGATCAGCGTTGCAGCAGTAGTCTACAATCTCTTTGACTCTGGCGATATATTCGTCATTTATCGTATATGTGCCGTCATTTGCCATCATATTGCCCCAGAAAACAGGAATACGAACAGTGTCAAAACCCTCTGCCTTGATTCCGTTTATGACCTCCTGTGTGGTCTCAACAGCGCCCCAGCAGGTCTCGTAATCGATAGGTCGGTTCTCGCCCACGACTGGTATCCACTCATAGTATGTCTTGTCGCAGTCGGTAGCTTCGTAGGCCTCCATGGTATTGCCGAGATTAAGTCCCATGCCCATGCGCATTGCAGTTTCTGAGGCTGTCAGCGGTTTGTCTGTTGTAAACAGGGGTGAGTTGCAGCCTGTGCAGACGCAGAGCATGACCGCCGCGAGGACAACGCACAGTATCTTCTTTATCATAGCTTCTTCTCCTTTTTTATGGTTTGCCTGTAATTTAATTGTACTCCTTTTTATAGCACCCTGCAATATACTCATTTGCAGAATACTTGTATTATTTTGCTTAATATATTAAGCATTTGTGTGTACTTGCGTTATTTTAAGACCATATATGACAGCTATAACAAAAAGACGCTCCTTTCGGAACGTCTTTTCTGATAATAGGGAGATCATCTGTACTCATTTATCATAGCTTCTATAACGGGAGCGTACTCCTCGCTGAGCTGAGTCCATGAGTCGCCGTCAAACAACGGTCCGCCGAAAAGCTTGTCCTTGGCTGTGATAAGCTCGCTGTCAAAACCGTTGCAGTCCTCGAATACGAAGTTGAATTTGGTCGGATCCTTCATATCCATCCACAGATCATATAAGTCGGGATCCCATACAAGCTGCCACTTACGCATGCCCTCATATTTGCCCTCGATATAGTAAATTGGTTCGGGATTGATGGCTCTGTCACGGGCTGTCGCTCTTACTTCCTCATCGATCTCGTAAATTCTGTTGAGGTGGATCCAGTCGATAGCTCCCTCGATGTTCTTTGCGCCCTTGGGCACCATATATCCAAAGGTATCATAAGCAATAGTATATGTTTCGGAAGATGGGTCACGAGGGAACGGAACAAATGCAAAATCGGAAACCACTCCGCAGATGTCATTTTCAACACCCTTCAGATTCTGCACAGCGGCTGCTGCTTCGGAATATACCCAGTCGGGATTCATTCCGTAGAACAGAACTCTGTCGGAATTCTTTGCCCATAACTGAGGAGAAAGCCATTCTACAAATTCGTTCTGATAAACAAGACCGTCACGGTAAAGAGTAGACGCAAACTGCATTGCACGAGCTAAGTTGGGATCTTTGATGTTGTTGAGGATAGTACCGTCTTTTCTTACGTCGATAAGTGGAACCCCCGTCGTAGCAACAAAGCTCATGGCATGAGTGCCTGCATATCCGATCTTCTCGTCATCAATATTACACCACTCAACACAAAGTCCTCTGAAAGTGTCCCATGTCCAGTTGTTCTGGATATAAAGATCATACGGGTCAGTCAGACCTGCTTCAATTACTGCCTTGCGGTTATAGTTGATCGCAAAGTTTGTGATGGTCTGATATGGATAGTAATAATGCTTGCCCTCATAAACGAAATCTTCAGCGAGGTGGGCAATGCCCTCCCAGATAGGTGATTCAAGGCTTACATATTCGTCAAGCGGCTCATATAGGTTTCTCTTTAAACCATACGGATAGGACTGCCACTCGTATGTCGTACAGTCGGGAGAATCTCCTGATGCAATGAGTACGCCGAGCTTTTCAAAATAAGCATCTCCGCTTGCGGTAGCAATATATTCAATCTCACCGCCGTACTGCTCAGAGGTAAAGATGCTATATACCTCGGTGCTGCGGTTGCGGATATCGTTATATCCGAGGAACTTCACTGTACCGGCATTTCCGCTTGGGGCATATTCGTCATTGATTACATCTCTGATCTTTTCGTCGGTAGCGGCATTTTCGTCAGGGTCGGTGGTGGTAACGGCACCCGTCGTTGTGGTACTTGCAGGCAGTGTTGATGCAGGAGAGGATATTCCCTGTGAAGTACTCTCATCGCAGGCAGACATTGTCATTATCATCGTAACAGCAAGGGCAAAAGATGCGTTTTTTCTGAATCTGGTCATAGTGTCAACTCCTTTTCGTTTAGGCAATAACCTTACTTATAGTATAATACGTTCGGCGAAGAAAAGAAATAGAATAATTTGTTGAATAATTATACTTTTTTGCGGAATTCCGAAGTTACGGACCACTATGACAAATACGAAATTTTAATTCCTCATCTCTAACTCTAAGCACCTTAACGCTAAGCGTTATCCATCTTGGGAACAGCTCTCTTATGTATTCATACATCCGCCGAACCCGCATCACCAACCGTTTTAGCAAGGAACAAAGCCAGTGCTTCGGACTGTAACAATGTATTCAGCGAGGGGTCGCCTTCACGGATTCGCATAGTTCTGCGTATCTCTTTTGGAATTACTATACGTCCAAGATCGTCTATACGACGAACAATTCCAGTTGCTTTCATATATCTCATTTCCTTTCATAGAAAAACTTGTTTTTATGTCTGCACAGATATTGTTACACGAGAGCGGGAATATATTCATCATTTCGACATTTTTCAGAATTAAAATGCAATTCAAATATTAAACATTTTTCCACTCTTTTGGAACATCGAGGCAAAAGCTTGGCAACATACAAGGTCTTAATCTTCCGCTTTTAGGAAAGCTGTCGAACAAATATCTACGCACACTATTGTTATCTGTGAAGGTTTCATATTCATCAACGATTTCACTGTACCAACCTTCTGCAAACATAGCTGTCGGACCTCCTAATCCACATGGCTTATGTCCGTCAACAACGTGACACCACCATGAAACACCAACGATTGTGATATTAAAATTATCCATTTCATCAATAAAATCAGAAATATGTTCTTTGAGACAAATGCAATCACAATATCCTGAGCCAACATACTGGATCTTCAATTTTGAGAGTGCAAGATCTAACATCTCTTTTTCCATAGTTCCCCTCCTATTTTATAACTGGTATAACATATTATCAGCACTTTTCTTCTACTTTTGACATTAGCTATAAAATATTATACTACATAATTAGATACATTTCAAGGGTGGACCAATGAAACATAGTAGTGTAATCAGACTGCATTCAAAGACAAATTACTCTTTTTCATAAGTTCCTCATCGTGCCGCTTGATATAATCAAACACGTCCACAAATGACAAAAATAACCTCGGCTGGTCGTGGTAATTCACCTCATTAGGCGACTTGACCAGATTGATGTGCTTCAACTTAATGGGTGAAGTGCTTGTATTGATACGCCACTTCCCCACAGGCGTTTCAAGACAGAAAAACTGGTTCTCATAGTCGAATGGATACCCTGCCATTTTACAGAGCGGCTCTAAATCCTCGATACGCTCGTTGCTACGCTGTCTGCTGGTTATCGGAATCGACAGAGTTATATTCTGCTTTTCGGTCGGCTTACAATGTCGACACGGACGAAATCCGGCACGAATCGCATCACTGAATAGCGAAAAGCCTTTAAGATCAGAAGCACACTTCAATTTTGAACAACCACGCTGATGAAATGTTATGTAGCCTGTCGATGCCCAGAATGCGAACCTAGGCTGGGTCAATGTGTAAATGTCTTTTATCTCCTGCTTAGTAAGTCCACTGTTATTCAACAATCTTGCACGATCTTTAACCGCAATTTTGTGTCTTCTTATTGCTTTGGAGACCTCGCTGGTATCAGACTGGTTTTCCTCATTAGAAAGCTGCATTTCCCGTGTGTTCTGCGGCATTATCTGATGCCTGTCAAGGCTTGTTGGCTTACAAACCTTACACGGCACCTTGCCAATATTCATAATGGACTGATAATATCTTGTTCCCATAATACTCTTTGCATTGAGTACAAGTCCGCAATCATACCTATGAAATACATCAGATGAAGGCGTGTAGATATATGTATAAAGCATCTTAGCAATCACTTTACTGTTTCTTGCCCTTAAAGTAGCACGATAATCCGACTTGCAGCAAGAACAGATGCGATAATGCTTTCTGATAGCTGTGTCAAGATTGGGATATCCCTTGATAGTCATATCTGAATGGTCATACTTATCACATTCAAGCAGGTGGATCATTTTTTCTGTCGGGTCGTACTGATAACGTAGATGTGTATTTGGTCTGTTTTGCACAGAAGGAGTTTTAGATATACGTAAAAGTGGTTTTAAAAACCTATCCTGCGGATAGTTTATCATCTCCAACAGCAGATGCATAACACGTACATCATTTGCTGCACAATGTTTCATACGGGAGTTTGTATCTATTCCTCTTACCTCGGCAAGTTTATATGCATTTCCGTGGGAATTACTGTGTCCTGCAAGAAATTCGTGAACATAATTACCTATCGCCACAAACTTGTGTTCATCGGTAGTTTTCAGGATCTTGCTCACGAATTTATGGAAAATCTGTGCTGATTGTTCCAACCACCAAAGAAGTATATCTTCATCATCAAGCCAACACAGGAAATCAGCCAAGACCGCATAAGCATTCCTTGCACAAAGGAAGCTGTTTACATCGCCTCCTCTGTAAGATACGTGCCCCCAGTTATGGAAGCTCTCATCACGAGGACGGATGAACGAATCAAATCGTTCAGTAACATTCCACTGATCGTCCACCTTCAAAGCTGCAATTTGAGTAGGAAACTTTTCTCCCCGCTCGTTGACATTCCATTCAATATCTGCAAGCACGAACATTTTCAGCACCTCCTGTTATATTAGACTTCGTATTGACGATACCTGCTATAACTCTAAGATAACTTTCTATTTCCTTGACAGCCTCGATTTGCTCTTTATTAAGTCCTGACAGATACACAGGTTCACTCCCCTTTTAATGTATTCCCTTTGACTTATCTATATTGTACCACACTATCTGTCCTGTTTTCAGCACAATAACAGCTTAGAAATATTTTTTATTGTCCTATATAATTTTAGTCCCACCAGATAATTGAAAGACTTGATGAGATGTATGTTACAGACGAACATTTTAAGGCTGATATGGAACAGCAGAATATGCGTGAAACTATCAGGAAATATTGCAGATAAACAAATCTCCCCGACCTACTGATCGGGGAGATTTTATGCGACATCTCTTTGTGATGAAAACTATGTTTTCACAATGAATTCAAAACCTGTATATGAGTGCTAATTATACAAGCTATTAAGACCGCCACCATAACGATTCATCTCTTTTTATAAATGACTATCTCTGGGTTTTCACCGTTTGCCTCATAAGTGCTGATGAGTATGAACTCCATATTTGCGGCGATGCCGAAGCATCTGTCCCCGCCGAATTCACATTCAAGCTGGTTGCCGAGATATGTAGCGTTATCGTCAAGATACTTTACTGTTCTTCCGTTCGGGAGCCTGTATTCAAGATTGATATAGCTTCCGACCAGTGCATTGAGTTTTTCAAGCTTTGGCATACCCTCAATGTTCAGTGCATTTATCTCTGAAATAAGTTGATTTTTGAACTCCTCAAAGGCCTTGTTGCCGCCTAGTTCTTTGTATCGCTTCCAGTAATCAAGCTTTGGCAGAGTTTCATTCAGATACGAACGCACCTCAGCCTCTGAATGTTCCTCGCTCACCATATTCTTCACACAGATATCTATCAGATCATCCATATTGCTGTACATATATTCGCCGTCAGCATAACACCATTTACAGTAATCCTCATTAAAATTGCCGTCCTTTTCGCGGCTTGTGCTGTGATCTTCAAGCGGCATTCCACAGCACTGACAGATAAGTTGTCTGGGCGAACCTAAAAGCGTATTGATAGAAACATCAAAAAGCTTGGAAAGAAGTTTCAATGTTTCCGTATTCGGTACAGTATCTCCGTTTTCCCAACGTGAAACAGCCTGACGGGTCACAAATACCTTTTGGGCAAGTTCATCCTGTGATAATCCATTTTTTGTACGTAGTTCAAGTATAACATTCTTAGTTTCCATATTTTATCACCTCAATAACAGTATAACACGGGTATGAGTTTTTTTCAAGCAACTGGCTGTTGCTATCATAGTGGCAACTGAAATACGTTGATATCAAGCATAAAAGCACCCAAAAGAATCAAGACAGATACATCCTAAATTGCCGATTCCACAATCAATTCCTATCAGCTTTCCGCCTAAGTAGATGTCGTTCTTATCGACAGCACCGTCCGGTTTATCGGCTCTCAATGTGTTCGTTGTTTCGCATACGGACATTTCCTTTGCAATAAGCTTTGCATCGATCCCCAGATATTCTTGTAAAATTCCTTCTATATAGGGCGTCAGCAGAGTGTCCAGCATAACTTCCGCCTTTATATTCGGCGTAAAATAGTCATTGACTACCAGATCAGTGATAGTTTGTTTCAGTTCGCTCATAATTTATTCACCAAACTTTTCTTTTATATATCATATCGTCACTTATACAACGAAGAGTATATCTCCCAGATATTTTTATTATACACCCAAACAGTTGTTGATTTCAATACCTAATCAGGCTTTTTGTCACACAAGTATGGTAGACAACGTATTTTCTTACCGAAATACACAAATCATTCAAGTGCTCAGCCCTCCCCGACGAGCATAATCCTGTCCGATGTTATTTAAGCTTTACAAAAAACGTTCTGATTGGAATAATGCTCGTGGTGTTCACCTTTACGCTACCAAACTATCCGCACTGCCAACACTCGCACAGTTGTACGGATAGTTCTATTTGATTTGACAATTCCAGCCTTTTGCCGTATAATAACATTAGTATTTTATTTACGAAAGGTCGTACACTATGATAAAGATTTATTTTGATATGGACGGAGTATTAGCTGATTTCGAGGGTTATTATTATGATAATAACATACCCTTTGATTTTGATAATCACGAGGAGGAATCCTGGGACGTGGTGCGTAATACACCTCATTTTTACTATGTGCTGAAACCTATAAAGGGTGCCTTAGAGCTTTTTAAGAAATTCAGCGAAAAATACGAGTGTGTCATTTTATCGGCAAAACCTAAGCCTTTCAGAGGAATACCGACAGCAGAAGAAGATAAAATAAACTGGTTGATAAAATATCTCGGCAAGGAAGTCGCTGATAAAGCAAATATATGTTATCGTGAGGACAAAGAAAAATTCTGTACAGGTCCACAGGATATCTTAGTTGACGACTATGAAACAAATATTGAAGAATGGACTAAAAAAGGCGGCACAGGTGTTTTGTTCAAAGATGCTGAAAGTACCGAGAAACAATTAAATGATATATTAACAAAAATGTCATAACCAAATGTTTAATAGAACCATTTGAGACCGTCGAAAAAGTCCCGTTGGCACTTTTCGACCAAAACATCCGCACTGCCCGCACTCGCTGGCGGCAAGGCCACACCAAAAAAGTTATCAAAAAAACCCGCTTTGCGGGCAAAAACTTAGTTTTTCGACAAACTGATGCCCACACTTTTGGAGGTGTGGGCATTTTGATTTGTTTATTGCTGCTATCAGATTACCAGCCGGCAAGGATATCCTATACCTCTTGATCTGAAAATACAGTTATAAACGCAACTGCTGATAGTATAACTGCGTAGCCCTTTGCAGGTAGTTTGTATTTCATTGTTTGTCCTCCTGAATGTTGGTGGTTTCTAATAGTATAACATATTATGTACATTTGTAATGGGCGGACTTGTGTTATCAGAACACATAATGCCGACACTAGCTTGATAAACGACAGAGCCAAGTAAATTATTTGTTATATAAGTAGACTTTTTCGGTGTGGTGTGATATAATGGTAACAATATATAATGCGGTGTTATAATTACAAGCTATGTTTTTATGCAGATATAACGAGTAACCGAAACGGAATAACAACTACGAAAGAATATAATGAGAACGATAAATATTGCAATAACCGCTGCCTGTTTCAGCGGAAACAAAGGTGCGGCAGCAATGCTGCAAAGCTCTGTAAAGCAGCTCAAAGAGTGCTACGGGGAACGCCTTAACATCACGCTGATGTCCACCTATCCAAAGGCTGACAGAAAGCTGATATCCGAAAGTGCAGAGAAGTATGACTTTATAAAGGTAGTAAACGCAAAACCCGAAAAGCTGCTTTTCCTTGCGTTTACCCTTGCGGTGCTGTACAGCTTTATGCGATTTGTACCGCCGCTCAAAAAACTGTTGTGTATGAACAAGATAATAAAGGCATATTCCGACACGGACATCGTCATTGACGAGGCTGGAATATCCTTTGTGGACAGCCGCGGCTTTATTATGAATACCTACGCATTCGTCTGTGCGGCTGTGCCTATGCTGTGCGGTGTTCCTGTGGTAAAATATTCTCAGGCGATAGGGCCGTTTAAAAAGCACTGGAACAGATTTCTAGCCAAATGGATACTCCAAAAAATGAAGCTTATCTGTGCCCGTGGTGAGATAACACGACAGAATCTTGCCGATATAGGCATTACGGAAAATGTCCGCCTTTGTGCCGACGGTGCATTCACTATGCCTGACAGCGAATATTATTCCTCCGCTGTGGACAAGCTTTGCCGTACTGACAGCTTTTATGATAACAACGTTATAGCACTGTCCCTTAGCAGTGTTGTGGAAAAGAAGTGCAGAAAGCTCGGAATAAACTACACGGACTGTATGACGCAATTCGTTGACAGGCTGAATGATAAGGGATATAACGTACTGATAATCGCAAACGCCGCCCGTGAGGGCAGCAACAAGCCACGCAACAATGACCTTATGATATGCTCTGCGGTATACGAGGGCTGCTCAGACAAGGAAAAGGTTCGCTGGTATCCCCGTGAGATGTCACCTGAGGAGATAAGAGAGCTTATCTCAAAATGCAGATGCCTTGTCGCTTCACGATTTCACGCAATGATAGCCGCACTTGAAAAGTGCGTCCCTGTCCTGCTTATAGGTTGGAGTCATAAGTACAAGGAAGTACTGGATATGTTTGAGCTTGGCGATTATGCCGCAGATTATTCGGAGCTTGATATAGATTCGCTGTGTGCGAAGTTTGACAGCTTTATCAAAGAAACCGACACTATAAAAAAGAAGATAGCTGCAAAGCTTCCTGATGTAAAGGAAAGCTCGCTCCTAAATATCCGATCTATCTCTGAGGAGATAGACAAGGCTGCTGCCAAACCGAAAAAGGTTAAGCTGCTGGACTTTAATGTCCCCGAAAAATATATCGGTGAACACCTTGCCTGTCGAATGGGCTATGCTGCGGACGAGAATATCCGCAAAAACGCCGCTTCGGGCGGAATGGTGACCGCATTGCTGTGTCATCTGCTCGATAAGAAACAGATAGACGGTGCCTGGGTGACAAGAAGCGAGATAAAAGACGGAAAGCTATCCTACAAGACATTTATTGCGACATCAAAAGAACAGCTTATGGAAAGCTCATCGTCGGTGTATATGTATATGCCGCTTTTAAAATACGTTGATATGCTGCGTGGGTTTAACGGAAAGCTCGCTGTGGTGCTTCTTCCCTGTCAGATGAGAGCGTTCTCTGATATTCTCGAAAAAGAACCTGCTTTGAAGGAAAAGATAGTACTTAAAATAGGTCTTTATTGCAGCGGCACCCACACTGAGGGGGCAACTCTCCTTCCGCTGAAAAAGAAGAAGATAAGCCTTGACAATGCGGTGAGGATATATTACCGCCGTGGACACTGGCGGGGGACTTCATCGGTGGTCTACGCTGACGGCAGCGAGAAAACGCTTTCCTACACAAAAACTATCTGTGCATATAAGAACGCATACTTTTTCAGCCGTGAAAGCTGTATGGTGTGTCAGGATCATTACTGTAACACGGCGGATATCAGCTTCGGCGATATATGGCTGAAAGAGATGAAAAAAGAGCCTATAAAACACACAAGCTGTGTTATACGCAGCGAAAAGGCCTTCTCGATGTTTGAAGATGCTGTAAATTCAGGTGTGATAGTCGCAAAATACATTGACGACACAAGGATATTACTCAGTCAGAAACGTGCGATTGTATTCAAATTCAATCTTGCCGCTGCAAAGCAGGAAACGTACTTAAAACAGGGCAAACAAATAACGCTTGATACCTCGTCAAAATGCAAGTGGAATCACCGTCTTGCGTGGAAACTTGGTTGGCGGAATATGATGCTAAGTCAGGACAATCTGAAAAAGCTTGAAAGAATGCCAATGTGGTTTGTGTATTATTATATGTGCTTTATCCGCTTACTACTGAGCTTCTGAGGTGAACTATGGACAAGACGTCAAACAGCAATAAAATACTCACTGTCTGCAAGGCTGTTTTCGGCGTACTTGCGGCAGGCTTCATCGTATGGTATTTTGTACAGAACTGGGAGGAATTCACCTCCACCCTTGCAAAAGTAAACATCGGTGTTTTTATTTTCTCCACGCTGTTCTATTTTATCTACAAGCTGACCCTTGCCTCGCTGTGGCACTATATCACAAAGATAAACGGTTGTCAGATAAAATACGAAAAGGCTGTAACGGGCTATCTGTATTCTATACTCGGAAAATATATCCCCGGAAAGGTCTTTATGCTTGCGGCAAGGCTCACCTACTACAAAGAGGAAGACGCACCGCTTTCAAAGGTCACTGTATGCTTTTTTATAGAGAATGTCTGTACGCTGCTCGGTGCGGCTATGCTGTTTATCGTTTCACTGTTCTTTTTCCCTAATGAGCTGCTGGAAAACTACAAATGGATAACATTTCTGCTTATTGCGGTGTTCTTTGTCGTTATCCACCCTAAGGCGATAAACCTTATACTTAAATTCGTCGGAAAGCTTTTCAGAAAAAAGCTTGAAATCCCTATGAAATACTCGCAGATGATAAAGGTCGTACTGCTGTTCATCGCAAACTGGCTGATAATCGGTACGGGATTTTATATACTTGCAAGATCAATTTGCCCCTCACTTCAACTGTCGCAACTATTTTTCTGTGCAGGAATATGGGGAGTATCCGCAATAATCGGAATACTTGCAATATTCTCCCCCTCAGGGCTTGGCGTACGTGAGGGTATCATCGTGGCAGGCCTTATGCTGATAATGCCTCAGAATGAGGCTGTGGTAATTTCAGTCGTTTCAAGACTTTGGCAGACTATTCCTGAGCTTATACTCGTACTGGGAGCATTCATATACTCGCACATAAGAAAAATGGGCAAAACAAAAACAGAATAGCTAGTCGCTATTTTTAAAGTGCGGTTCTCACCAAACTATTATTACCAAAACTTAACGGCAGAGCATATACTCTGCCGTTGATTTATTATAACCTTATAATATCCGCAAAAAGAGATTTCAATATTGATATCAGCGGCTGAAAAAATGCTACTTTTAAGCTACCTCTTTTCTTTGTTTTCTGCGTAATAGAAAATAAAATGCAATCATATTCATAATCAAAGCAGCCACCCACGCCGCTATACCGGCATAAGCAGTAGCCACAAACCCAACTCCCCCTATAAAGATCACTACTATCAGCATACGCATCACCATTTCTGCAATACCTGACAGCATAGGCACAAGAGGATATCCCATTCCCTGTACGGCACTTCTGTAAACAAACAGGAAATCCACCGCAAACAGCATTATTCCACAAGGAGGGAGATACTCGGTTGCAACTGTGATAGTGCTATCCTCATTTAACATAAAGCCGACTATGGTTTCGGGAAAGAACACAAGCACTATACCAAAAACGACATAGGATACAAAAGCTATCAGCAAACATACACGCAGCCCTTCTCTTATTCGGCTGTATTTCTCTGCACCATAATTCTGACTGGTAAACGCTGACATAGTAAATCCAGCCGTACACGCCGGATCGATAAACAGATTGAGATATCTCATACACACTGAATATGCCGAAGTATAAGCAAGACCCAGACCATTTACAAAAAACTGTACCACCATACTGCCTACGGCTGTTACAGAGTTCATCAAAGCCATAGCTATGCCATTTCTGATAAGCTCCCAGTACATACCCATATCTGTCTTGAAGTCATTTTTATGAAGCTTTATTATTTCTATCTTCCTGAGGCGTATGAAACATATCATTGCAGATACAAGCTGAGAAATGATAGTAGCATAAGCAGGGCCATCGACTCCCATACCCATAAGGAATACTGTAATACAATTAAGCCCAACATTAACCACAGATGATACAACGATCGCAATAAGCGGAGTTTTACTGTCACCAAGAGCTCTCAAAATAGCAGAACACATATTGTAGAATATCGTGCAAACCAATCCGCCAAATAGGATATATCCATACAGCAAACTGTCGGCGATGATCTCCTCAGAGGTGTCAAGCAGCATAAGAAGTTCATCTAAAAAGAATATACTAAGGGTTGTCAGTACAACGGTAATAACCCCTGCCAGTACAACAGACGAAGCGATACACTTTCTCAATTCGTCCATATTTTTTCTGCCGTAGCTCTGAGCTATCGACACTGAAAATCCATTGGTCAGTCCAACAGAAAATCCAACAATAAGAAAGGTAAGTGAGCCCATATTACCAACTGCCGCCACCGCATTATCACCAAGTCCCTTTCCGACTATTGCAGTGTCAGCTATATTATATATCTGTTGCAACAAATTGGTAAAAAGCATTGGAAAATAAAAGGATAGTATCAACTTTGATACCTTTCCTTTCGTAAGATCATATACGTATGCCATTTAATTACTCCTGAGTTTATGATTGACTTTCATTCAACGGTTCGCCGTAAAGCCCACCGTGCGTACCTGTCGCAATATATACTCTGCCCTTTTTTCTGAAATCTCCGTCCATTGATACTATATAACCGTACATCTGCGAATCATTGTTTATCCTTGACCAGCTTTCCCCGAGATCATAGCTGCACCAGAATCCGTATTCTCCGAATAACACTCCGCTTACATACAGTGCGACGGAATAGTGTTCATCTCCCTTGCCAAAGCCCACAGACTTAACAAAATCCCCCTGTGCACTCACTCGTTCGGCTGTCACAGAATTCTCCGAAAAGCACAGTCTCCATAATCCGTTTGAAAGAAGTGCGGCATAGCACACGCCCTTTTCATTCGGCAGAAAACGTATCTCGCCGCCTTTATAGCCGTCGATCCCTGAAAATCTGCATTTCGGAAGCTCACCCTTTACTTCGACCTGGCGAAAGGTGCTGCCGCAGTCGGTACTGAGATAAATCTGTCCGTTTTCACCAAATCCGTATGCCATATTCGGATCGGTGCGGTCGGTGAACATCTTAATTTGCAGATCGCTTTCTGATATATCATTTCCCTCAGCGTCATAAATTCGTATTTTTGAGAATAGTTTTGAGGAAATATTATATTTTACCGCAGCAAAACAAGGAAGCTGTCCCCATTGATATGCAAGTGTCCACAATATAGTGCCGCTATCTGCTGAAACAGCTACCCAACCGCTGTTGGTATTCGGGCGGGATATAGCCTCTGCCACTTTATCAAGCTTTTCGGAAATTCCCAGCGGATATCCTATATGTGTAAAGCTGTCGCCACCGTCACAGGTAAGTATAACTCCGCCCTTTGTATGAGCAGTCCAGTTTCCTCGTGCTGACGCAACGAATATATCGGGATCGTTCTGAACATAATCCGCGTTCAGACAGGTAATGTAACGATGCCCTTCGGAGTCTGCAAATGAATTCTCACACGGTCTTTCAAGCTGTCTGAAAGCAAATCCTCCCAGATCGCCCACAAGGTCTATAACAAAATTTTTGCCGCTTGGGATACCGTATATATTCATATGGACAGTTTCCTCAATACCCATACACATTGTTGAGATATATGGTACATCGGAAGTTACATCGTGCAATGAAAATACACCTGTACCTGTATTTATTACAGCAAAATCAACGTTGAACGGATCAAAACGCAGACAGCTCATCCAGTGAAGAGGTATTCTGCCTCCATTATATTCCGGTTTAAGATACGGTACATCTATCTTAAACATATTGATGTCTGTACTTTTTATATGCTTATAGCTGTTACCACCGTCCTTTGAGATAAATATAGCGTCACCCTGTCCACCGATAGAGCTTACAGCAATAATATCAGCACAAACATCAATACCTCCCAGTGCAAACGGAAGTCTGCAATTTTTATTAACATCGGTAAATCCGTTTACTGACGGAGTGATGTCCTTATCAAATTCCAGTCTGCCATTATTGATGAGATATCGGTAAACTCTGCCGTCAAAAGCTCCGCCGTTATCACAAGCAAAATCATTCCAGCCGCCCCACCGATTTTCCTTGTAGGAATGCGAAAATGAAACATATACTAAGTTGCCGCTACTTGCAACACCTCCTGCAACAAAGCCATTATGAAAGCATCTGTCATCATTAAGAGCAGATGGAATAGGCAGCCTTTCAAAGCTGCTGCCCATATCGTAACTGACATATAGCGTGTGGCCTCTGTCATTGCCGTCAGCACAGGTTTCCCCTGTACAGGACACTATCATTATATTACTGTCCTGCGGAAAGTAAACAAAAACAATATTTTCTTCACAGAAGTTAAGCTTTTTCCAGCTATCGCCCTCATCATCGGAACACCACAAGCCCTCTCCCTGCGAACCAAAAAACAGACATCCGTTTTTATAAGCAAGTCTTTCAGCGGTTGAACGTGCAGGTGCATTGCCATTACAGCAAAACGGAACCGATTTTTCCGTAAAATTCTCTCCTCTGTCATAGGATATAAGGAGCGAGGCTCTGCCTTTTTCATTCATTCTGCTGCTATCGCCGCACATAACGTATAATTTGTCCGACTGCATTTCATCAACAGCAATCGAAAGCGGTTGAGTAAGATGATGCTCAAACTCGGTTATCCTGCTGCCAAGAAAACACCAGCTCTGATGTTCAAAATCAAATCTGTACACACCGCCGATATCAGTACGGCAATAAAGTATATTTCTGCAAGTCGGGTGAAAAACAAATCCTGTTACAAAACCTCCGCCCGGTACGGATAGACTTTTATAAGCATATTTTATATCATCGTTTCTTCTCATAAATCCCCCATAGGAATACAAATATCAGATTATTGTAGCATAATTTGTAAAATATGTCAATAGAACATCTCATTATTCAGAGAATTATGGTATAAGCAAGTCATTACAGTTAATACATAAAATCGGCGAAGATATGATCTCCGCCGATTTTTATACTCTTCACGTGATATTACACTATAAGCAAATTTAAGGACGCTCGCCAAAATACTCTGCAAAAAGCTCGTCCGCATAGCTTACAGCGACCTCAGGATAGGCAAAGCCTTTATACCCTGCCACTTCTCTTGCGGTACGTACAAACAAAGCTTTTGTTTCACCCAGTGCAGCTATCATATCTTCCCTGTCGTAATGAGCAAAGCATTTCGGAAGCGAGTTCTTTATGCTATCATCAGCCCAACGGTCAAGAAATCGTCCATCGTGCCATACATCTCTTTCATACTTATTGACAGTGTACATCTCCAACATTTTCAGAAGATGATTTTTAAGATATGCGTCTATACACATCTTCGCTGTCCATAGCTCACCACGGAGTATCTTCTTCGATGCCCATACGATATGGAAACAAAAATCATTCACAAGATTTATGTACTCGGCTTCGGTAAGCTGAGAATAGTTTACCTCGTGACAGACATACTCGCTTAGCAGCTCAGTAATACCCATTGTATCATATAAAACGGTATATCCCCTGTTACACACCCAACCCGCAACACCCTCTCTTGCCGCATTTACAAGCTGCTCGGGGGTGAAAACTATTATATCCACATCAAGGGCGTTTTTATATAATACTCTGCGTTCTTTACCGCCGCCAAGTGTCGGCTCGACAAAGGATATCTTCATCTCCCCCAGCTGCTTAGGGATATCGTCGTACAGCCACTTTTCAGTGTCCTCAGCCGCAATTATCAGATCAAGGTCGGAGTATTCATCAGCCTTTACCTCGCTCCTTGTTGATGACCCTATGACAACAACTGCCTTTATCCCCTCGTCAGCATCAGCAAGTTCAATTATCCTTGATTTGATTTGCTCATATCTGTCCTGCATTTTATCACTGCCTTTCGTTATGGTGTATGATAAGTATATCACATTGCTTACACTTATGCAACATAGGAAAGGTGTACTTTTTTCCGCAATAAATCCTCCTCTCCGATTAATTAGTCGGTGAGGGCTATTGTTATCAAAGATAAAACAAATTGCTAATTCAGATCTTATCACATCAAATCTTTTAAAGTTGAAACTTTGGTATTTTTAATAGCTGATGCAATAAAATCCTCGTCTTCATAATCAGCTTTGGGGATATCATATTTGTTATGGATCAAATTGAGAAATTTCAAGAAATCACCTGGGAAACCATTTGATCCATTCGCCTTTATATGTATATTATCATAAGCATACAACAAGCTCCACATATATCCATCTAATACACTATAATTATCAAATTTCTTATTATTCCATTCTCTTAAAAAGCACATATCATTAATAAAATGTTCTTCCACATTTGCCAAAACAATTTTGTAAGGTCTGGAATTAACCAAAAACAATATACTAACACTTTCACTATCAGAAATTTCAAGAGTAGATTCATAACCCCTATCGGTAATTCCCCAAGCATCGGACATCGTAAACCTAAATTCTTTGATTCTCGACATAAAATTTTTCTCCTGCAAGATCTTAATCATTATCACTTACGTTACTATTTTATATTATATTCATTTTACCATAACGGATCTTCGTGTTGTTTATTGTATTAAGTATAACATACCTATGCTGTAGTGTCAACACAAATCGGCGGAGATTATTCCCCGCCGACCATATATTATTTAAATAGTACGCAGATCTTTTTTTATACAGCTACGATACAAGATCAGCGTAACAACACTCAGAACACCACACGCACAAGCATTGAATATCAGGTAGAACTTCTGTGGAATAACAGCCGACGCAAATGCAAATACGATCAGCACAAGAATACCACCAAGACCGCCTGCCATAGAAGATGCACTCTGCTTTACCACATCAACTTCGCTCTCCCACTGCATCTTCGGAAGTTTAATATTAACAAAAATCCCGAACACACACGAGAATACTGCACTCAAAGCAGGAACAAGTACGAACCATATACGCTCCGCAATGTCAAAGCTCTGTGTAGCCATAACAATAACCTCTGACACCAAATAAAACGGCAAAAGCAAACTCAGGCTGAAAAGCAGCTTTCCATTGATAATGTCCTTAGCTGATAGCGGCAGACTCATAGCTATCCACCACTGCTTACCCTCTAACGAAACAGAACAGGCACTTGGATTCATCATACAAAGAACTGCGGCAAACACAAACGGAAGTGCGACGTTTATATTTATTGAAATAGGCATTTCGGGAAGTAATGTATTCACATCAACAAATATGAATGCAACACACATAGCCACTGCAAGTATAGGGCCGATTATCGTATTTGTTACATACACGCTAGAAGAGAAATAACGCTTAGCCTCACGCAGTACAAGTGCTTTATAAAGAGATGTCTGATGCTGTTCCTGCATCTTATAGCTATGCTTAGCCGATGTGCTATGAAGTCTGCGACATATTCCACGGAAATTAAGCGTCACGATCAGTGCTACTACGACAAAAGCAGCAACAGATATTCCAAGAAACAGCACAAGATCTATGACATTGCCGTTTACAACAGCGTTTCCAAACATCACAGCGGGAGGATATACCTTTCCAAGAATGTCAGAAATGCTTCCCACGGCTTGCATAATCATTTCTTCGGTCATCTCGTCTTCCATTCCCGAAGTTGAGGAAGTCAGCGAAAGAATTCCGATAACAAGCAGCATAGACAGCACCGCTTCTGCGATAGACCTGTGTTTCATACGGGAGGCTATTCCTGTTATCAATGCACCTACCGCCGTAGCTATTGCGACAGGTACAAGCGGAGCGGCTACTATCCCGAAAAGTGCATATATGTAAAACATAACATTCGGGAGCACCATAACCGCATATACGATAATTCCCGGCAGCATTATCAGTGATGAAATAATAAGGCTTTCGATGTACATCCTTAAAAATCTGCTGAATACCACTGCACCGTCAGACAGGGGCAGAGAGGAGATGATATCAAAGCTGTTCTTACGGAACAGTACGCCACTTGCTTTAAACACCGCAAGCATCAGTGACAATATTCCCGACATAGTTATAAGATATGACGGCACAGCATTTCCTGCACCGTAGGATATCAGTACGTAACTAAGTCCGGCGGCATAGGACACAACAAAAAGCAGAAGAAATACTATTATACCGTATATAACAAGCTTCTTTCTTCGCTCAGTGCGGTCTTTTGTGTGCCTTAGGACATTAAATCCATAGAGATTGCACAGCTCTGTTACTGCGAGAGCCTTAATCTGTTTCACTTTCAAGCACCTCCATAAAGATATCCTCCAACGAATCTCCGTTTTTAGTAAGCTCGTTCATACTACCGCCTGCGATTATTTTACCGCCCTTTATTATCGTTACCTTATTGCACAGCTTTTCCGCAACGTCAAGCACGTGGGTAGAGAAGAATATCGCTCCGCCATTATCACAGATATCGTGCATAACACCTTTCAGCACTACCGCCGCCTTGGGGTCAAGACCTACAAAGGGCTCGTCAAGTATAAGAAGCTTCGGCTCGTGTACCAGTGCGGAGATTATCGCAAGTTTCTGTTTCATTCCGTGAGAGTAGCTGGAAATAAGATCGCCAAGGGACGCTGTTATCTCGAATGCATCGGCATATTTAAATATGATCTCACTTCTCTTTGCAGAGGCAACCTCAAAAACATCTGCGATAAAATTAAGGTACTGTATTCCAGTCAGATACTCGTAAAGGTCGGGATTGTCGGGAATATAAGCAAAACTTTTCTTACAGGCGATAGGCTCTTTGCAGATATCCTTTCCGTCGATAAGTATCTCGCCGCTGTCAAACCCGTGTATTCCTGTCACGCATTTAAGCGTCGTAGTCTTTCCTGCACCATTATGTCCGATAAACGCGTAGATATCGCCCTTTTCTACGTGGATATTTATATCACAGACGCCTTTATCGCTGCCCTTATACTTTTTGCAGAGGTTGTTGATCTTTAACATTTCAGTTCTCCTTTTTCATAGTTTCCGCCCTCAGGCTACACTCTTTTTATACGCATAATAGGAATATATCACCGTTGCAGCCACCGCCACAGCAAGTATGCTTATCATTATATAAAACACTGTCATTCCACGGAATACCAGCGACTCTGCGACTATCAGCACACCTGCCGCAACCAGCATACCTCCGCCGAAACGGTTGCTGTACTGCCACGCTTTGTCATTTTTCATACTCCACACAGTTCTCACTCCAAGCACAGCACCAAGCCTTGCTTTCGGGATTATATTTCCTATGACTATGTACAGCATACCGAGTACACCGCATAACGCCGAACTAAGTTCATTAGGCATTGCACCGCTGTTATTCTCACCCATAGAGATCAGATGCACCGTCATAACTCCCTGTCCGATAAGCACGAACACCTCATAGGCCAAAAGTACCACATATAGCACCTTTCCGTTATTATGGATACGTGCTACGGTCTTTTCATCTGCGACGCTCAGCCTTTTTTGTCTGGCTCTGATATAAATGCACCAGACGACAGCTGATATAACAGCAATAAACGGGAACAGGAACAGCCAGTATTTACTTCCCCTGCCGCCAACCTCACCAACAATGTTATAATTTATAGGCACCTCATCAGGCAGGAAATTCATCGCCGCAGCTGCTGCGATAAGCGACACCGCTGCGATTATCGGCATTATTTTATTTCTCATCTTTACCGCCTCCAAACTGTCCGAACCACATCATCATCTCATCAAAAATGCTGGTGTTAAGCTCGTAATAAATGAAATTCTTCTCCTTATATTCCAAAAGCATATCAGCCTTTTTCAGCAGCTTCAAATGATACGAAAGTGCCGCTGGAGTAATATTCAGCTTTTCTGCAATATCGCCCGCACTCATTCGCCCGACACGGAGCATAACTAGTATCTCTCGTCTTTGAGGATCGGAGAGGATTTTAAATGTATCGGATATGCTCGTCTTACTCACCCTTTCAATCTATTTAAAATTTTCTTTAAATAGATTATATATCATTGTAGATATTTTGTCAATAGGTATTTAAAAATTTTTTTAAATACCAAAGGCGTTGGACAAAAGTTCCCAACAGCTAATAATATAATCACATTTATTACAATGTCAAACTTCAACCTTAGCGTCCCCGTATTATATTTCTTGCGAGAATATTGATCAAGTTGCCAAAGAAACTTGAACTTTTATGGGATATGATGTATAATTAGTACATTACAGCTGACAATAATTTAATCTTTCGGGAGGTATAATATGAGAAAGAACTTCGGTGCAAAGCCTATCCTTTACCCTATGCCTGTATTCATCATCGCTACTTATGATGATAACGGCACACCTGACGCTATGAACGCCGCTTGGGGCGGTATCGGTGAGGAGGATCAGATTTTTATCTGCCTTGACCCCTCACACAAAACAACAAAGAATATTATCGCAAGAAAGGCATTCACTGTAAGTATGGCAGACGTTACTCATATTGTAGAGTGCGACTACGTGGGAATAGTTTCCGCAAACGATGTACCCGATAAGCTTTCTAAATGCGGTTTCCACACCACAAAAAGTGAGTTTGTTGACGCTCCCATAATCGACGAGCTGCCTATGGCTATTGAATGTGAACTTATCAGCTACGACGAAGAATCCTGTCACCTTTTCGGCAGGATAGTGAATGTCAGTGCTGATGAAAGTGTGCTGAACGAGGCAGGAAAAATAGACCCCAAAAAACTCCGCCCTATCACCTACGACTCTATGAATCACGAATATTTGGAGCTTGGTGCAAAGGTAGGTAATGCTTTCAAAGACGGATTGAGTCTGAAATAAACCGAGAATTTTTTTGATATATACGAGGTAAAATATGCAGTTTCTGACCGAATACTCAAAGATAAGCTGTATCGACGACAACGGCAAGGAAGTCGGCAAGGTAACTTTCCCCGAAAAAGAAAAGGGTGTGTTTGAGATATACCACACCATTGTTGACGAAAGTATGCAGGGCAAAGGGATCGCAGCAAAGCTTGTTCAACTTGCAATAAACGAGATAAATATGCGTGGCGGCGAGGTCACGGCAAGTTGCTCCTACGCTAAGAGATTCATCGAGAAAAACGGACTTCGTCCTGTTGTAATATGCCATATGATGACAAGCATTGACGGCAAGGTAACGGGTGATTTTCTCGGCAGTGAAAAGGGCTCACAGGTTTGTGAGAGCTACTACGAGGTCAACCGTATGCTGAAAGGTGATGCATTCGCCTGCGGCCGCGTGACGATGGAAAGCAGCTTCACAAACGGTTTCAAACCTGACCTCTCCCCTTTCAGCGGCGCGGATATTCCCACAGAGGACTACATCGCCATGAAGCACGATTATTACGCTGTTTCATTTGACAGGCTCGGCAAGGTCGGCTGGACTGACTGCAAGATTCACGACGAGGACGAGGGCTATGACAACTGCCACATCATCGAGGTGCTGACAGAGAATACACCGACAGAAATGCTTGCATATTACAGGAGCGTCGGAGTTTCCTATATCTTCGCGGGCAAAGACGATATCGACATCAAGACCGCGCTGTGCA
>JAZUSC010000009.1:0-13796 GCA_045606505.1 Oscillospiraceae bacterium
CCACGTCATGCTGCTGATCGACGACCCCGACAAGACCGTCATCGAGCCTCTCACCGCTGCCGCTTCCGGCATGGAGAAGGTTTACGATTTCGATCTGATGCAGAACGGCGGTCACCTCGTCGGCTACAAGCTGTCCGACGCACAGATCGACGCTGTTGCTGACGGTCTGCTGGGTCTCTGCTCCGACGAAGCAATGAAGGCAAAGTACAATATCTCCGGTGTTGCTCCTCTGCTGTTCGCAGTGGGCGATGGCAACCATTCTCTTGCAACCGCAAAGGCTTGTTACGAGGAGAAGAAAGCGGCAGACTCCCCCGATGCGGCACTTGCACGATATGCCCTTGCAGAGGTAGTTAATCTCCACAGCGAGGCACTGGAATTTGAGGCTATCCACCGTGTTATCGTGGACGTTGATACAGCAGACCTTATGAGCAAGATGACCGAGGCTCTCGGTCTTGTAAAGGGCAATGAGGGACAGAGCTTTACCGTTATTTTAAACGGCACAGAGGAAAACTACACCGTTACAAAGCCGAATGCAAACCTCACAGTGGGCAGTCTGCAAAATTTCCTTGACGGCTACCTTGCCGAAAACAAGGGTGTTATCGACTATATACACGGCGACGATGTTGTAAAGTCCCTCTGCACAGCAGAAAACAGCATAGGCTTTATCCTGCCCTCAATGACTAAGGATGAGCTTTTCCCCACCGTCATCAAGGACGGAGCATTACCGAGAAAAACATTTTCAATGGGCCACGCTCACGATAAACGTTTCTACTGCGAGGCAAGGAAAATACGTTAAGAGATCCTACTGCGAGGCTAGAAAGATACGCTGAATAACAGACAACAAACAGGGAGGTCACCGCTATGAATATGGTTATGCTTGAACGCATTACGGATATGCTGAATGCACAGGTGAAGAACGGCGAGGTAAAGGGTGCTTCGGCTATGGTGCTGAAACACGGACAGCCGATCTACCGTGCCAACGTAGGTATGGCAGACGAGGCAAGGGGCATTAAGTGGAAGAACGACACGATAGTCCGCCTTTACTCTATGACAAAGCCTATCACCGCCGCAGCAGCTATGATACTGTTCGACAGGGGACAGCTTGACTTACAGGACAAGGTGGAGTGGTTCATTCCCTCGTTTAAAAATCAGCGTGTGCTGACGGAGGAGGGCGAGTTCCCCGTAAATACGCCCATTGCAATAAAAGACCTGCTCAATATGACATCGGGACTTTGCTATCCCGACGGCTGGTTTCCCGCAGGTGCGAAGATGCAGGAACTTTACGACCGCCTTGATGCGGAATATAAGGCAGGAAACCCCGCTGATACAATGAAATATGCGGAGCTTATCGGACAGCAGCCCCTTGCATTCCAGCCGGGGGAGAAGTGGCTGTACGGCACAAGTGCGGATATTCTCGGTGCTGTTATCGAGGTCATCTCGGGCAAGAAGTTCGGCGATTTCCTCCGTGAGGAACTTTTCGAGCCGCTTGGTATGGCAGATACGGATTTCTATGTTCCCGAGGACAAGCTGTGCCGCTTTGCGGAGAACTATGAGCCTAAGGACGGGGAGCTTATCCCCTGTATGTGGCAGCATCTGGGACTTACCTACCTCTGCCGCAAAAAGCCCGAGTTCGAGTCGGGCGGTGCTGGACTATGCTCCACAATGGACGACTATGCGGCATTTGCGACAATGCTGCTCAATAAGGGCGTGTACCACGGCAGACGTATACTCAGCGAGAATGCCGTGAGATATCTCACCTCTCCGCAGCTTACCGACAAGCAGGCGGCGGAAACAGGCTGGGACTCTATGTACGGCTACAACTACGGAAATCTTATGCGTATCTGCAAGGAGGACTGCGGAAGTATCGGCATAAACACACGCAAGGGAGAGTACGGCTGGGACGGTTGGCTTGGCTGTTTCTTTGCAAACGACCCCGAAAACGGCTACACTTTCCTTTACTTCATACAACGCTGCGGCGGACTTGGACAGCGTCCTATCCGTATGATAAAGCAGATAGTATACGCAGCGGAAAACTGATACAGATACAATAGCCGACAAGGAGGCAACAATGACCGTTCCTAAGCGAATAGCATCAAGCATAATAAACGCCCTTAAAGGCGGCGTAGTACCCCGCACGGGTCTTGGATATATCGCCGTAGGCCGTACCGCAGAGATAAACGCACTGCTACACGATGTTGAGATAGCGGAGGACGGTGGTGCGTTCTTCCGTTTTGTGGTGGGACGTTACGGCAGCGGTAAGAGCTTTCTTTTACAGACTATGCGTCAGCACGTTATGGACAGGGGCTTTGTGGTGGTGGACGCAGACCTTTCTCCCGAGCGTAAGCTTATGGGCAGTAAGGGTCAGGGACTTGCTACCTACCGTGAGCTTATGAAGAATATGTCGGTCAAGACAAAGCCTGACGGCGGTGCTCTTTCCCTTATCCTTGAAAAGTGGCTCAGCGGCATACAGAATGAGCTGATACAGGAGGGCAAGGAGCTTAACAGTCCCCATTTCGACACAGATATGAAAAAGCGGATATCCTCCCGTATAAACTCTCTGCGTGATATGACCCACGGCAACGACTTTACACAGCTTTTGCAGACCTATTACTTTGCATTCCGTCTGGGCGACGAGGACAAAAAAGCAAAGGTGATAAAGTGGCTTAGGGGCGAGTATCACACAAAGACCGAGGCAAGGCAGGAGCTTGAAGTCACTGCGATAATCACCGACGAAAGCTGGTATGATTATCTCAAAGTAATAACCGCATTCCTTGTCAGTGCAGGGTATAAGGGTCTTATCGTGATGATAGACGAGCTTGTGAATATTATGAAGATACCGCATTCCGTCACACGTCAGTACAACTATGAGAAGATGCTGATGATGTACAACGACGCATTACAGGGCAAGGCTTCGCACCTCGGCATAATTATGGGCGGCACACCTCAGTGTATCGAAGACCCGAGGAGGGGAGTATTCAGCTATGAGGCTCTCCGCTCACGTCTTGAAAGGGGACGTTTCGCAACGGACGAGACCCACGATATGCTTGCCCCTATAATAAAATTACAGCCGCTCACATACGAGGAGCTTACGGTGCTTACCGAAAAGCTGTCCGAGATACACGCAGACCTTTACGGCTACGAGAGCCGCATAACCTTAGAGGACAGGATATACTTCATCAAGGCGGAATTCAGCCGTGTGGGAGCAGACCGCAACATAACTCCCCGTGAGATGATAAGGGACTTTGTGGAGCTTCTTAATATGGCTTATCAGAATCCCGACAAGACGCTTCCACAGCTTATGGGCGGAGAGGATTTCACCTTTTCTGAGGGCGATGACGACTCCGACACCGAGGGCTTTGAGGATTTCGACCTTTAAGCGTCGCTCCGATACTGCCGCATAACATCGGCTACGGTGCTGTCCACGTCAATGGTAGATGTCTGAAAGGACTTTTTCGGCGACCGCATTATCTTATCCTCGCACAGCCATTTCTTTATCTGCGGATACATCTTTGCATTCTTCGCCCCTGAGCTTTGCACCCAGCGTAGGAATTTTTCTTCGTAGCGTTTGATTTCACATTCGCCGTATTCGGCTATAAGCTCAGCCCTTGATATCCCGTCGGTATTTTCGTTGGTTTTCTCTGTATCGTCACAGACTGGGGACGGAGGGTTATCGGCGTTATCGGTAAAAAAAGCATTTTTTTCAGCAGAGCAGGCAAAGTCAGCGTAGCTGACCTGCTCCCGCAAGGGAGCTTTCGTTTGCTCTGCTTTGCTTTCAATTTTCTTTTCTTTGCTTTCTTTTTGCTTTGCTTTACTATGCTTTACTTTACTATGCTTTACTTTACTTTGTTTCAAAATGTCAACATTTTGAGCCTTAATGTCAACATTTGAATTGTCGGAGAACAAGAAATCGAGTATAGGACTCTTTTCGGATAAAGTTTTCATCTTTTCCGCTGAAAGCAACCAGTATTCTTTTATGACCTCCACGTTTTTTCTGCGTAGGGTACTCATATAGAATTGCTCTTGTATTTGCTTAGAGGTGAGTATTCCCTTTTCAAAAAGCTCCGTATCGAAAAGCTCTGCTTTCACAAGGCTGTCGATTATCTGAGCGATAGTATTTTCATCGGGGGCATTCTTTCCACGGACAAGACCTGCAATATCCCACAGCAGATTACCTGCGGTGCTGTCGTTGTAGACAAGATAATATCCTGTCTGACTGTATATTATATCAAGAAGAGAGAACCACACGTCTATTCCTGCACTGCCGTATTCACGTCGTATCTCTATCAGACGTCTGTCGGCGGTCATTCCGACATTGTGTGCGTAATAATCAAGACCTATTTTGTATTGTGCCATTTTTCTACCTCCGTTTTTTCTTTGGAGTAATTGTGGCATATTCTTTTATGCAAAAAACTGAAAAATCGCTTTATAAATCAGAGGTGACTATATGAGCGTCTTTTACCGTTATGCTCCTTTTATACAGGATTATATCTACCGTAACAAGTGGGAGGAACTTAGGGAGATACAGGTCAAGGCGGCGGAGGCTGTCTTTGATACCGATGAAAATGTCCTGCTTTGCTCGGGGACGGCTTCGGGCAAGACGGAGGCGGCTTTTCTCCCCGTGCTGACCCATTTGTGGGAGAACCCCTCTATGAGCGTGGGAGTGCTGTACCTTTCTCCCTTGAAAGCACTGATAAACGACCAGTTTGAGCGTTTGGAGGGTCTGCTTGAAGAGGCTCAGATACCTGTTACAAAATGGCACGGTGACGCCTCTGCCACCGCAAAAAAACGTGTACTGCGAAAGCCCTCGGGAGTTATACAGACCACCCCCGAATCGCTGGAATCTATGCTTATGCGTAATTCGTCAAGCACCTACAAGCTTTTCTGCGACCTGCGTTTCGTCATCATTGATGAGATGCACTATTTTATGGACAACGACAGGGGATTACAGCTTCTGTCACTGCTTGAACGACTTGCAAGGCTGATAGGCTTCCACCCGAGGAGGATAGGCTTATCCGCAACTCTCGGCGACCCTAAGACCGCCGCAGAATGGCTCAGTATGGGAACGCACAGGGATTGCATAACTCCCGTGACAAAGGACAAGAGCCGCTCACTGCGTCTTGCGGTGAGATTTTTCCCAATCAAGCAGAAGATTCCCAACACCGTCAGCACTGATGCTGATGCAGTCGCCCCAAAGTGCGGCACGGACGCCGCACAACAAAGGGCGACAGGGGATAATCACACTCTGCTTGAAAGCTACTACAACTATCTCTACGAAAGCACCAGCGGCAAACGGTGTATTCTTTTCTCAAACTCCAAGGGCGAGGTGGAGGAGAATATCGCACACCTTAGACGTATTGCGGAGGAGAAGAAGTCCTCCGACTGCTACCTTGTCCACCACGCAAACATCTCTCCCGCCCTGCGTGAGTTTGCGGAGCAGAGAATGAAATCCTCCGAGCTTCCCGTGTGTACGGGAGCGACGGTAACGCTGGAACTCGGCATAGATCTGGGACAGCTTGAAAGGATAGTGCAGACAGGCTGTCCGCTGACGGTATCTGGACTTGTGCAGAGGCTGGGACGTACAGGCAGACGTGGCGGCACAGCGGAGATGAGATTTGCATTCCGACACGATATGTCTATGCCGCCGCAGGAGTTTTACAAGGAGATAAACTGGGACTTTGTAATGTGTATCGCTATGATACTTCTCTACACCCGTGAACGCTGGATAGAGCCGATGTATCTTCCGAAACTCCCGTATTCTCTGCTGTATCATCAGACTATGAGCTATATGGCGTCACAGGGCGAAGTAGACCCTAAGGCTCTTGCGAAGTATATACTGACCCTTGCGCCCTTTTCCTTCGTCAGCAAGGAGGACTACCTTATGCTATTGCGGCACTGCCTTGAAAACGGTCAGCTTGAACGCAGTGAAACAGGCGGACTTCTCATCGGCACAAGGGGAGAGGCGGCGGTGTCAAATTACGAGTTTCTTGCGGTGTTCTCTGTACCTGCGGAGTATTCGGTACGTTGTGGCGGCGAGGAGATAGGCACGGTGCAGTCGCCCTTCCCCGAGGGCTCACAGTTTGCCCTTGCGGGGCAGTCGTGGGAAGTAACGGAGCTTGACAAAAAGGAATACAGGATATTCGTTAAAAAGGTCGCTGGTATCTCCAAAAATATGTGGATGGACACGGGCAACGAGTATGTCCACACCAAGGTTATGAAGAAGATAAGCGAGGTAATAAGCTCCGACGAGGAGTACGCATTCCTTGACGAAAAGGCAAAGTCAAGGCTCAGGGATATAAGAGGTCTTTGTAGAAACGGCGGGATTGCCGCTGTCGAGGGCATAGTCCCCATTACTCCAACAAGGTATGCGGTGTTTCAGTTTCTCGGCACGAGGGCTGCAATGGCTCTTGTCTATGCTCTGCGTGAGCGTGGCTTTGACGCAAATGCGTATATCAGCCGCTACATTCCCGTGTGTATCGAGGTGGATACCGATATGGGCATTGAGGAACTTGCCGCAGCTATCTGCGACATAAGGGAAAACGGTGCGGACAAGTACGGCTTTGTTATCCCCGACAACTGTGAGGTATGCGGAAAATACAACGACTATATCCCCCGTGAGCTGCTCAAAAAGCAGTATATCGAGGACTACCTCGACACAGAGGATATGCAGAGGAATATGGAGAGGGATATCCCGAAGATAAAGTAATTTTTTTAGCGGTATGGGGCGGTCGAAAGATCGCCCCCTCTTGATTATTTGACGAAAATATGTTACAATATTATATTAGATTATTATAATCCCGAAAAGCAAAAGAGGACATAAAATGGACGAAAACAAAAACGAGATAACCGAACAGACTGCCCCTGCCGACGTAAACGAGTACGAGGGTATGCCGAAGTGGAAAGCAAACCTTTTAAAGGTACTGCCTCTGCTTATTACCCTTGCTTGTGTGGGACTTTTTGCGTGGGGAATAAAGACGGTCATAGGTATATTCTACGCACCCTCCGACACTGTTTATCAGCGTGAAACAGGCGGTGAGAAATTTACGATAGTGCAGTGCTTTCAGAACCCCTCATCGCACTTTTACATCTACGACAGCGACTTCACATATAACGAGGAGAGCTACGACAACGTTGCAGGCGAGCACGACGACGCACACTTTGCGGAGTATCCGCTGGTGTATTTTATCCTTAACGAAACCGCTCCCGATGTGAATACGATAGAGTTCACAAAGCTTATCGACAGCAACGGTCTTTACGCAATGCAGTTCGGTGAGTTCGTGCTGTACCGTTTGGAGGGTCAGTACGGAGTATTCGCACCGCTTCGTGACTATGATAAGAGTGCTACCTCACGAAAGAACGACCTTTACGTTATCCGTCAGCTTATGAAGAACGACAGATACCTTGCATTTGACCTGCCCGATGAAATGACGGCGGAGGAATTCCTTGCAAAGCTTGAAAAGATAGAATGGCACCTCGACACCGAATATATAGAGGACGAGGATTGATATTATTAACCCCGAAAGAAAGGAACATAAAGAAATGGCAGACACCTCATACCTCTCTAAAATAAGAAATTTCAGCATTATCGCACATATCGACCACGGCAAATCCACCCTTGCGGACAGGATACTTGAACAGACCGAAACTGTCGCAAAGCGTGATATGGAGGAACAGCTCCTTGACAATATGGACATCGAGCGTGAACGTGGTATCACCATAAAGGCACGTGCTGTGCGTCTTAAATACCACGCTGACAACGGCGAGGATTATATCTTTAATCTTATCGACACCCCCGGCCACGTGGACTTCAACTACGAGGTATCACGTTCCCTTGTTGCGTGTGAGGGAGCATTGCTCATCGTTGACGCATCACAGGGCATAGAGGCTCAGACCCTTGCAAACACCTATCTTGCAGTGGAGAACGACCTTGAAGTCGTACCTATCGTGAACAAGATAGACCTCCCCTCCGCCCGTCCCGAGGTGGTCAAGGAGGAGATAGAGAATGTCATCGGCATTGAGGCTATGGACGCCCCCGAGATATCCGCAAAAATGGGCATTAATATCCACGCTGTAATGGAGCGTATCGTGGAGGCTATCCCCGAACCAAAGGGCGACCCCGAGGCTCCGCTGAAAGCACTGATATTTGACAGCTACTACGACAGCTACAAGGGTGTTATCGTGTATATACGTATCAAGGAGGGTACTGTAAAGCCGGGCGACAGGATACGTATGATGGCGAGCGGTGCGGAATTCACCGTTGTTGAGGTCGGCTATATGGGAGCGACCGAGCTTGTGCCCTGTGCAGAGCTTAAGGCGGGCGAGGTAGGATATATTGCGGCTTCCATCAAGTCTATCGGCGATACAAAGGTGGGCGACACAGTCACTTCCGTTACAGACCCTGCGTCAGAGCCTCTTGCGGGCTACCGTGAGGTAAACCCTATGGTATTCAGCGGTATCTATCCTGCTGACGGTGCAAAGTATGTCGACCTGCGTGAGGCACTTGAAAAACTGCAATTAAACGACGCATCTCTGACTTTTGAGCCTGAAACATCTATTGCACTGGGCTTTGGTTTCCGCTGCGGATTTCTGGGACTTCTCCATATGGAGATAATACAGGAGCGTATTGAGCGTGAATATAACCTTGACATCATCACGACAGCTCCCTCTGTTGTGTACAAGATAGAGCTTACAGACGGCTCCACCGTTATGATAGACAACCCCACGAATTACCCCGACCCCGGCACTATCGCACAGGCTTATGAGCCTATGGTGAACGCCCACGTCTACGCACCCTCCGACTATGTGGGAAATATTATGGAGCTTTGTCAGAACAGACGAGGTGTATTCCGTGATATGAAATATATCGACGAAACAAGAGTAGACCTCCACTATGAGCTTCCCCTCAACGAGATAGTGTACGACTTCTTTGATGTGCTTAAATCCCGTACAAGGGGCTACGCAAGTTACGACTACGAGATGATGGGCTTTGCACCCAGTAAGCTTGTAAAGCTTGATATTCTGCTTAACGGTGACGTTATCGACGCACTCAGCTTTATCGTTCACACCGAAAAGGCTTATGAGCGTGCAAGAAAAATGGCTGAAAAACTCAAACTGCACATTCCCCGTCAGCTTTTTGAGATACCGATACAGGCGGCTGTGGGCGGAAAGATAATCGCCCGTGAAACTATCAAGGCTATGCGTAAGGACGTACTTGCAAAGTGCTACGGCGGTGACATCACCCGAAAGAAAAAACTGCTTGAAAAGCAGAAAGAGGGTAAAAAGCGTATGAGAGCCTTCGGTACGGTAGAAGTACCTCAGGAGGCGTTTATGGCGGTGCTTAAACTGGAAGATGAGTAAGGGACTTTATATCCACATTCCCTTTTGCCGCAGAAAGTGTCTTTACTGCGATTTTTACTCTGTCGCCCTTTGCGACGGTATGGCGGAGGAGTACACAAAAGCCGTTATCCGTAATCTCTCCCACTACGGCGGCGAGTTTGATACTGTATATTTCGGCGGAGGAACTCCCATACTTCTTGCTCCGTACCTCGGAGAAATGCTGAAAGCGGCGAACATCACCAAAAACGCTGAGATAACAGCGGAGTGCAATCCCTGTGAGATGACTCCGCAGACCCTTGAAATGCTCCGTAAAAGCGGTGTTGACCGTATCTCCGCAGGTGTGCAGAGCTTTAACGATAACGAGCTTACAGCCCTCGGCAGACGGCACGACAGCAATACCGCAAGGAATGCTTTCCTCAACGCAAAGGCGGCGGGATTTGATAACATCTCCGCTGACCTTATGCTGGGAATTCCACAGCAGACAGGGGAGAGCCTTGCACGTTCACTTGAAACGCTCTGTTCACTTCCGATAACCCACATCTCTGCATATATGCTGAAAGTGGAGGAGAATACTCCCTTCGGCAAGGATACGCCCATACTCCCCGATGAGGACGAAACGGCGGATATGTACCTTCAAACGGTGCAGACACTGGCACAGCACGGCTTTGGGCAGTATGAGATAAGCAACTTTGCAAAGAGCGGTTTTGAATGCCGTCATAATCTCAAATACTGGCGGTGTGAGGAGTACCTCGGCATAGGCCCTGCGGCACATTCGTTTATAGGCGGCAGACGTTTTGCGGTCGCCCGTGATCTTGACGGATTTCTTAACTCCCCCGTGCAGAAAGAGGTAACAACAGACGCCGCCCCCGACGAGTACGAGGAACGTGTTATGCTTGGACTAAGGCTCAAAGAGGGTATCCCTGAGGAACTCTGGCGGCCCCTTGAAAGCGGTCTTAAACGTATTCCGAAAAGTTATTACAGCATTGAAAACGGACGTCTGTCCCTCACCGCAGAGGGCTTTCTGCTGTCGAATGAGATAATAGCTATACTGCTGGGAGAATGCGAGGCATAGATGTACACGAAAGAAGAATTGCTGTGTAATATCCGCAATGACAATGTGGAAGAGGCTTGGGAATTCTACCGTGAATGCTGGGGCATTTCGGATAAAAAAGTATTTACGGGAGAAACGATAATCTCGTTTAATACGGTAGCAAATTGCACTATCCGTATGTTTGAGAAATACCTTAAAGGCAAAATAATTATAAAACAAGCGGACAAGCTGACTGAAATAAGCTGTTCAGATCTTCCGCAAACGATAAAGGATAAGTTTAACATATTTTATAGCTTGTATCATTCCCGTGCGAATTTTATGCTGTTTCCAAAGGGCGGAAAAAGCGGAGGATACACTCTGCAATCGGTAAAAGGAAGCAGATATCACGATTTCCCCGACCTCTTTCTGAAAGATGTCCGTCAGTATTATATCGGCGGAGAGGTAAGCTGTGTGGGTGAAAAAAATACCGCATATTTCGATATCTTCGGAAAGGGCGAAGAGGGTTACAAAAATTATATCGAATATAATTATTTGCAGGATCTCTTTATCGATGAAGAATATAGAATTCCGATAAAGCTTTCGCCGTGCAGGGACATTAAAATGCTGTATCGCAAACCGTCCCACATACCGTGCGATGATGAGAAAGAAGCCTTTTATGAGTATGTTAATACATTTCTGGACAAAGCGGCATATATTATCACAAAAAGAGCCGAAAGACTTGCAGAAAGCAAAAAAACAGGCATATTTACCGAGAAAGCAATACAACAGTTAATCAAAACAAAGCAAAAACAAAAGGAGGAACAATAATGTCCTACACTATCCCCGAAAACAAAAAATTCTTCCCTGCCGACCTTGAACATTTTCAGTATATGGGAAGAATAGATTTTGACGACCCCTCACGTCCCGTACTTGTGTGGCCGTATTCCTCCGCTGAAACGGTGTTCACGGGTACTTCCGTGGGTATCGTTATCCGCAATACGAAAATGCAGGAGCATACATATTTCGGTGCGGTGATAGACGGAGTTATGCAGAGCCTCACCCTTGAAAAGGCTGACGAGGACGAGCTGTTTATCCTTGCGGAGGGACTTCCCGAGGGGGAGCATACGCTCCGTATCTACAAGCGTCTTGCCTCCGCACACTACGTTGATTTTGTGGGAGTTGTCCTTGACGAGGGAGCAACGCTCCGAAATCCCGACCACAAGTACGATTTCAAGCTTGAAGTTTACGGCGACAGCGTTTCCGCAGGTGAAGTCACCGAGGCACTTTTTTATGAGGGACAGTGCGACCCTGCTCACCACAGCCAGTATGACAACTCGCATTTCAGCTATGCGGCAAGTCTTGCACGAAAGCTGAATGCAGACCTCCATTTGCAGGGACAGGGCGGTATAGCCCTGCTTGACGGCACAGGCTACTATTGTGCAGACCAGCTTACAGGAATGCTCTCCTGCTACGATAAGATGCAGTACAGCCCTTACAGACCGAGAAAGGACTGGGATTTCAGCAAGTGGACTCCCGACGCTGTTATTATCGCAATAGGTCAGAATGACGCAAACCCCGAGCCTGAGCGTATCAAGACCCCCGAATACCGCAGAATGTGGAAGGATAACTACATATCATTCCTTAATACTCTGCGTGAAAAGTACCCTAAGGCAAAGTTCGTGCTTATGCTGACTGTACTTCGCCACGACCCGACTTGGGACGACGCTATCGAGGAGATAACACAGGAAGTGAACTCCCCCGACGTAACGCACTTCAAATTCCGCAGAAACGGTGACGCTACTAACGGTCACCCCCGTGCGACAGAGCAGGAGGAAATGGCAGGCGAGCTGTACGAGTATTTCAAAGCGAATATCCTGTAAACAGGCTTAAAAACTTTCGGACTTTTTACGAAGGAGAATGATTACGATGAGAGATATTATGAGCGTATATCCCCTGAACTTTTATTATTCGATCTATTATAAGGATTGGAAAAAGGTGAGGGGAAGATACGGATATCAGGAATTCGGAGAATGGGTAGCAGACGAGGGTCTGGAACAGGAACTGGAAAGTAAATTACAGGCTTTGGGCGGAAAGCACCTTGAAATAGTAAGACTGCATTATAAAGAGGGCTGGGCATTAGACAAGATAGCAACGAAGTATGATGTGCCTTTTAATGTGATAGTCCGTATGTGTGAAAGGGCAAAGAATGCCGTAAAGCTCAGCGAACATCTGAATAAGAAGAGAGATCGATTTACTAAGCCTGTTATCAAAGAAGATGACGTAGATCTAATGCATTTCGATGCGTTAAGGGATATTGTGGCTGTACGGGTATATAATCTCCTGTCACGCTATGAAAACAGTATTAAAGGTCATCTGACCGTAGGTGAATTAAGCAAGATGACCGATGAAGAGATGTTGAAGATACCGATGATGACAGATAAGGCAGTGGAAGATATCCGAAAGTCAATAGCCGAATTAAAGTCCAGATTATAAAATAAAAAGTACATAGTAAAAGCAGGGTATTTGCCCTGCTTTTTTAGTCCTGCGAGTTCACTCCGAAAACTCCGCCTGCTGTCGAAAAGGCAAGGCACAGCGGTATCTTCACGAAGAACATCACACTGAAAGCCGTACCGCAGAAGACACCGATAAGGAGCAGGGGCATAAGGTACAGCACTCCGCAGAAAAAGCCTGTCCTCAGACCGTCACGGCTGCGGAGCTTTCCCGAAAACCTCCCTGCAAAAAAGACGGATACCGCCATAATTATCACAGCCGACGCCCCGGCTTTGACCTCTGCATAGCCTGTAAGAGAAAGCAGTAACGCTGTCGGCACGGAAAGTCCCAGAGTCATTATATATCCGAACAGAGTACCGCAGAGATACGGCACGGCTCTGTGTTCTTTTTTCACTTTACGCACGATATCACTCCCTTATATGTTTGTACATAGTATGCAAAAACGGGCGGCAATATGAATGACGTAAATAAAAGAAAGACAAAAGCAGCATTTGGGACTGCCGCCCTTGATTTCAGCCTTTTACAATAGTTTTTTAAACAGTACGGGCGGCAATAATATCTGCCGCCCGTCAGCTTGTCGAAAAACTAAGTTTTTGCCCGCAAAGCGGGCTTTTTTGATAACTTTTTTGGTGTGGCTTTGCCGCACCACAAAACACTTCTATCCGCACAACTGTACTGGAAACGGCTATCGCCTTATTCCTTATGCGGGCAGTGCGGATGTTTCGGCGGAAAAGTCCCAGCGGGACTTTTTCGACGGTCTCACGGGCGGCAATAATATCTCCCGCCCGTATTTATTATTTCTCTCTGAAAAAGTCCCAGGTTTTCAGCTTTGTGGGGATATCCTTGTTTTCGCCTCTTATCTCATCGGGGAGGTCGTTCAGGGTTATAACGATATCGTTTTCGAAGTACTCCTTGATAAGCT
>JAZUSC010000010.1:0-28233 GCA_045606505.1 Oscillospiraceae bacterium
TGTGGCACGGCGGACAGATGCCAAACTGGTTGCCGTACAGATATTCATTTATCATCAGCTTTCTGATAATCCTTTTTGGTGCGTCAGCTTTTGAGCGTATTAAGTCAGTCAAGGGCAAGTGCTTTGGTATTGCCTTTGGAATACTTCTTGCAATGCTTCTTTATGCCGACCTTAATAATGAGGGCGAATATTACGATTCCGTGGTGACTGTTGCAGTACCTCTTGTTGTACTTGCAATAATATGCATATCTGCCTATGTATTCAGAAAATATCGTGACGCTCTCCCTATGAAGATAACCCTGACGGTGCTTATCTGTGCCGAATGTCTGCTGAATGCATCAGTTTCGCTGTATCGTATGCACGAGGATATCGTATTTTCCACCCGTGAGAGCTACCGATGGGATATCCCTGTTTCAAGAGAGGTAACAGATAAGGTACACGAGCTTGACGACGGCTTTTACCGAATGGAAAAGACCTTCTACCGATGTGTAAACGACCCGATAGCTCTGCGTATGTATGGACTGAGCCACAGTTCAAGTATGCTCAACGCAAAGGCAATAGATATGATTGGAACCCTTGGAATAACATCGAGAGAGCATTACACTCGTTATGACGGTTCTACAATGCTGACAGATGACATTTTCGGTGTGAAGTACATTCTTTCCAACGACCCCACCGACTTGCCGTACACAGATGTATTCTTACCCGAGAACGAGGATAAGATAGCGGTATATCAGAATACAGACTCACTGGGTTTTGCATACCTTGCAAACAGTAATATCCTCTATCTGCAAAGCAAACTGTATGTGGAGGACGGCGTGGAGTTCGGCTCTCCGTTCAAGTTGCAGAATGCAATGGCGACCGCACTTATGGGAGGACAGAGCAAGGTGTTCGTTCCTATTACAGAGTTCGAACTTGCCACGGAGAATATCCGTATAGGGGCTACAACAGACGCACACGAAAGCTTCCGCAAAAAGGATACAGACGAGGACGCTTGGGTATCCTATACGCTTACAGTAGAGGCTGACGGCCCGTTATATATGTATCTTCCCACGATATATGAGCGTGAAACTCAGCTGTATGTAAATGACGAGTACCGTGCCAACTATTTTAAGTACGAGAATTTCAGTATTGAGTATCTTGGCACATATAAGGCAGGCGAAAGCGTAGAGATAAGACTTGAACTTCTCGAAGACGCTATGTATTATAAAGAGCCTCAGTTCTATTATGCGGATATGAATGAGCTGATGCGTTTCAATGCCGCAATGCAGAGCAAAAATACCGAAACCATTCTTACCCGTACAGACGCTGACAGCCTTTCTGTAATGGTGAATGCAGCGGCAGGAGATATTCTGTTTACCACTATCCCCGCCGAGGAGGGCTGGACAGTGCTTATCGACGGAGAGGAAACAGAGTGGACAACGGCAATGGACAACTCGCTTATATGTGTAGAGCTTCCTGAGGGACAGCACACAGTAGAGCTTCATTTCTTCCCCGCAGGCTTAAAGACAGGTCTGATACTCACTTTAAGCGGAGCGTTGCTGTTTGTGATAATGATACTTGTGCTTAAACAGATGAAAAAGCGTGAAATACAATCTGAAATTACAGAATAAAAAATGTCCCTCTTGATTTATTACCAAGAGGGACATTTTTATCCCATATGATTACAGCCGAAACGTGCTTCCTTTTTTAGTCTGTCAGCATATTCTGAGCGTATCCATTCCCAATCATAGAAAAGCATAAATTTTCCAAGCAGCGTACTGTAAATATCATTTGCACCGTAGCCGCTGTCACATAACTGTTTACGCACCTCGGGGCAAATCACTGTGTTGTAGCTTATTGTGTCGGGGCAGTTGTTCACAGAGGGACAATCCGTGCAGTTAATATGTCCATCTGGGAAAGCAGCAGCGTCAAGCAGGAATTCGAGGTCATACCCCTCTGGCAGGTCAAGTTCATCTCTGTACCAATACAAAGCCTCCAATGCGGGGGTATCTATCCAATCATCATCTTTTTTATAAACGCATTTTGTAAGGTCTATTAACTCATTGCTGCAATCAAAGGTACCGTATTCAGGAGTGGGATAATAATATGTAAATATATTGTTGATAAGTTCTACTACTGCTTCACGGGTAAGCTCATCACCCTTCTTTCCGAAGATAAAGCTGCTTGACGAAGAATTTGTCACAAAATCTGTTCTGTATTTCATTGTAAATCAACTCCTTATGTTATTATTATACACCTTTTTGTGATATGATTTCGTACAAAAATGTACGAAACGGATCGCCCATTATTTTGCTATATGATGTACATACCAAAACGTAACAAAAAATACTTGACTTGCCATAGGAATACTGATATAATGTAGTTAATAAAACTATTGATCTCATCGGAGCTTTGATGTGATCGGAATTTTTTCTCTTGGAGGATCGGTAATGAAACATTTGAAACATCTTCTAAGCGGCTGTCTTGCTGCTGCAATGCTGCTTAGTGTGACTGCCTGTGATGAGCAGCCTATTGCATCAGGTACAGGCGATACAGTCGGAAGTACCTCCGGTGTTGCTGTTACATCAACCACTAATGGTGCTAATACCACCACTGACCCTAATCTTAACGCTGCAACAGACGAGGAGATAAAGGATCTTGATACAAGTACCTATACTCCCAGCGGCAATGCAGGTACTTTAAAATATTTTGGTTATTACGACATTACTGTCGACCAAAAGGGCAAGGAACAGGTAGATATTTTCGAGAGCGACCTTTACGGCGGCAAGATAGAGTGGATATCTGTACCTTACGGTGATGAGTACTTCCAGAAACTTGCAGCTCAGATCACAGCGGATGATTCTCCTGATCTGCTTACATACGAGCCGCAGGCATTTCCCTTTGGCGTAAGCAAGAATATGTATGAGCCTCTTGACGATCTGCTTGATATAAACGACCCTGTATGGGCGGAGATGAGAGAGTTGATAGACTCTTATGAATATAAAGGTGCACATTACTACTTCCCACACAGGATAGTTACAAGCTATGCACTTAACTACAACCGCAAGACCATTCAGGACGCAGGACTTCCTGACCCCTACGATCTTTATAAGAAAGGCGAATGGACTTGGGACGCTTGGCGTCAGCTTATGCTGGATTTCTGCAATCAGTCTGATGACCATATCGGATATTATGCTACGGACTCTACTGTAAACGCATTTGTAAGCACCACGGGCGTTATCATTGTTGACGTACTGCCTGACGGTAATATCATCAACAATCTGCAACAGGCTGATGTTACCCGTGCGGTAGAGTATATGGCTGAAATGGGCAGAAACGGTCTGCTGTATCCCACAAGCCACCCCCACGGTGACTGGGTATCTCCTCAGGTATTTGCAACTACCAGCGATAAGATACTGTTCCTCGGTCTTAAACCTGAATGGACGTATATCGCATCTACTGAGAACGTTCAGAACAAGAAGGGCGTTGAGAATGATATCTTCGATACCGTATCAGACTTTGCGTTCGTACCCTATCCCCGTGATCCTGAGGCTGACAAGTATTATCAGGGTTCCAGCTGCTTTGGATATATGATACCCAAGGGTGCTAAGAACAAAGCAGGTGCTGTTGATTTCATTATGTGCAACCGCCTTTATGAAACCGATGAGAACATCAAAAAACAGATAAGGGACGACCATATCGCACCTGAAAAGATAACCTTTGTAGAGGGTAAATACGCAGGAAGTCAGAAGTGGCAGATAACCTGGGACGAGCAGGTATATGATCTTTGGAGAGAGATGTGCGACCCGAATGAGTTTGCATTTGTTATCGAGGATCTGTATGGCTTTGGGTCAGATATGCAGAAGAGTATTTGTCAGACAGTTATCGACTGCACATTTGGAGAGGAATCCTGGGCTCAGAAGGTAAATGAGATATCCCCTGTCGTTGAGGGAATAATCAAGGAATACCTATGATGTGAATAAGACGTAAAAGTCCGGAAATAATAAAAGCGGGTTGTGTATAAGCACAGCCCGCATTTTGTAGCTTTGATTTTAACGATGATCTAAGGTGGATTATGAAACTGCTTACACTCAACACCCACAGTCTTGTGGAGGAAAACTATCCGCAAAAGCTCAGCGAATTTGTAAATGCGGTAGCCCAACTAAGTCCCGAGATAATAGCACTGCAAGAGGTAAATCAGAGTGCTGAAAAAAGACCTGTCTACGGGGATATATCAGGGTATGTGCCCTGTGGAGAGAACATAGCCATTCGTGAGGATAATCACATATACAGGGTGACAGAACATCTCCGTAAAATGGGCATAGAGTATTACTGGACTTGGCTGCCACTAAAAAAGGGGTATGACCGTTTTGATGAGGGAATAGCTGTTATGAGCCGTTCGCCGATATTACAGACAGATGTTGTGCAGATAAGTCGTGTTGACGACGTAACAAACTGGAAAACAAGAAAGCTTGTGGGGATACGCACCGAGACTCTCCCTGACGAGTGGTTTTTCAGTGTTCATTATGGTTGGTGGGACGACGCCGAAGAGCCTTTCCGTGAGCAGTGGATACGCACCGCAAAATATATGACAAGGTACGACAGCGTATGGCTTATGGGGGATTTCAATGCTCCTGCCGAAGTAAGGGGAGAGAGCTATGACCTTATGACACGCTCATACTGGCAGGACACTTATACACTTGCTGAAAGAAAGGACAGCGGCAAGACGGTTGACAAGTCGATAGACGGGTGGAGGGATAAGCTGTGCAGTCCCGAAGGAATGCGTCTTGACCAGATATGGTGCAGCAAAAGGAATGTCATAACAAGCAGCGAGGTAGTATTCAACGGTATATCTCAGCCGGTTATCTCAGACCATTACGGAGTACTTGTAAACTATGAAAGGAGCATTGTATGACCGAAAGAGCGGCAGGGATACTTCTTCCTATATCAAGTCTACCGTCTGATTACGGTATTGGCTGTTTTGACGAGTGTGCTTACAGTTTTGTGGATTGGCTGAAAAGGGCAGGGCAGAGCTATTGGCAGATACTTCCGCTGACCACGACGAGCTATGGCGATTCTCCTTATCAGAGTTTTTCTGCCTTTGCGGGAAACCCGTATTTTATAAGCTTAAAGGAGCTTATAAAGGAGGGACTTATTACCGAGGCTGAATGTAAAGCCTGTGATATGGGTACAGACCCCGAAAGCGTAGATTACCACAAGCTTTATCAGAGCAGATACAAACTGCTGAAAAGAGCCTACGAAAACAGCAGTGGAAGATATTCCGAGGAGATATCACGCTTTGGACAGGAAAACGTGTGGCTTGATGATTATGCTCTGTTTATGGCAATAAAGGACAGCTTTGGAGGGATAGTCTTTACCGAATGGGAGGAGGATATCCGTCTGCATAAGAATGATGCTGTGCAGAGATACAGGGAAGAGCTTTCCGATGATATAGATTTTTACAAATTTCTGCAATATCACTTTTTTAAGCAATGGAATTCTCTCAGAGCTTATGCAAACAAAAATGGAATACGAATAATAGGCGATATCCCGATATATGCGGCAGCAGACAGTGCTGATGTCTGGGCAAGTCCTGAATTGTTTCAGCTTGATGAAAACAACATTCCCACAGCGGTTGCAGGCTGTCCTCCCGACGGGTTTGCGGCAGACGGTCAGCTGTGGGGAAATCCGCTTTACAACTGGGAAAAGCACCGTGAAACAGGCTACCGCTGGTGGATATCCCGTCTTGCTCACTGTTTTAGTCTGTATGACGTGGTGAGGATAGATCATTTCCGTGGCTTTGACGAGTATTATTCTATTCCATTCGGAGAAAAGACCGCCAAAAACGGTAAGTGGGAGAAAGGCCCAGGAATGGAGCTTTTCAGTGCAGTTAAAACAGAACTTGGAAACCGTGATGTGATAGCGGAGGATCTTGGTTTTATGACTGACAGTGTGCGTAAACTCATAAACGACAGCGGCTTTCCTAATATGAAGGTGCTGGAATTTGCTTTTGACTCCCGTGATACAGGGAGTGCGAATGATTATCTTCCGCACAATTATGGGGAGAACTGCGTTGCTTACACAGGCACACACGACAATCAGACGCTATATTCCTGGTTCAGAACTATCTCACAGGCTGAGCGGAGCAACGCAAGGGCATACCTCTGTGACAGCTACACTCCCGAAATAAGACTTTACAGGAGTTTTATCGCCCTTATAATGCGTAGCAGAGCAAGACTTTGTATAGTCCCTATGCAGGATTGGTTAGGGCTTGATGACACCTGCCGTATGAATACCCCATCGACCGTGGGAGAAAACTGGAAGTGGCGTGTGAATAAAAAGGTATTAACGGAAAAACTGTGCGGTGAAATACTGGAAGTGACCAAGATGTACGGCAGAAAGCCTTGAAAAATTATTAAAACCATTGTATAATAAATACACCTACACAAATGCTGTTGCATTTGCTTTTGGTTTAATAAAAAACGACTGGAAAGGAAACTGACCGTATGAAATCATTTGAATATACAATAAAAGACGAACTTGGCTTACACGCAAGACCCGCAGGAATGCTTGTGAAGGCGGCAAAGGCACTGGACAGTGAGATAACTGTTACAAAGGGAGAAAAGTCAGCGGGAGCGTCAAGGCTTATGGCGATTATGGGACTTTGTGTAAAGTGCGGAGATACCGTGACAGTTACCATAAACGGCGGCGATGAGGAAGTCACCGAAGCGGCAATGAAGAAATTCTTTGAGGAAAACCTTTGATATGTGGGAAATTTTTGGTGAAATAAAACAAAAATATTGCATTTTTCGGGAATATATGATACAATAGGTACAGCGAGGTTCGTTAATCAAAAATAAAAGGAGTATCTTTAAATGAACGAAAAAGTACAGGGCATTATGGATCTTATCCGTGAAAAGGACATCAAAATGGTGGACTTCAAAATGGTGGATATCAACGGACAGTTCCGTCACGTGACTATCCCCGCAGAGGATTTCAGCGAAGATGTAATGAAGAACGGTATCGGCTTTGACGCATCAAACTACGGCTACGCAGTGGTTGAAAAGAGCGATATGGTATTCATTCCCGATCCTGACAGTGCGGTAATAGATCCATTCTGTGAGATACCCACTCTTTCAATGGTGGGCAACGCAATGATAATCGATTATCCCGAAAACCGTCCTCTCGCACAGTATCCGAGAAATATCGTTGCTGCGGCTGAAAAGTATATGAAAGACTGCGGCGTTGCAGATACTATGCTTATTCTCCCCGAGTTTGAGTTCTATCTCTTCGATAATGTCGGCTGGGACGTAAGTGCACAGTCCGTTGGTTATGCTGTTGACGCTGTACAGGCTCACTGGAACAGTGCGTCAGAGGGCAGCGGCTGTGTTGTTGCTAAGCAGAAGAACTATCACGCAGCAAAGCCTTTTGATAACTCCTACGAGGCACGCAGCGAGATGTGTCTGCTTATGGAGGAGGCAGGCATCGGTATCAACTACCACCACCCTGAGGTAGGTGCGGCAGGTCAGTATGAGATCGAGCCTAAGCTTGGCGTGATGTCCAAAATGGCTGACGCTACTATGATGATAAAGTACATCATTCACAATACAGCAAGAAAGTACGGAAAGTCCGCTACATTTATGCCAAAGCCTGTTATGGGCGAGGCAGGAAACGGTATGCACGTTCATATGCTGCTGCTGAAAGACGGTCAGCCTGTATTCTCCGATGATGACGGATACGCTCATCTCAGCAAGGAAGCTCATTACTTTATGGGCGGTTTGTTAAAGCATATCGACTCTCTTTGTGCTATTACAAACCCCAGTACAAACTCCTTCAAGAGATTAGTACCCGGTTTTGAAGCTCCCGTTACTGTTGGATATGCAACCTCCAACCGCAGTGCTGTTATCCGTATCCCTGCTTATGCAAAGACTCCCGACCGCAGAAGATTTGAGCTTCGCAATCCCGATGCAACCTGCAATCCTTACTTCTGCTATGCTGCTATACTTATGGCAGGTCTTGACGGTATCAAAAACAAGATCGATCCCCATGCAAACGGCTGGGGCCCTTATGATATGAACCTTTTCCACCTCAGCGACGAGGAAAAGGCAAAGCTTACGCATCTGCCCACATCTCTCGATCAGGCACTTGACGCTCTTGAAAAGGATCATAATTATCTGCTTGAAGGCGGAGTATTCCCTGAGGAGCTTATCACAAACTTCATCAAGACCAAGCGTGAGGAGTGCCGTGCTCTTGCAGCTATCCCTCACCCCGCAGAGTTTGAGCGTTACTATAATCTCTGATAAATGACATTTTTACAGAAAGGACAGATATTATTATGAGCAAATATGCAGGTACACAGACCGAGAAAAACCTTGAAGCTGCCTTTGCAGGTGAATCTCAGGCAAGAAACAAGTATACTTACTTTGCGTCAAAGGCTAAGAAAGAGGGATTTGAGCAGATAGCTGCACTGTTCCTCAAAACAGCGGAAAACGAAAAGGAACACGCAAAGATGTGGTTCAAGGAGCTTAACGGTATCGGCTCTACCGCAGAAAACCTTGCAGCGGCTGCTGACGGCGAAAACTACGAGTGGACAGATATGTACGAGGGCTTTGCAAAGACCGCCGAGGAGGAGGGCTTCCCCGAACTTGCGAGAAAGTTCCGTCTTGTAGCGGCTATCGAAAAGCACCACGAGGAGCGTTATCGTGCACTTCTTAAAAATGTTGAAATGGCTCAGGTGTTCGAAAAGAGCGAGGTCAAGGTATGGGAGTGCCGCAACTGTGGTCACATCATCGTTGGAACAAAGGCTCCCAATGTATGTCCCACTTGTGCTCACCCCCAGAGCTATTTTGAGATAAACGCAGAGAATTATTGATTTATTTCATAACATCGCCCCGCTTGTACTGAACAGGCGGGGCGGTACAATTTGCGATACAGAAAGACCGCCGCATAGATGCGACGGCCTTTGATTTATACGACTTTTTCGTACTTTTTTGTTTTAAGGCGGAGGGTGAATTCCTCCACAGTGAGCGGCTTATCGTAGAGATAGCCCTGAACCATAGTACATTCGATATCTTTAAGGAACTGAGCTTGTTCAACAGTTTCAACGCCCTCTGCAATGGCTTTCATACCAAGCTCTCTTATCATCTTTACGATGTTACGGACTACTATCTCGTCTTTCTTACTGTGGCTGCGTGAGATATTATCCAAAAAGGACTTGTCAAGCTTTACCACGTCAAACATAAAGTCCGTCAGCAGATTTAACGAGGAGTATCCCGTGCCGAAGTCATCGATAGAGGTCTTGACTCCGTTTTTCTTCATCTTGGAAACAAGATTTTTGAAAGCCTCATAGTCGCTGAAATCAGACATCTCTGTAAGCTCTATCTCAACAAATCGGGTATCTATATCGTATTTGTTTATGACAGTCATTATCTCCTCGCCGATATTCGGGTTGTGGAGATGTGTTTTTGAGAAATTTACTGATACGGTAACGGGTTCAAGTCCCATATCCAGCCACTCACGGATATTACGGCAAACGTTATCAAGCATATAGAAGTCCAATGCACAGATGTTTCCGTCACGCTCGAATATCGGGATAAACTCCATAGGGGATACCATTCTTCCGTCACGCTGCCAACGTACAAGAGCCTCACAGCCGCACATCTTACTTGTGTGCAGGTCTACCTTAGGCTGATAATAAACTATGAACTCCTTATTAGCAACGGCATTTGCAAAAACAGAGGAAAGAGCACCCTCACGCTCCATTCTTTTCATTATCTCAGGGGTGAACAATACAACATCAATAGCGGGATTACGACGTGCGTTGTTTGCTGCGACAGAGATACAGTTCATAACATTACGCATATTGTCGCCTTGCTGTATGTGGTACATACCTATTCGTGGGGAGATAGTCAGCGGTATCACTGTGCTGTCAAGTTCAACATCTATACATACCTCAGACAGGAAATCCAGTATATCCTTTGTGTTTTCCTTTTTTACAAGCAGTGCGAAATTATCACCGCCGGGTCTTGCGACAAATTCGTCCTTTGCCAACCTCTGACGAAGAGTGGCGGCATACATACAGATTACCTTATCACCGTTTTTGTTGCCTATTTGACTATTTATACATCTGAACTTTTTCAGATTTATGAACATCGCCGTATAATTGCTGAGAAGTCCCTGCTTAAACAGATGTTCGCCTATACCGATAAAACCTGTGACATTTGGCAGTTTTGTCAGAGTATCGGTTGAAAGAGATGTCTTTACTATATCAGTCAGACTTGATCTGCCGAATATAACAAAGATACTCTTGTGGAGAAAGGTTATCTCGTTTACATCATCAGCGTTCCAATTTTTGCCCTTTGCAGGGTATGAGGTGATAAACACTCTGCCGTTGTTACCTGTTGTAAATTCGTTTCGTACAGGTGCGTCCTCAAATCCGTCAGGTGAGCAGAATATCTCCTTTGTGACATTTTCACCTTTTTCGTTGTATGGCATAGGGGGAGAAACAAGCTCGCACACCATTTTTCCAAGGGAGATCTCATCGGCTATAATGGGAAGATTTTTACCAACCACATCGGAAATCTCCTTAGGCGGAAGTACCGCTGATTCTATATTTCCAAAGAATTTTTTAAAGTTTTCACTGCATAGAATGCTGTTCATAACTGCCTCCGTTATAATAACTACTTATATTGTATCACTTTTTATCCTTTTCGTCAATAATTTTTAGGAGTTGATCGTGTGTTTGCTGTCGATATTCAACGTTTTCGGTAAACTGTTGTCCCTTTATCTATGCCGTTCTAAGTAAACCTGTTTTCCTGTTGTGTGAGATGTAAAAACGCTTATAGTGATATTGTGAAAATTCACCAAAACACCCGCTGATAGATAGTTGAAACTAACTCAAAATGTAGAAAATGCTCTTTAAGGAAAGAAAATCGTGCCAGATACTTGACTTTTTTAAGGGAAAGCTGTATTATATGTATTGGGTTAGAAAGTGCTAACCTATATTTAAAAATACACAGTTAGAAACTTCTAACTTTACATATACGGAGGTACATTATGATGCCGCTTACAATGGCCAACATCGGTGAAGAGAATATGATAAAAAAGGTGGGCGGAAACCCCGAAACAAGGAAGTTCCTTGAAAATCTCGGTTTTGTTGCGGGTGGTACTGTCACCATTATAAACGAGATAGCAGGAAATATGATCGTAAACGTTAAAGAAGCCAGAGTTGCTGTTTCAAAAGAAATGGCAATGAAGATAATGGTGTGATGATAAACTACAAATAAAGGAGGTAACTATATATGGCTACATTAAAAGATGTAAAGATCGGCGAAACCGTCACTGTTAAGAAGCTTAACGGCGAGGGTGCTGTAAAACGCAGAATAATGGATATGGGCATCACAAAGGGTGCTGAGGTATTCGTTCGCAAGGTAGCTCCCCTTGGTGATCCTATTGAGGTTACTGTAAGAGGCTACGAACTTTCTATCAGAAAAGCAGACGCTGAAATGATAGAGGTGTGATAAGCTGCATTTTTTCAGCCGTCCCATTACGGGGCGGAAAGCTTTAAACAACAAGTTAGAGTATACTAACACCAAAGGAGAAGAATATGGAGATCAAAATAGCACTTGCGGGTAACCCAAACTGCGGCAAAACTACACTGTTTAACGCCCTTACAGGCTCTAATCAGTATGTAGGTAACTGGCCCGGCGTTACCGTTGAAAAGAAAGAGGGTAAGCTTAAAGGCGAGAAGGACGTTATTATTACAGACCTTCCCGGTATCTATTCGCTTTCGCCCTACACACTTGAAGAGGTTGTTGCCAGAAACTATCTTATCGGTGAAAGACCCGATGTTATCCTCAATATCATTGACGGTACAAACCTTGAAAGAAACCTTTACCTTACAACTGAGCTTGTTGAGATCGGCATTCCTGTTGTGGTTGCTATCAATATGATGGATATTGTAAAGAAGAACGGCGACAAGATAAATATCGAGCAGCTCTCAAAAGAGCTAGGCTGTAAGGTATGTGAGATATCCGCACTTAAAGGCACAGGTATTACAGAGGCGGCACAGGCTGCCGTTTCCGTTGCAAGGGGAGGCGAAAAGACAGCTCCCCGTCATAGTTTCTGCGGTTGTGTAGAACACGCTATCGCCCACATTGAGGAGGCATTCCTCCACGATATTCCCGAGGAACAGCAGCGTTGGTATGCTATCAAGATATTTGAGCGTGACGAAAAGGTCCTTGAAATGCTCAATCTTCCTGCTGATACAAGAGCTCATATCGAAAAGGATATTGCAGCTGCCGAAACTGAAATGGATGACGACGCAGAGAGTATCATAACAAACGAGCGTTATATCTACATAGCAAATATTCTCAAAGACTGCTACAAGAAAAAGAACAAGGGCGGTCTGACAGTTTCCGATAAGATAGACAAGATAGTTACAAACAGGATACTTGCTCTGCCTATCTTTGCAGTGATAATGTTCCTTGTTTACTATATCTCCGTAACGACAGTGGGTACTTGGGTGACTGACTGGACGAACGACGGACTTTTCGGTGACGGTTTCCACCTGTTCAATATTGGTGCGGGCGAGTACGAAGACGCAACCTCCGTTTATGCAGAGGAGAATATCTTTGTAGAAGAGCTTACAACCACAGTACAGGCTGCCGCTGACGCAGGTGTTGTCGGTGCAGAGGATATTCTCGGTGCGGTTGAAGAGGCTGACTTCGGCGGCTTTGACGAGGCTTACGGCTCCTACGGCGACGCCCTCGCCGAGGCTGGTTACGACCTCGGTGCTATCGTTGACGAGCCTATGGAGGGACTTCCCGATCCCGCTGAGTACGGCGTATGGGTTCCCGGTGTTCCTGTCCTTGTAGAGGGCGGTCTTGACGCTATCGGTTGTGCCGATTGGTTAAAGAGCCTTATCCTTGACGGTATCGTTGCAGGTGTGGGCGGTGTTCTTGGTTTCGTTCCTCAGATCCTCGTTCTGTTCATTCTGCTTGGTTTCCTTGAATCCTGTGGTTATATGGCCCGTGTAGCATTCGTAATGGACAGAATTTTCAGAAAGTTCGGTCTTTGCGGTAAGTCCTTTATTCCTATGCTTATTGGCGTAGGCTGTGGTGTTCCCGGTATTATGGCGTCCCGTACAATCGAAAATGAGCGTGATCGTCGTATGACCATTATGACAACAACATTCATTCCATGTGGTGCAAAGATGCCTATTATTGCACTCATTGCAGGTGCTTTGTTTGACAATGCTTGGTGGGTATCGCCCAGTGCGTTCTTTATCGGCTGTGCGGCTATCATCATCAGCGGTATTATGCTGAAAAAGACAAAGATGTTCGCAGGCGATCCCGCTCCCTTTGTTATGGAGCTTCCCGCATATCACCTTCCTACTGTCGGCACAGTTCTCCGCTCTATGTGGGAGCGTGGCTGGTCCTTCATCAAGAAGGCTGGTACTATCATCCTGCTCTCCACAGTAATTATCTGGCTTGGTTCTGTTTTCGGAAATCTTCCCGACGGCGGATTTGGATTCAGCCTTGAACTTGAAACCGCTGACAGTGTTCTCGGTATCATCGGTAATGCTATCGCTTGGCTGTTTGCACCTCTCGGCTTTGCAGACCCCACTGCGGCAGTCGCTACTGTTATGGGTCTTGTTGCTAAGGAGGAGGTCGTTGCAGTATTCGGCGTACTCGACTTTATGGGTATGACACAACTTGCAGGCTATTCATTCCTTATATTCAATCTGCTCTGTGCTCCTTGCTTTGCGGCAATGGGTGCAATGAGAAGAGAGATGAACAATGCCAAGTGGACAGCATTTGCTATCACATATCAGTGTGTATTCGCTTATGCTATCTCCCTTATCGTATACCAGTTTGGTCTGCTGTTTACAGGTGCGGTCAACGTTATCGGTCTTATCTGTGCTGTTATCGTACTTGCCGCTATCATATTCCAGCTTTTCAGACCCTATAAGGAAAGCACAAAGCTTACCCACAACGTAAAAGTAAAGTAATATATGCGTCGTCTGTCGCCGTAAATGGCGGCGTGACGACCAAAAGGAGGATACTATGACGGACGTAATAATGAACAATCTCGGAACTATTATTGTTGCCGCTGTTCTGCTTGTGATATTGACGCTTGTGTCTATAAAGATGATATCGGATAAGAAGCAGGGAAAGTCCTCCTGTGGCGGCGGCTGCGGCGGCTGTCCGAATGCAGGATTATGCCACGCAAAGCACGAGGGAGAAAAGTGATATGTTGACTCAGGCTCAGAAGAAATATCTGTTTGCCATATATACGTTAAGTCAAAACGGGGGCAGGGTGAAATCCACCGATGTTTCGGAAACTGTGGGTGTAAGTAAAGCAAGCACCGTGAAGATGACAAAACGTCTTTGCGAGGAGGGATATATCCTCAAAGAGCATTATGGCTGTATTGAGCTTACCGACGACGGTGTTAAAGAGGCGAATAGGCTCTACACAAAATGGCTTGTTTTTGAGGATTTCCTACACAGCCGTATTGGTGTGTGTAAAGAAAATTCCGAAAAGGACTCTGTTAGAATGGTAGCTCACCTCAGTGATGAAACCACCGAAAAGTTACTTGTGCATATACTTGGAGGTTGATTATGCCCGAATGGCTGACAACGGCTCTGATAGTTGTCGTAATAGTTGTGATATGCGTTTTCGCCGTGATGAGTTATGTTAAAAAGCTCTCAAAGGGCTGTTGCGGTACTGCCTCAGATGATGAGAAGAGGGTAGAGGCGACTGACGGAGAGTACAAGTACTTTTATACAGCACAGGTCGACGGTATGACCTGTCCGAAATGCTCACTGCGTATAGAAAACGGGTTCAACCGTCAAAGCGGAGTAAAAGCAGAGGCTGACCACAGAAGTGGTATCGTCAGTATAAGCTCAGAAAGGGAACTTGCAGAGATACTTATCAGAAAGACGGTTATTGACCTCGGATATTCCGTTTGCTCAGTAAAAAAAGAGAAATGAACATAAAGCCGCAAGGTACATACTTTGCGGCTTTTATACTTTTTTAGACAAAAGTTTAAAAATTAGCTTTTTTATAGGTGATTTAGCGTTAAAATCAACATAGTAATTTGTGAAAATATACAAAAAGTCTTTTATGTACTTGCCAAAAATACAATAAAATGCTATTATATAAAGTAAGAAAATATGGGGAGGTATGCCCAAATGAACAATAAAGCAAATAAAAACGGCAATAACGATATTCCTGTTAATATCAGTAATGTCGGAAAGACCGCTTATGACGATAAGTATGCGATGGACGACGAGCCTGATTTCGTAAAGCCTGTTTCCGCTGCACCCAAGAGCAGTGTAAAGGCAGAAAGACCCTCTAAGCCTGTTGTCGATACTCCAAAGCCTGAAAAGAAGGAAAAGGATAAGAAATCTGAGGAAAAGACATCTACGTCAGTTGAACAGACTGTTGAAAAGGCTGATGATGTAAAGGCAGCAGAAAGCGTTTCGATTGAAACTCCTGCTGATGAAAAGCCTAAGAAGGAAAAGATCAAAAAAGAAAAGCCTAAGAAAGAAAAACAGGAGAAACCCCAAAAGGAAAAGAAGGAAAAGGGCGGTCTTTTCGGTAAAGCTAACAAGAAAGAAGCAGAAAAGCCTGCTGCGATAAAGCGGGAGGAACCTGCTAAGGCAGAGCCGACAGATATTGCAGCCGAAACTCCTGTTATTGACGCAGCTCCCATTGAGAATATAGAAGTGCCCGTTTTCGCTGAGGCTACCGTACTTCCCGCAGAGCCTGTTGCAGAGCTTACAGAAGCTACTCCCGTAGCCGAGGCCGAGGCAGTATCTGAAAACGTTGAGCCTGTCGCATCGGCAACAGAGGATAAGCCCAAAAAGAAGAAGTTTGATCTCTTGGGTATTTTCAAGAAGAAAAAGGACGAGCTTGTTGACGGTGTAAAGCTTGAAAAGGGCAGCACAAAGATAAAGTACAGGATACTGCGACTCAGTATCATAAGTGTTATCGGCTCTGTAATCATTATGCAGCTCTATTCTACGATAAGTACGATCTCTTCTTATCAGAATAACTATACAGAGCAAGCGAAGGCTCTTGTAACATCTTATATGCAGACTCTGGACACAAAGATGGACGCTATGACTCTCCAGCTTTCGGGTCTTAAATCCAACAGTGCAATGCTTACAGTTACTGACAGCAATGTGCTGCTTGGTTCACGTAAAGCAAAGCTTACAGAACTTGCCACATCAACGATGTTCAAGTTTATCGACTATGCTGATATGGAGGGTAATACACTTTCCGAAACCAACATTGCAGACCGTGAGTATTTTATTCGTGCAAAAGAGGGTATAAATACATTCTCCTCTCCGCTGGTACGTCGTCAGAAGAATACTGAGGCTGTTGATGAATCTGTAATGATACTTGGTATCAAGTTCAACAATGGTACATCACAGGGCATTCTTACGGGCGGTATCGACCCGAGAGATCTTTCCACAGGTTTCGACAGTATTTCCGAGGGAAATAATGTAGTAGTTCTTGATAAGAACGGTCTGGTAATTGCAGCAACAGATATGTCGCTTGTTACTTCCGGTGTCAACTATCTCGAACACGAGCAGGCAGGTTATAAGAAACTTGCCGAATCTATGTTGACAAACGAAAGCGGTACTATCCGCTATAATGCAAATGGTACTGAGTACCTTGCAGCTTACAGCCCCATTGAGCTTACAGACGGCTGGACTATCGCAGTAAGCCTTAATTACAGCAAGGTAACATCTGAGATCTTTATGAATGTAATTATCGCTTTGGGTATGGCGGTCGTAGTAATCGCACTTACCTCCTTTATCGGTGTAAGAGTTGCAAACAAGATCTCAAAGCCTATCACTGTTGTAGCAACAAGACTTCACCAGCTTTCTCACGGTGATATCTCCACTGAGTTCAATATGGAGGCTCCCAAGGACGAAACAAAGGTACTTACAGACTCCCTTACAAGCACTATTACAGAGCTTAATAAGTATATTTCCGATATCAAGACTGTTCTTGCAGAGATTGCGGACGGCGACCTTACAGCAAAGTCCAAGATCGAATATCTCGGCGACTTTACCGCTATCGGCACATCGCTTGAACAGATCACATTCTCGCTGAACAATTCCTTTGCCGCTGTAAAGGCAAGTGTTGACAGCATCAAGTCAGGTGCGGCACAGGTTGCAGACGGCTCACAGCATCTTTCTGATACAGCCACAAAGCAGGCAGAGGCAGTTGACGAGATACTCTCTACTATCGGTGGTATCACAGAGCAGGCTAACTCCACTGCACAGGCTTCCACAAAGGTACTTACGATCACCAACGAGGCAAACGAGAATGCACAGCGTGGTGCTGATATGATGAAGGAGCTCCTTGTAGCTATCCAGAATATGAAGGATAAGTCCGACGCTATCAGTGCTGTTATCAAGACTATCGACAGCATCGCATTCCAGACCAATATCCTCGCACTCAATGCTTCTATCGAGGCGGCAAGAGCTGGTGAGGCAGGTCGTGGCTTCTCCGTAGTAGCTCAGGAGGTAGGAAACCTTGCTTCTATGTCCGCTGATGCAGTTAAGCAGACAGCGAGCCTTATCAATGACTCTATGGCAGCCGTTGATCAGGGTACAGCTATCGCAGACAGAGCAGAAAATGCTATCCGCAGCATTGCAGCCGATGTAAATCAGGTTGCAGGCTATATGGGTGATATCGTAACTGCTGCCAACGAGCAGAATGTGGCTGTTGAGCAGATTACAACAGGTATTCACCGTATCGACTCGGGAATGCATCTTACAACCTCCACCGCAGAGGAATCCGCAGCGTCCAGCCAGCAGCTGTCTGACCTTGCAGTATCTCTCTCAAACGAGGTCGAGCGTTTCAAGACCGAATAATAGGGAAAAAGACCCAGATACATTTACAGTGGCACGATGCATCGTGCCACTGTTTTTTGTTATAATGGGCATTATCAAAGCCCTGTAAGGCACAAAAATACCGCAGAGGTGATTTCCTCTGCGGTCGTTTTTTTAATTCTGAGATGTATAGGAATTTCTGAATTTTTTTCGGTAAAAGAGTATACCGAAGAAAAGTCCGACTATACCGCCTACGATGTGACCCATTTGGGAGATACCGTCATTCGGCGAGGTGAGTGCAGTAGATATCTCTCTGCCGAGGTACATCAGTGCAACGATTATCAGCGTAACAGGTATCTTGCCTTTTTGGATACCTGTAAAAGCACTGAGTATTATCATCATAAACACAACGCCACTTGCACCTATAATGCCCGTGCTGAACAGCAGACCGTTTATTGCGGCGGTTATAACCGCATTGCATAACATCATAAGCAGGAGATTGCGGCTGCCGTAGCGTTCTTCAACGATTGGGCCTACCAGCATAAGCAGTATCATATTGTTGAAAAGATGTGCCCAGTCTGCGTGGCCGGCAATGTGCAGGACTGCACGTGCATAGGTCAGCGGATTAAAGAGGTTCGGGTGTCCGTAGCTTATCAGCAGTGTATGATTTAGCCAACCTGCCGTAAGGAAGTTTACAAACAGCAGCACCGCACAGATGATAGCATAAGTAAGCACCACAGGGGAATTGTAATGTATCTTTGAAAGTGTATTCTTAATATCCATATCCTACCGCCTTTCTTTATAGAATATTTTATCACAAGCTGATTTCTGTGTCAAGCGTAAGATGTAAACGATAAATGATATTGCTGAACGGGGGAAAATATGTTAAAATATTTTTATAGTTTATGTAACCTTTTCTTTATTCCTGAGGTCTTATTTATCGAGGAGGGGTAATTATGGAAGATACAAGCATAATAGAATTGTTCTTTTCACGCTCCGAGCAGGCTCTTGCCGAAACTAAATCGAAATACGGCAGACTATGTGAGAAGATAGCTTATGGAATACTGAACAATACCGAGGATACAGAGGAGTGCGTCAGCAGTTCATATATGAAACTGTGGAATGCTATACCGCCCAAAAGACCTGAGTCGCTTTGCGGCTATCTCTGTATGATAGTCAGGAATACCGCACTTTCCGCAATAGACCGCATACGAAAGAACAGCTTTCAGGAACAGTATGACGAGCTTTGCGAGGTCATTCCCGACAGCGAAACAGTGGAGAGCCGTTTTGACAGCCGTCAGATAGGCGAGTACATAAACGGATACCTCGCAGGGATCGGTAAGAAGAACAGAGAAGTATTTGTTTCAAGGTATTACTTTAATATGTCGGTGAACGGCATAGCAGAGGGTCTGGGAATGACCGAAAATGCAGTAAAAACAAGGCTATCCCGCACAAGGGCGGGACTCAGGAAGTATTTACAGGAAAGGGGAGTTGAGGTATGAGAGAGGACTGGGACAAGGTACTTGACCTTATTGATGAAAAATACATATCAGAAACCGCTGAAAGCCTGTCAAAGCACGGTGATATCAGTGTTGACGATACCGGCAGAACGATACGGCTTACATCGGCCGACGCTCCGAAGAATGGCAAAAAGGGTCTGTTTGTGGGTATATCCGCAGCGGCAGCGGCGTTAGTCTGTGCTGTCGGCGTTGGCTTTTGGCTGAACAGGGGAGAGCTTCCCACAAACTCCAAAGAAAGCGAAATATCCTCTGAGATAAGCGGCACAAGTGGAGATAACTCCGATATCTCTGAGGTGGTTGATGCCATTGAGCCGTTTGATCCTGCCGATTATGAGCAGCTCTATACTTTTTACGAGTACAACGGTGAGCAGCTTAAAATGGAGCTTGACGAGAATATGTGCAGCACCCTTACCGAGATGTTCAACACCTACGAGGAGATAGGGGAGCCGACAGTTGTGGACAATTACAAGGCGACATTATCTGTGGAAGAAGATATTTGTTATGGCATACTCGCACGGGACAGCATTTTGTCAGGTATTGAGATGACAAAGCTTGTGCTTACATCGTCAGAGGACGGAAAATACGGCTATCGTATATTACAGGGCGACAGTATGACTCACTTCGGTATATCGCAGGAGTTCTATGATGAGCTTGACAGCTTTATGATGAACTATATGCCGCAGCTTATAACTGCTACTGTTGAGGAGGTAGAGGGCGAAGGCTCATACATTGCGGGCGGTATAAGGATAAGCACGGACATACCTCTTGCAGTAGGGGACGAAGTCAATATCTACTACTACGGCGAAATTATGGAAACTTACCCCGCACAGGTGAATGAGTATTTCATAGAAAAGGTCAGGGGTTACACCAACACAGAAACAGGCGGCAGCACAGATAACGGACACAGGATAGAGCTGCACTATAACATCGACGGAGAGGCTGCAAACGGCTCTCAAATTGTTAAAGACTTAGCACTTGTGACGTATAATGAGAACGGAGGTTTTTCTACCGAATCAGACCATTCTGAGATGGGCAGTGGATTTTACAGGGATAGCGAGCTTATATATAAGTGCGGCATAAACGGTGACAGCGGCACTATACCGGCAGACACCAATATAACCCTTATGAGCATAACCACAGAAAAGGGAATACTTCTTCTTGCGTTTGTTCCCACTATGGAGAATGAGGAGCTTATGTATTATCCCGTTGCATTCTTCTGCAATCAAAAGGGAGAGCTTACCTCCGCAGCGGCAGAGCTTGACCCTATGCCCGCGGTAAGGCTGTATGACAACAGGGATCTTACAGTTATCTCCTATAAGAACACCGAGGGAACCGTTTCCTCCTATAATATAGATTACGACGGCAAGGAGCTTTATCCCTCTGACCCGTCAGCGGAAATATCCCGTGAGATAACGGCGGATATTCCCGAAGAAGGCTTTACACGTGAAAATATGATCATATACGCAAGTTACTTCTTCGGAGAATGGGGAAATAAGGATAAGATCATAGATCTTACGCTTACAGGTGACAGCCTGTTTTCAATGGCAGACCCTTGCCTTGGTATGACAGAGGATAAAAACGGCTACTTTATGTACGCAGATGACGGTGTGTACTTTATACCAAAGAGTGATTATGACGTTATGTTCTATTTTGAGGGGGCAAAGGACGGGGAAACCCTGAACACTGTTAATTGTACTGAGTGCTATAACCACGTCGGCGGCACGGACGGATTTAATCAGGGTTCACTGCCTCTTGGATATTTCGGTATGTGGGATATCGCCTACTATTTTGAGGCAGATATATCCGAGCTTTTTGATATGGAGTTCACCGATGAAAACGGCACACGCTGGATAAGGACAAATGATTACAGCATCGATTGGGGAAAGCCTTCAAGTATATATATCAACGACAAACACGCTTATCTCTTTAAGATGATGAATGCCGATGACCCGACTGAAATGGCATATTTCACCTTTGAAACAGTAGAGGATGAGGCTGTGTTGCTGAAAAAGGATACATACAGCGGCGAGGAATCTTGGCTTAATGAGGACGGTGAGCATTATCGCATTGACGAGCGTTTCTGCGAGTTGTTCGGAATAACTACCGATACTTACAGCAGCGTTATGAACCGTGTGTCAGATTTACAGTACGGTATGCCGACAGTGGGTGTGAATGTATACACCACTGATGAGGGATACTATGTACATCGTAACTTTGGTGCCACTATGTCGCAGTGGCTAAGTTCAGGCGACCTGTTCTATGTTGAGGGCGATAATATAACAACGCTTGATGAGTTCTGGCTTTTACAGGCTTGTACAATGCTTGACAACAAGCTGTATATGCTTGAAGCTACGGGCAGTGACGGTTATGATGAGGACTTTGTATTCACCTGCTATGAAAAGGGTGAAAGTCTCTTTGAAAAGACCTTTGAGGGATTAAGTTCTCCGTATTTCAGTATCAGAACCTATGGCAGATATGTGGTAATGGATATAGCGGACTACGAAAGCAGAATAGTAGTCTACGACACTGTAACTGAGCAATATGCTTATGGCGACAGTGACGCTACTTGGAGCTGGGACGACGAAAAGGGATTCAGCCTGTATATAGGCGGTAACGAATACTGTGTGACAAACTTTATAGACGGACTTGCGGCATATTTTGAGGGATAAAACATCACCCCGACGGAAAATCTTCTGTCGGGGTGAATTTGTTGTTATATATTATTTGTATTCACATCTGAACTGTGTGAATTCCGCTGTGCCGCCTACTGCGTACAGTGCGGTGATAACTCCCGTAAAGCCCTCACATACTTCGCTTGACAGGTACTTAGTACCGCCGCAACCGAGATGTATCTCTTTGTCATTTTCTTTAACGAAGAAGTTGTAGTTGTAGTTATCAGAGCGTACTATAAGTTCCGCATTTCCGTCGGAGAGCGGAACAGAGTTCTCGATATGTCTGATACCGCCGATATTGAGCCGCAGTATTGCCTCATATCCGCTGTCTGTTTTGCGGATAGCGACCTCGTAATGCTCTCTTTCGTCCATATACATCGTAATGCCGCCCTCGCCGTCGAGGACATTCACCTTGCAGGAAAGTTCCATTACGAAGTCACGCTGACGCATACCGATAAATGTGGGAGTATCCACCATATCAAGCGTGATGTCTGTACCGTGGAGGATAGCCTTGTTATCTGAAAGCTCATAGTTTTCGGGTATAGGGTGACGCATAAAACACCATTCGATATTCCAGTCGGTATTCTCAAAGGTGTAAATCTTCTTTTCTACCTGTTCTGTACCGTAGCTGTTTTCGTAGGTGAAGTCGGTCGTGCCGTCATTTCCTGCGGTAAACCAACCGTCCTCGTGGAATGTAACAGGGGTGAGGAAAACCTCACGTCCGAGGTGGTGAAAAGGCTGCCATATACCAAGCTGACGGAAACCAAGACATAAGATGTGCCAGTTGCCGTTTTCATCGCAGATGAGGTCGCCGTGACCGATGCCCTGAATAATAAATGGAGCTTTATTGCGGTTTGTCAGCACGGGATTTCTGGGATAACCCTCAAACGGTCCCCATACGGAGCTTCCTCTTGCATAGGTTATCATATGTCCGTATTCTGTGCCGCCCTCTGCCGCCATAAGATAGTATTCGCCGTTTATCTTGTACATATGTGGGCTTTCAAGGTAGCGTCCGCCTGAGCCCTGCCATATACATCTGCTGGGAGAGAGCTTCTTTCCTGTTGCAATGTCTATTTCACACTGGATAACACCGCCCTTACCCTCATCGTCCTGTCCGTTACTGATGAAATAGGTGTGTCCGTCCTCAAAAAGCAGAGAGGGATCGATACCGCCTTGATCAACGGTGATAGGGTCGCTCCATTCTCCGTGGATATCATCTGTATAAACATAGAAATTCTGATGAGTGGTATCGTTTGTGGTCACCATATAAAATCTTCCGTCATTATAGCGGATAGTGGGAGCAAAAACACCACCCGAGCTGTTTATCTTTTCAAGCATAACCTGATTTTTTCTGGTAAGCACGTGGCCTATCTGTGTCCAGTTTACAAGATCCTCGCTCTCGAATAGCGGAACTCCGGGGAAGTACTGGAAAGAACTGCACACCATATAATATTTGCCGTCTGCAAAGCAAACGCTGGGGTCGGGATAAAAGCCTTTAATCACTGGGTTTGTGTATGTGGACATAGCAAAAAACTCCTTTATGAATAATTATATTGTTTTTTATCAGTATAACATTGCGGGAAAGCTTTTTCCTTACTTTTATAGACCGAAATTAGCATTTTTCTGCCACGGCTCATTTTCCGCCGAATGAGTTGAACCAGGCTCTTTCTTCAAATGACTTTTTCGGCGGAGTTTTTATAGGCTCAGAGGCAATGCCCACGGGGAGAATACACACAAGGTCATAGTTTTCGGGTACACCTAATCGGTCTGCAAGCTTTCTGCCTATGTTGTCATCATCTGTGATGTGCCCCTCATACCAGCAGCTTTCATAGCCAAGCTCTTTTATCGTGAGCAGCATATTTTCTATTGCCGCGGAGTAATCCTGTATGCTGTAACATTTGTCACGATAGGCACAGATACGCTGTGTGAGTACGCATATCACTGCGGGAGCGGTCTTGCATATCGGTGGATCTATAAGGCTTTTAAGCTCTGTCAGAAGCACGGGGTCGTCAACGGCGATAAGGCTCGTGGTCTGCTTGTTACAGCCCGAGGGAGCGGCAAGTCCTGTCCGCATAATGATTTCAAGATGTTCTCTCGGCACGGGCGAGGGGATATACTCACCACGATAGCTGTGGCGTGAAATGATAGTATCGTAGACATTCATAATGCTTTCTCCTTTGTAGTTTTCTGCTCTGTCCTTTTTTTGTCAAAAAAGAAGTCGCTTTTTTCCGTAAATCCTTATCTATTATGTAAATTTTATCATATTGATATCAGAAAATCAACTATCAGTCTTGCCATATTTGATAGTTTTGACAAAAAAGAATGTTATAATTTTAACAAACATAACAAATTGAACCAAAAGAACCTTTGTTAAATACTATATATTGTGCTTTTGAATGCGTATTACACAATTTATGTATATTATTTGGTACTTTATTCTATTGACAATGGGGTGCATATATGGTATTATATTTATGGCGGAAATACACAATCTAGTGAATGAAAACTGTGTTTTCGCATTGATATATTAGCTTACCGTGCTTGACGTAAATATATAAAAGTCGGGCTGAAAGGAAGAGATATAATGAGTAATTTTGCAAAAGAATGGAAGAACTTTGTACCCGGTAAATGGAGCGACAATATAAATGTCCGTGACTTTATCCAGAGGAATTACACCCTGTATGAGGGCGATGAGAGCTTTTTGGCAGGTCCTACCGAGGCAACAAAAAAACTGTGGGAGCAGGTGCTTGATCTTTCCAAAAAGGAGAGAGAGGCAGGCGGCGTTCTCGATATGGATACAAAGGTAGTATCCACTGTTACCTCTCACGGTCCGGGCTATCTCGACAAAGACCTTGAAAAGATAGTAGGCTTTCAGACGGACAAGCCTTTCAAACGTTCGTTACAGCCCTTTGGCGGTATCAGAATGGCACAGGCTGCTTGTTCGGAAAACGGCTACGAGGTAGATGACGAGGTCGTAAAGATCTTTACAGAGTACAGAAAGACCCACAATCAGGGCGTTTTTGACGCATACACACCAGAAATGCGACTTGCAAGAAAGTCTGCTATCATTACAGGTCTGCCCGACGCATACGGCAGAGGTCGTATCATCGGTGACTATCGCAGAGTGGCTCTCTATGGTATCGACAGACTTGTTGAGGACAAAAAGCAGCAGCTCGACACTGCACCTGTTCGTATGACAAGCGAGAATATCCAGCTCAGAGAGGAACTTTCCGAGCAGATAAGAGCCCTTGGTGAACTTAAAAAGCTTGGCGAGATATACGGTTATGATATTTCCAGACCCGCACAGAATACACAGGAGGCTATCCAGTGGCTCTATTTCGGATATCTTGCCGCTGTCAAGGAGCAGAATGGTGCGGCTATGTCCCTCGGAAGAACATCAACATTTATTGATATCTACATTCAGCGTGACCTTGAAGCGGGACTTATTACCGAAGAACAGGCACAGGAGTATATCGACCACTTTATTATGAAGCTTCGTCTTGTGAAATTCGCAAGAACTCCCGAGTATAACGAACTTTTCTCAGGCGACCCCACTTGGGTAACAGAGTCTATTGCAGGTCTTAATATTGACGGTAAGCCGCTTGTTACAAAGACATCGTTCAGATATCTTCATACGCTTGACAATCTCGGCTCAGCACCCGAGCCTAACCTTACAGTGCTTTGGTCTGTGGGACTTCCGCAGAAGTTCAAGGAGTACTGTGCAAAGATGTCTATCCGCACATCTTCTATTCAGTACGAGAACGATGATCTTATGAGAGTTGTCCACGGCGACGATTATGCTATCGCTTGTTGTGTATCCTCTATGAGAGTAGGCAAGGAGATGCAGTTCTTCGGTGCAAGAGCAAACCTTGCTAAGTGTCTGCTTTATGCTATCAACGGCGGTGTGGACGAGCGTCTTAAAATTCAGGTCGCACCCAAGTACAGAGCGGTAGAGGGCGATTACCTCGACTATGACGATGTAATGGAAAAGTACGACCAGATGATGGAGTGGCTTGCGGGATTGTATGTAAATACACTGAACGTTATCCACTATATGCACGATAAATACAGCTATGAAAGATTGCAAATGGCTCTCCACGACAGAGAGGTAAAGAGATACTTTGCGACAGGTATTGCGGGACTTTCCGTAGTTGCAGACTCCCTTTCTGCAATCAAGTATGCTAAGGTAAAGTGTATCAGAGATGAGGACGGTGTAGTCGTAGACTACGAGGTAGAGGGCGACTTCCCGAAATACGGCAACAATGATGACCGTGTTGATGATATTGCGGTAAACATCGTTGAAACCTTTATGGAGAAGATAAAGCGTCACCATACCTATCGTAACAGTGTGCCTACAATGTCTATCCTTACTATAACATCAAACGTTGTATACGGTAAGAAGACAGGTAACACTCCCGACGGCAGAAAGATGGGAATTCCCCTTGCACCGGGTGCTAACCCTATGTACGGAAGAGATACCCACGGTGCAGCAGCGTCCCTGTCCTCTGTTGCAAAGCTTCCTTTCAAACACGCACAGGACGGTATTTCAAACACCTTCTCCATTGTGCCTGACGCACTTGGCAAGGCAGGTCTGTCTATGTTGGAGGAGCTTGATTTCGACCTCGATATGACCGAGGAAGAGCTGAGAAAGGCTGCCGCAGATGTGCAGTAATGATGAAGCGAGAAAGTTGGCTGAAATGCTCGACCGCCTTTGTGCGGAGGGCTCAGCTCACATAAATGTTTCCGCTGAGAAAGATTCGGACGGAGATGAAAACGACATCACGGAAAAGACAATGAACAGTACAGAATGCTGTACAGGTAATATGGCTTGCAGTGTCCCGACTTTACACAAGGGCATTGACGATGATGAGGAGGATAAGTAATATGGATAATAACAAGCTTCAAGTAGATAATCTGGTAACACTTCTTGACGGCTACGCAATGAAGGGTGGACATCACCTTAACGTAAATGTGTTTACAAGGGAAACTCTGCTGGACGCACAGGCTCACCCTGAGAAGTACCCCCAGCTTACTATCAGAGTTTCGGGTTATGCGGTGAACTTCATAAAGCTGACAAAAGAGCAGCAGGACGATGTTATCGCAAGAACATTCCATACAAAGATATAACTATGACAGGGCAGCGTTATGCTGCCCTGTTTTGAGGTGAAAAATGATAGGAAAGATACACTCCACCGAAAGCTTCGGCACGGTAGACGGCCCCGGAATACGTTTTGTTGTGTTTATGCAGGGCTGTCCTATGCGGTGCAAGTACTGTCACAATCCCGATACTTGGGAGCTTAACGCAGGTAAAGAGATGACAGTAGAGCAGCTTTTGAATGAGTACAGCAAATGCAGGGAGTTTTACAAGGACGGAGGTATTACCGTTACGGGCGGAGAGCCGCTTATACAAATGGATTTCGTTACGGAGCTGCTTGAAAGTGCAAAAGGGCAGGGTATACACACCTGTATAGATACCTCGGGAATAACTTTCACCCCCGAAAATACCGAAAAGTTCGACCGACTGATACAGAGCGTTGACCTTGTAATGCTGGATATAAAGCATATCGACAGTGAACTACACAAGGAGCTTACAGGACAGGAGAATAAGAGGATACTTGCCTTTGCGGAATATCTTGCGGAGAAAAATGTGCCTGTGTGGATAAGACACGTTGTTGTGCCGAGTATCACCACCGAGGATAAACACCTTTACGAGCTTGGCAGATTTATAGGAAAGCTGAAAAACGTAAAGGCTCTTGATGTGCTTCCGTATCACGTTATGGGAGTTTCAAAGTACGACGCACTTGGAATGGATTATCCGCTTAAAGGCGTAGACCCTGCAACAGAGGAGCAGGCACTTAACGCAAAAAAAGCAATCCTCCGTGGTATAAAGGACTTCCGCACAGGGAAATAGATACAGTAATTATGCTTTTCATATTCGATGTTATATATAATCAAGCGGCTATTGATGTTGTCAAAAGCCGCTTATGTATTTTATGGTAAAATCATTCTGTTTGAAGAGCTCATCAGCATAAAGAATGCTGTGGTCTCCTGTTCGCCTAATTCGATACGTGTGGCGGCATTTCTGCCGTCGAAATCCAGTGTGCCGTTGGAAAGCATCGAGCGGTTTTTCTCTCCCAGATATATTGCGTCAGAGGGGAAAAGCTCAATAAACTCTGCATCGGGGAAGCGTTTTTTGTCGATATG
>JAZUSC010000011.1:0-26804 GCA_045606505.1 Oscillospiraceae bacterium
GCAAAAACACATGATAATCCGTTTGCAGTCTTTCAGCAACTTCTTTGTAATTCCACCATGATAAACCGCCTCCGTGTAAGAGGATAATTACATCATTATTTTCTTTTCCATATTCTACATAATTCAACGTCTTTCACCTCGCCGCAAAATTCTAATTTATCGGTGAGTTTATTTTACCACATCTTTCTCAAAAACTCAATACCGCAAAGCAAAAGCCGCACTCATTTTCACGAATGCGACTCAGATATTATCCGTACATATCCTTTAGCTTTAATATGTTTTCTTCTATCCTTTTGATTATGCTTATGAATTCCTCGTCCGACTTTCCTGTGGGGTCATCCAGCTCCCAGTTATCGTCAAAGGCTCTGCCGATAAAGGGACATCCTACATTGCAGCCCATAGAGATAGCAATATCGGGCTTCGGAATATCTGTTATGGTTTTGGAATACTGCGTCTGCTCCATATCTATACCATACAGCTCTTTCATGAGCCTTACCGCATCCTGATTGATCTGCGGCTTTGTTTCTGTTCCTGCGGAGTATGACTCAAAAGCATCGGGCGCAAGGTGCTTTCCGAGAGCTTCTGCGATCTGACTGCGGCAGGAGTTATGTACACAGATAAACGCTATCTTTTTCTTTGGTTTGCTGTAAAACGGACACTCCTCCAGCCTGCATTGATTATTCATATGCGAGCGTGAGCAGGTGACCTGTCCCAGCTTCATTTTTACGCCCAGCTTCTCCTCAGTGAATCTGACCGCCTCGATGATAGCGAGGTAAGAATCTCTTTTACAGCAACGTGGACCGCCGTTCTTTCCTATGGCGTCCAGTGCTCTGGCAGTCATCTGATTGGAAAGTCCCCAAGCCTCTCCTGCAAGCGGCGTTGCCTTTAGTGCGACCGAAACATACATACCCGTGCTGACGCCTGCTCCGCAAGCTCCCCAGAAGCCGCAGGCACCGCCCGGGACCTGCTTTCCTCTCCTCTGCATCTCATACAGTGCGGCTTTCAGGTCGATATCTCCGCCCGCATTCCTGTAAGCGGTCAGGAGAGCAGAACCCACCATCGTGTGATGCTCAGGACCATGCATATGACAGGACGGCATAGACATCATTTCTTCCATGATCTCAACAGGGTCATCAGACCTGCTGTTCAGGCATATCGAAATCATCCCGTCCATTCCGCTCGTGTGACATTCATCGCAGACAAAATGGCCGTTCACACATCTTGTTTTACTGTTCTGCTTTTTGTGGCAAAGCTCACACTCCATCGCTTCGTCAGCGTCAAGGTATTCAAGCGGCGCTTTGCAGATCAGACATTCTTCATTCATTCAGATCACCTCGGCAAGAAGAGCTAAAGGGCAAAAACAAACATCCGCTAACTTAATTTAAAAGCCTCAGTTTTTTAACATCTCTTCAAACACTTCAGTTGGTACAGGTTTAGAGTAATAATATCCTTGCAGATAACACTTTTCAAACTGGCGCAGGAACTCAACTTGCGAGAGAAGTTCAACACCTTCTACAACAACATCGAGCTCCATAGTGTGTGCCATTTCTATCAACGACTTCATTATGATCTGGCTCTTATCGCCCTCTCCATCTAGGAATTTCAGATCAAGCTTAATAATATCCAATGGCATTTCTTTCAGCATATTAAGCGAAGAATATCCGCTTCCGAAATCATCCATAGCAATTCTGAAACCATCCGACTGAAGTTCACGGAGCGTATCAAAGATCTTACCTGAATCCTCACTGCAGAGCGATTCTGTTATCTCAAGTTCAATATCCGCAGGCTCCAGGTCGTATTTTTTGATGAGCTCGCTAAGCTGACTGCGCAACTCACTGCTATAGAAGTGAATTCTGGATACGTTAATTGATATAGGAACGATATTAATCCCCTTTTTCTTTAATCCTGCCTGCAGACGACAGGTTTCTTCCCAGATATAATGATCAAGAGGGTCGATAAATCCGTTGCTTTCAAACACACTGATAAATACGCCGGGAGAAACAAGACCCTTTTGGGGATGCTGCCAACGCACCAATGCTTCACCACCAACTATCTTCTCAGTGATCGAATCATATTTCGGCTGAACAACTATAAAAAACTGGTTTTCTGCTAAAGCCTGTTCCATTTCAGACTCTATCTCATGTTCTAACTGAGCCTGCTTGCGAATATTGTCGTCATAAAAATGTATATAATCCTTATAAGTATGATTTTTGTTGCGAGTCGCTTCCAACGCCCTGTCACACATAACATTGACAGGCAGTTCCTTATCTTCTACCAAGAACACACCATAAACTACGCGTATATCAATATCATCAAGGAAGGTCTTGAATAACTTTGGTAATTTCAGCTGATCAAATTCAGATTTAGGAACGCACATATAATAATTGTCCATCATAAAACAACCAAATATCATACGACTGTTTTCATCCAATTTCTGCAGCTGTTTTCCTATTTCTTTCAGTATACGGTCACCAACGCTCATGCCGTAGTGCTCATTTATTATTCTGAAGTTGGAAATATTCATAGAAATAATATAAAATTCTTCATCTGAATCTTTAATAAGCTTTTCTACAACCTCATAGAAATAGGAACGGTTATAAAGACCTGTAATTTCATTTTCGCGTGCTTTTTTCTGAAGGAATTCAAATTCCCTTTTTTGTATTTTCGCATTTGCTAATTTATTTGTAAAAACAGCATATCCAATTATTGCGAATGTTAAGAGAATGGCAACTATGAGCATCCATTTCCAGTTCTGATAAACGAAGTCATCGGTTTCGAGAGGATAGGGTGATGCAAGCAATTCACGTTTCACGATCTCATTGATCTCATCGTATGAGATATGATGAATAGCCTTGTTAATAATATCTATAAGCATCTGTTGGTTTTCATACGCCACTAAACACACATTGTTTCCGTGATCTACTCCGGGAACCGCAGTGATCTGATCCGAATAGGCAGGTTTTTGCATTAGATAACTTGCACGGTGTGTATTCTGTATCACTATACCAACTTTTTTGCTAATAAGTGCTTCAAAGCAAGATTTTGCATCGTCAAAATACTGAATATCATAATCAGGATTTTCCTCAAGAAGCATTGGCTCTAAATATGACAGATCCTTTGTCAATGCAATAATATGGGAAACATATTTATCTTCAACAAATGCTGCTTTGCGTTTGAAATAAGAAACAGAAACATTTGTAATGGAATTGGAGATAATAGTATCCTTCATATCGCTCATATGTTGTAACGCATTCTGCGTCCGCAGAAGAAGATAACCATTATCCATATATTGCTTATATGTTTCCTGAGAATAATTCTCAAGGTCGCCACCCTCAAGCACAAGATCGATACCACTCTTCTTAGCAAGAAGCTTTATTACCTCTGCCCAGATACCCTTGGTCTCACCGTTGTCCACATAGCAAGAAGGATGCTGATCCTGAATAAGCTTTACTTTAATAGTACCGAGATCATTTATGTAATTCAACTCCTCTTTGGTGTAAAGAGGCATACTGCTTATAGAATAATGGCTGAAATATTTAGCTCTCAATTCGCCTTCAAAAGATGGTTCATCGAACATGATCTCATGAAGAACATCATCTACCTCATCGATCAAAGCCTGGTTATTTTTTCTTGCCAGGCAATAAAATGCGTCTGTACCGGAAATATCCACCAATTTCAACCCTGAAGTAGCATAACGGCTTCCAACTACCATCATATCAATCTCGCCATTATCGAGGGCTGTTTTCATATCGTTTACTTTAGTGAAATATACACCTTCATATTCAATTTTCACATCCTGCGCATACTTTTCGAAGTCTGCGGAAGAATAACTATCTAAAAGCAAGCCGATCTTACTGCCCTGCATTGCATCGTAATCCTGATAGAAATACTTACTGTCTGTTCTTGCATAGAGAATAGAAATTTCATATCCAATAGGCATCTCTGAATATAGAAACTCTGCTGCACGCTGTTCAGTATAGTGAGCTGTACAAATCAGATCAATGCTGCCATTACGCAACATATCAAAAGTATCGTGCCAGCTATCAACTCTGACATATTCATACTTCCAACCAGTGTATTCAGCCATTTTTTCGAGATACTCAACACCATATCCGTAATAGTGCCCGTCATTTTCTTTGATAAACTGAGAATTACTGTCATAGCCAACTCTTATAACCTTTTGTTCATCAGCAAAAGTGGTTTGCGGGATAAGCAGGAAAGTTAATAGAATAGCTATCAGAATACAACAAATTGATCTGCAATTCATTTTTTCTTTGTTCATATTTTTCATGGTAATGCCTCTTTTTTGGTTATAGATTTATTATAACTACAGGAATAATGCTAGAATGACGATTAACCCTATAATTGTATTTTGTTGGAACAAGATTTGTTTTTTGGCAAATTTAACAATTTTTTCGGCTGACAATTGTCAATTTTATAGACATATTATATCACACATCTACATAAAAGTCAATTAACCGTCCAAAGCATTTAAGAAAGAAGCGAACGCACAAGCCAGCTGCTTAAACTTAAAACCAATATAATCATGGGGACAGCTGCACTGACAAAGCTACTCTCCAATATCGCCCTGATAATAAATCAAACATCGAAAATCCCTCCCTTTTCCACAGCGGAAAGGGAGGGATCGTGTTTCAGTATACTCACCGACATCAGATCGTCATTTCTTTTTGTTCCTTTCATTCAGTGCACGGTTCAGCTCGTCCGCCTCTTTCTTCATCAGAACGTAGGTGATGCCGAAAACTATGACATACACAACAGCGACATCTACGCACATCATCAGGATACCGATGACTGTTGCATCTATCCAGCCGAACATTATTCCGATGGCGTTCATAGTTATGCAGAGCAGGACATAATGTATCGCTGTCATCAGGATAAAATGCTTTCTGCTCCTGAATTCAAAGCTGTATATGACTGCCGTTATCAGCGCTGTGACCGCACCCGAGCCGAGTATCTGCAACGGAATGTACGGCGATACTCCCGTGTAGCCGCTTATAAGTGTCACGGCTCCCACCAACGCAGTTATGGCAGTTGTGATCGCTGTGAAAAAATTCAGAAAACTCTTAAAAAACTTCATAACTGCCTCCTTAAACACCCAGCTTTTTCTTCAGATCTGGAACATACTGACGGGAGATCACTACCCGTTCGTTGTTGCTCAGCACAGCCTCTAGCCGCCCGTTGAACATGGGAACTATTTTAGATATCTTTGATACATTCACTATCATCGCCTTTGAAATGCGAATAAAATCAGTGTTTTCGTATATCCGTTCAAGCTCATACAGCTTTTGCTTCACTTCGTAAACGCTGTTTTCACAGCAGGCGCAGACATGATTGTCCACCGATTCAAAATAGAATATATCGCTCGGAGCAAGCTTCAGTATCTCATCGTCATTGAATGCGGTAAGCTTACTGCGCCCCGCTTTCAGGGAATAGATAAGCTCCATGAGCTCGCTGTCAAAGCTGTTGCTCCTGATGATTATTTCTTCTTCAGCGCCCTCCGAAAGGGGCTCGATAATTATCTTCAAGCCTGCGCACCTCCTGTTAAATAAGCTTGTTATCTGTCACGCTTTGATTTGACGCCTGTCACAAACGCTCCTGCGGCAAGTAACACCAGTCCGCATACCAACAGTATCGCCACACAGCCGCCGTCGCTTATCTCTGCACCGAAAAAGTCGATATTCACGCCCATAGCGTTAAGGTATTCCGACCTGAACGCTTCGGGAGCGTCAGTGAACATCTCATTGCAGATATCCACTGTCATCACGCTTCTGAACATCTTCGCTCCGTAAATTACGGGGAAGAATTTAAGTCCTGCCCCTATCTCCTCAGCAAGAGAGCCGATGGGCAGATAAATGCCGCCGAGAAATCCCACAAGAGTACCTATCACCGTACCCATTCCGCTCCAAGCGCCCTCGGTCTTTACCAGCACAGCTGCAAGGTACATAAGCGAGGCGTATGTAAAGGAGTTCGCCATTATCATTCCCATGAGCTTTAAATGCGACACGAGGGTAAAAACTGCCCCTCCTTGTATTATACAATAAATTTCAGAAATTGCAAGCGTCAGTGTGCAGATAATCACCGAGCATATCCAGGCAGATGTGACATAAGCGGCGGATATCGTGAGCCTGCTTACGGGTGCGGTGTATATGGAGTTCAGAACGCCCTTTTTCCTGTCGCTTATCATCGAGGAATACACCGCAAGCGTTACTGTTGCGGCATTTATGGAAAGAATACCGCCGCAGGTCCACAGCATAACGAAAAGCTCCGCATTCTGCTTGTCTGTGTCTGCGTTTCGGTTCGGGAATTCCCCGAGAAGATCGGTAAGACTGCTTATATTCATATCCCCGAGGAAGAAAAGCATAAGTCCGAGAACGATAAGCATTGACAGAAGCGAGAAGAACACCGCTCCCTTGTCACGGATATATACCCTTATATTTCTTTTCACAAGCTCTGTAAAACCAGTCATTCCGCTCACTCCTTTTCTCTGCCGCAGACATTAAGGAACACGTTATCCATGCTTCCCTGTATCACCTCAAAGCCGTCTATCATATCTCTTACGGAATACAGCGGCGAAAGTGCGTTGCAGGTGTTCTTTACCGCAAACTGAAGTCCGTATTCCTCTATGGCAGCGTTTATGCCCTGCTCCACTAATCTTCCGCATATCTCCGCTGAAGAATCGCCCGAGCAGTATATCCTCACCGTATCGGACGCATATTTTTCTTTCAGCTCAAAGGGCGTGCCCTCCGCCATTATCCGTCCCTTATCGATTATGATTATCCTGTTTGCGGCGGCCGCCTCCTCCATATAGTGAGTGGTGAGAAAGACCGTCATTCCTGTGTTTTTTCTAAGATCCTCCACCGCCTGCCAGACATCCTTTCTGGTTGCGGGGTCGAGACCTGTTGTAGGCTCGTCAAGGAACAGCAGCTCGGGTGTGTGCATAAGCGCCGCAGCGATCTCGCAACGTCTTTTCTGACCGCCCGAAAGCTTTTGATAGCGCTTTTTCAGGATATCTCCGAGCGAGAGGATATCGCACAGCTCCGAAAGCCTTTTTCTTGCCTCCGATTTGGTGGCACCGTGTATCACACCTCGGCAGATGAGGTTTTCCTGAACGGTAAGTATCCCGTCAAGGCAATTCTGCTGAAAGACTATTCCTATCTTCCTGCGTATGCCGTTATCTTCCTTACCAAGCTCACAGCCGCACACCTCCGCCGTACCTCCGTCGGGGCTCAGCAGCGTTGAGAGCATATTTATGGTGGTGGATTTTCCTGCGCCGTTCACACCGAGAAAGCCCAGAAGCTCGCCCTGCTCTGCCTTGAAAGAAATGCTGTCAACAGCAGTAAAATCGCCGTATTTTTTGGTGAGATTCCTTACATCAAGTATCGTCATTTTCCTGTCTCCTTTCCTCGTTGGCTTTATTTTAGCAGAAAGGAGATTGCTTAGCAAGGAATTTTCGGTGACCTGCGTTTTTCGAAGGGTAAGTTGCATTGGGAAACGGAATCAGCGGTCTTTTTGCTTATGGTAACCGAAGTAATTGGCTTAACGGAGCCGTTGGTTACCTGTTCTGAGAATTATAATGTCATTCAGTTACCCGACAGTTACCTGAAACATGTCGAGTATTTCCACAGAAATAAGGGAGCAGTTCGCAACTGCTCCCTTAATGTTTATCGTAGATCTCTATGAGCCTCTATACTGTCCGCTGCTTCACCCTCGTAGTCCTACCCTTCTCGTAGTACGTCAGAGTCAATCGACTGTTTCCAGCTTTTTGTGCAGCTTCAACAATTGTATGAACAGCACGCAAACGGAGACACTTCAGCTGCAAGTGTATAGGAAGTTCTCCGATTTAGTCTATACTCTTCCCTACCAGCTTCGTATCTTCAGGGAACTTACACTGCACAAACGACTCTGCTGTGCGGATTACGGTATTTCATTTTTCGGGATTTTACTGTGTAACATATAACAAATATAATCAATACAGCGTTATTTACAGCTCTCTCTTATTATTTCCAGACCCTTTTCCATTGTCCTGTCACGCTTTGCTGCGAAATCTTCAGCTGTCTGGACTATTCTCACATCAGGAGCAAATCCTTTATTGTAGATATCCTCACCATTCTGAGCAATACACCTGCGTGTACAAATGCGGAAAGATCCGCCGCTTTCCAGCTGTTCAAACAAAGGCTGTCCGCTCGTTCCTGCTGTGTTAGTGCCTACAAACACAGCATCCGTATACATCTTCATCACATCAATGAAATCCTCTGCCGCAGATATGGTATATTCATTCATAAGGACGACTATCGGACCGTTAAGTTTACCCGGAGCGTTGTAAGGAACTACATTGCCTTCATCTTTTACATAAAACATATTCCTGCCTATCCTGAAGGTCTTTATGCTTTCCTCATCATTGACATATTTTTCCTGCATCTCTTCAAGCGACAGTCCTTTGAGATCCTCCCTGAACACCGACCTCGCTTTATATGTAGGCTCATAAAGCTGAGTTTCTGCGAAGCAACTCCTGAATTCTCCCTTGATAAACAAAGCTGCGATCCTATCGGCATTTGCACTGTTGCCGCCGCTGTTTCCTCTGACATCTATGATATAACCTGCGGCTTTGCTAAGCTCCTCAAAATCCGCATAGATCTTCTCGCACATAGAATGATCTTCAAATGATGTCATCCTTATTACAGCTATATTATCGGCTGTTATACAGACCTTATGTACATCTGAGCTGCTGATGAGCCTTTGAGCATCATCCTGCTTAGGCGAAAAATCCGTTATGCTCCAAGCCATTTTTGAAGGGTCATCTCTTTCAAGGCGGATATCGGACTGTCTGCCGTCCTTCTCAAATGTGAAAACAGCACCGCTCCCCCGTTTTCCGAACATAAGTCCATTCATAGCTGCAAGACCGCACGCCGCTTCATTGCTATGCCATATATACGGATAACAGTACTCTCTGATATAGTCATCCGCATCTATCCCGTCCACCTTTTTCAGAACACTGTACAAAGGGATACTGTCCTTCGGATCCGCTGTGACATTCAGTACAACAATTTCGTTGTCAAACCTCCAAAGCTGAACAGGAAGCATAGAAAAATACTCGGGGTTCTGCATAAGTTCCATTGGCATATTGACACCTGTATGTCCGTCACCAAGAAGTGCAACAAAACGGGTCAGCTCCATATAATAATCATACAGATCATTTGTTTCAAGGACTTTTACGAGTGTCTTTCTGTACTCCTCGTCCCAGTCGATATCGACCTTATCCCAGAACGCAAAGTTATACGCCGCTTCTTTCCATATTTTTGAAACCTCATATATTTTCTGCATATCTGTAATGTTGTTCATATATCGTTCTCCTTATCATAAAATGACCTGATGTCGGTGTTTCTTAATACCATTTCGCAGTTAAAATATAATTTAGAAAACTCCTTTATTGTACTTTATTTGTACAGCAGCAATGCAGCCTACTCCAACACATAGTCCTATAATCAGAACCACAACAGCAAGAAGAAACAAATTATCCAGCAAACCTATTATACCGCTGAGCAGTAATGCTATTGCAATTACAAACATTGCTTTTCCAAAGGCTTTTCCGTAGGCTGATTTATCTGTAACTTTTGTTTGATGGTAATCGTGAATTAAATCAGTTTTGCCTCGGTATATTGTAATACCCATTCCTGCAAAAATAACTGCAACTAAAAACATAATAATAGAGTAAACTAACACTTTAATCACCTCGTAAAATTCCAATTTATCGTCAAACTAATTATAACATATACTTTCATACAAGTCAATTCTTCTGCACAGTATACACTTGGAATTTCCGTGGAAATATGATACAATAGATATATCACAAAAAGAGAGGTAACAAAATGCTTGCTTATACATACATAGATAAAGGCAATTTTCAGCTGATAGAAAAACCCAGACCCACGCTCCGGAGCGACACCGACGCTATCGTCAGGGTAACGCTTGCGAGTATCTGCTCCAGCGACCTGCACATAAAACACGGCTCGGTGCCGCGTGCTGTCAAGGGAATTACCGTCGGTCACGAGATGGTAGGAGTTGTGGAGGAAGTCGGCTCTGCGGTCACCTCCGTAAAGGTCGGTGACAGGGTCACTGTCAATGTGGAGACCTTCTGCGGCGAGTGCTTCTTCTGCAAGAAAGGCTTTGTCAACAACTGCACCGACCCTGATGGTGGCTGGGCACTCGGCTGTCGCATTGACGGCGGTCAGACGGAATACGTCAGAGTGCCGCTTGCACAACAAGGTCTGAATAAGATTCCCGATTCCGTCAGTGATGAGCAGGCTCTGCTTGTGGGAGATGTCCTTGCAACAGGCTTCTGGGCGGCTCGTATCTCCGAAATAACCGAGGAAGATACAGTGTTGATAATCGGTGCAGGCCCTACTGGATTATGTACTCTGCTGTGCGTAATGCTGAAAAAACCGAAGCGTATCATCATCTGCGAAAAGGACGAGGACAGAATTAAATTCGTAAACCAGCATTATCCCGAGGTGCTGACGGTCTCTCCCGAAAATGTTGCGGAATTCGTTAAGGAAAACTCCGACCACAACGGTGCTGATGTAGTGATTGAAGTTGCAGGAAGCGAGGATACATTCCGTCTTGCGTGGGAGTGTGCTCGATCTAATGCTATTGTAACAGTAGTCGCACTGTACGACAAACCGCAGGCCTTGCCGCTTCCTGATATGTACGGCAAGAATCTGATATTCAAGACGGGCGGCGTTGACGGCTGTGACTGCGAAGAGATTCTCCGTCTTATCGAAAACGGCGAGATAGACACCACGCCGCTTATCACCCATACCTACCCCCTGTCGGATATCGAGGCGGCTTATGAGCTTTTCGAGAAACGGCTGGATGGGGTCATCAAGGTAGCGGTGAAGCCGTAAGTTATAGCAAAGGCTGTGCAATAACTGCACAGCCTATTATTTTGTATATCAAACATCGAAGATTGATATTGCCTATATATGTCAGTGATTTCAATACAAAAAACTTACACTGTTTCACTTCTGAGTTACAATAGACCCTACCCACAAACGTTCGTTTATGGGTAATTTTTCTGCACCCTGGAATCACCCTGTTTTTGAGACTAAATCAACCTGTTTTCTTCCCAGAACTTATCCCAAAATCTACTTCCCACAAAGCACCGTTTTTGGAATGCCTGTTGATACCGAATTTCACCTCACAAAGCAGTATACGATGTTTATATCGTCTTAGCGTTAATAAACGCTTTTTCCCTGTCAGAATGATCCTTATCAACCGCGCATAACAGAAAACCGCAATTATAATTCACCTCAATGCAAACATAACAGTAATCAAAACAATACGGAGGTACACAATGTTTGAAGATTACAACGATATGATCACAGTTGAGGAGCTGTGCTTTATGCTCCGAATAGGCAGAAATAAGGCTTATGACCTGCTCCGAAGCGGCAGGATAGGTGCATTCCGTGACGGTAGGCTGTGGATGATTCCGAAAGAGGCGGTCATTGAGTACGTCAGAAAGAACAAGAAATGAACAAGTCCGATAGCTTTACGGCTATCGGACATTATCATTAGCAGTTCTCTATAATCCCAAATTGTTCTTTTTCAAAAAGTCTATAAATCCATCAATAATATCACTATTTCTTTGCTCAATATCATTCTCACCAAAGTCTAGTCTTTGATCAGCAAAATCAAGAAGCTCTTGTACCTTTGTGCCCTCTTTAATTTGATTTCTACTGTTTTTGAACCCTTTATAGTACTTAGATTTATCCATAAATCGATAATCTGAGGCACGAATATTGATTCTCTTCTCTAACAAAGCTTTATTACCAAGAGTTTCAAGATTCTTAGGATTAATTAAACTATGTTCTTGCTCTTGTCTATTTTTCGCATAAATATGCTCTATTTCAAAGACAGTTTCTAATGATAAAAGCTTTTGTGTTTCAGTATTAAACGCCCACCAAGCTATCATTGATTTAGTAATAGGTCTAACATTGCTAAATGTGTAGTTATTAAACATACTCTCAACTTTTATCAAATCAAATTTATAATCACAAAATTCAACTGTTTTGCCATTTACAACATTTAACATTTCCGCAAATACTGGCGTACGCAAAGCATTAACACCAGGATTAGTAACAGCATAAGCCCAAATAAATGCAGTTATTTTATTAAGAAAAACATAGAACTTTTCGTCATCAAGCTTTCCTTCATTATCTTTATTTGCCATAAAATATACTGAAACAAAATATGTCCACATTCCGTTCGGTGCATAATTAAGAACAAATAGTCTTCGTAAAATTCTATTACTGAATCTTTCATTATCCTGTGTTGATACATCATTCCAGAAATCAGCTAATTGTATCAAATTATCCAATGTCTCGTCATTCTTCAACAACTGATAAGAGTTCTTCTCATAAAACTTCCTCAAAGCCTCTGTAGTTGATGCTTTAATTCCCATTTTTGCTCTTTCATAGTACATATATCGTGTAAATAACTCATCCATAGGTGTACCTGAAATCGGATGAAAAATCTTCTCACACAGTTCTTCAAGATTCTTCCATTTCTCAATGAAAAGATCCTTCTCATCTTTCATCGCATAATGCTTATAAAACTGAGCCTTAAATATATCTGCATCCGAAAGTGGCTTACCTCTATCATTCAATGTTGAGAAAATACGCAATGCTGTATCCTGCGACTCGGCTTCAATAGGTAACAGTATACAGTTATTTAGTATTCTCATTGGAAGATACGAGAAAAAAGCAGGAAACTCATTAAGAAAAGTATTAATCTTATTCTCAAAAAACCTAAAATTTGCCGCATAATTACTTTTTTGATCCTTTGTCACTTCACCTGTTTTTAGTATATGCAAAAATTCTTCCTTATCCTTATCAGTCGCAACTTCAGAATCAATTTTTAATGCTTCTTTGTCAGGTTCATCAAATTCATCAGTCTTCCATATACACTTTTCTATTGTTCTACGAGCAGCAATAGAGTTTTTATCTTGCATTTTGCCAAACCTTGTATAAAATGCCCTTAACAACAACATAAGCGTTGTCAATCGTTGCTGACCATCAATTACTTCAAGTTTACCATTATTTTGATATGTAACGATTGGGCCTAGAAAGTACTCATCATCACGACTAAAAAGATCACAATCATTTTCAGGAAATGCGAAAGAAAAAATATCATCCCAGAGAGTTTGGCATTCAGTTTCCGACCATGCATAAGGTCGTTGATAATCAGGTATTAGAAAATCTGATCTTTTATCCTCAAGTAACTGCTTGATTGTTTTTTGATCAACATTCAATTTTGACATAACGCAACCTCCAATTAGATATTACATTTGATTACAGTCAATCACATACTAATTATATACTATTAAAAACATCTTGTCAATCAATGCACACAAACTTTTTTAATAAACTAATTGAAAACCTCCCCCAAAAGTGCTATACTTAAAGCACAATATCACAAGGAGGCACCGCTATGTCCGAGATAATCCACAACAAGCTTGTACGGGACAAAATCCCCGCTATAATAGAATCCGCAGGCAAGAAGGCTTACTGCCACACGCTATCTGAAGATGAATACCTCTGCGAACTTGATCGCAAACTGAACGAGGAATGTGCCGAATATCAGGCTGACAAGAGCATAGAAGAGCTTGCAGATATGATGGAAGTCATCTACGCTATTGCTCTTGCACGCGGAAGCTCTGCGGAGGAGCTTGAACAAGTTCGCAGGGCTAAGGCAGACAAGCACGGTAGCTTTGCCGAAAGAATATACCTCGAAAAGGTGGAGGAGTAATATGCCCGAAAACACAAAGCTTGTGAATTCCGTCAACAGTCCTGCCGAGGATCTGTTCGTTCAGCTTTTCTGCGAGACATTCGGCCCTGACAAAGCAGAGAACCTCTACATACAGTACCCCTTCGCAGATATCTACGGCAAACAGAGGTTCATAGATTTCGCCCTCATAAGCGGTGCGGAGAAGATTGCTATTGAAATAGACGGCGAGACCTACCACAACCCCAGCAAGGTCTCCGAAAACAAATACATAGATGATATGCTCAAGCAGAACAGCCTTACATATCAGGGCTGGATGATCTACCGCTGGGTGTATAATCAGCTCAAAAATCAGCCTGACAGAATTAAGGACGAGCTATACACCTTCCTCGGTGAAACGCCCGACCTCAAGGCGATAGAGAACTACCTCCCTACGCAGAAAGGTCAGTCCTTTGAGCTGAGGGAATATCAGCAGGAGGCTATCGACAGCCTCAGACAGATGCGTGAGAACGGTGAGACCATTGCCCTGCTATACCACGCAACAGGCGTAGGAAAAACTGTCACAGCCTGCACCGACGCAAAGGCTGTGGGTGGAAAAACACTGTTCCTTGTGAATGCGCTCAAACTCGCTGATCAGGCGAAGGAGACCTTCGCAAAGCTGTGGCCTGAAGCAACTCTCGGTGAATATACAGGTCTTGCAAAAGACAAGGACTGCACCGTTGTTTTCGCAACCATCCAGACAATAACCAAGCACCTTGAAGAATTCGCCTTCAACGAGTTCGACTACATCATCATTGACGAGTGTCACCATGCCGCTTCCAAAAGCTATCAGGCGATTCTGTCGTATTTCAAGCCGAAATTCATCCTCGGACTTACCGCAACCCCCGAACGCACCGACGGTCAGGATATGCTAGAGCTGTTTCAGAATGTTGCTCATAAGATGGATCTCAAAACCGCTGTTGAACAGGGTATCCTCGCCCCTATTCGCTGTGTAAGAGTCAAGACTGACATCGACCTCTCGGATGTACGCATACACGGCATCAGATACGATGCACAGGATCTTGAAAGCAAGCTGTTCGTTCCCGAAAGAAACGAACTTATTGTAAAGACCTATCTTGAATATACCAGAGGCAGAAAGACCGTTATTTTCTGCACCAGTGTCAACCACGCCGCCGAGATAGCAAGGCTGTTAAAAGAAGCAGGTGTAAACGCCGAGAGCATTTCCGGTAGCACAAAGGTTGCTGTGAGAAACGCTATTCTTGAACGCTATGAGCACGGTGACATAGATGTTCTGTGTGCCTGTGACCTGCTGAACGAGGGCTGGGACAGTCCGCACACGCAGGTGCTGTTTATGGCTCGTCCCACGATGTCAAAGACAATTTATATGCAACAGCTTGGCAGAGGCACAAGAAAGTGCGAGAACAAGAGCGATCTGCTGGTGTTCGATTTTGTGGACAACGCAAATATGTTCAGGCTCCCCTACTCAATGCACCGTCTGCTGAACATTGCGGAGTATCACCCGTTTGAATACACCCTCGCTCCCGAAAAACTCCGCAAACATGATCCCGATATGACATACAAGGGCGAGAAGCCTGTGGCATATCTTGACACACCGATAGACGCCACAGACTATGAGCTTATCGACCTTTTCAACTGGCAGACGGAAGTCAAGGATATGATATCCCAGCTTGAATTTGTGCGTATGGTGGATGTTCAGTCCGAGACCGTAGAGCGCTATATCCGCGAGGAAAAGATAGTTCCCGACCTTGCTGTTCCGATAAGCGAGAACAGATTCTTCAACTATTTCAAAGAAAGCACTGTCAAGGCTTACGCAGAGCAGTTCGGCTGGGATCTCATCACGCAGAGCAACATAAAGTCCAAGTTTATGGAGTTCGTGAAGAAGATGGATATGAGCTTCTCCTACAAGCCTGTTCTGCTGAAAGCGGTAATGCACCATGTCAGCGAGGAAGGCTGTGTTGCTCTCGAGGACATCGTGGACTACTTCAAGGATTTCTACGAGATGAGAGCCGCAAAGGGACTTATCGTCGAGAAGCCAACAAGCATCTTTGCAAAGGGCGGCTACACCGACAAGGATGTGGAAAGGAACATTCTCTCAAATCCCTTCAAGCGTTTTGCGGATATGAGGTTTTTCCAGCGTTGCAAGGATGTCTCCATGATTCGCATAAATCCGTGGATATTCAAAAAGCTTCAGGCAGAGGATTACAAGCGTATTCATAAGATCTGCGATGAGAAGCTGGAGGAGTATTATAAGAGAATCGTGAAATGATTACTATTAATGAGGTGACATAATGACAGAACTTGAAAAAATGATTCGTGCGGAAACATATATCCGTAAGATGGCTGATGGAATCAATCCAATTACAGATGAATATGCCCCTGACAACGACATAATAAACAATGTCAGAATTTCTCGTTGTTTATTCTATGTCTCTGATATACTAAAACAAGTAATAAATAACAATGGAGAAATCATAAGAACATCATCTCAAAACAGCGAAAAGAAGGAATTTTATATTACTGATGAACAACGTATTTCGCTAACACCTTTTAATTTCAACGTAATTCTTAAAACATTAGTTGAGAAAATTAATGATATTACACAAGAAAACACCTGCAAACGTTTTGCGGCAAAATGGATTACAGAATATTTATTGAGCATCGGGCTTCTTTGAAAAAATGAAACAAATCACAGAGTGCCTACTGATGCAAGAATTGAATTCGGTATCACTTCTGAACAAACAACTAATACTGCGGGATTTCCCTACTGGTATAACAAATACTCGCCTGATGCACAAAAATTCATTATTGATAATCTTGATTCTATTGTTGAATTTTCCAAAACACAGCAATACTACGATCAGACCCATCCCAAAAAGAAACAAGAAACAGCGGAGCCTTAAAACTCCGCTGTTTCTACTTTTTGAAATACACATCTGCCAGCACTACTGCCGCCGAAATATCAGTATCCTTTTCATGCCAATCAACGATGAATCTGACCTTTGCCATCTGCGGCGAATACCCCTTCGTCAATAGCTCAGCGACATCAGTTCTGGCAGTTTTGGAGAGTGACGCAAGTTTCGTCAGTTTGCCATCATACATCGTCCACATTGCGTTATTGGAGAGCGTTATCTTGTCCCCGCTCTGCAACGAGAACACCACAGGCTTCTTGCCCTTGAAATCTCCTAGCACCACATCGCGATGACCGAGCTGCAGCACGACCTCCTCGGGCTCGGGATAGGTCGTGTTGTCGGAGGAATGCTCCATACCCTCCACCTCTATGCCGTCAAAAATGCCGTTGTTGCAGTGGATATACAGAGCCTTTTTAGCTCTCGTCATTCCCACATACAGCACTCTTTTTATTTCATCGGTCGAGCTGTCCACACCGCTCAGCAACATATACACATTGTCGAACTCCCTGCCCTTTGCCTTGTGTATGGTGGACACGGTGACAACACCCACATCATCGCTGTAAAAATCTTCGTATTTCGATTCATAAACAAAGCTATCAAAATCGCTGCGGTAGATGGAGTTTCCGCAGGTTGCCTCAAATGCGGATATCATATTCATCACATTTTCAAGGCACTCGCTGCGGTCAAAATATGCCTTTGTCTGCTCCTTTGCCCTCTCCCATTGCTCTTTGGGAATGGTTGGAGTATCGTTGTCCACGCTTATCATCTTGACAAAGTATTTCACTTCCGCCAGTGTATTCAGTTTGAAGTCTTTCAAGCTCTGAATGAGTTTCGCACGTATTCCACGCTTTATGAGCAGTCCCATTACCTGCAGTGCTTCATCATTGGTAGAGGTCAGCACCGCCGCTGTACCGCTGCTCCATGTTCTCTGAATACAGTCAACGACGGGAATTTCAAGGTTTCTTCCCGTATGGCGAGTGAGCTGAACTATGCCGTCTTCCTCGCTTACGGCACGGATAGGCTCTGATTTCAGGCGCACCGAGATACGCCCGGCAAACGCATTTGCAAGCTCCACTATCCTGCGGCTGCTACGGTAGTTATCCGTCATACTGTACTGCTTTGCACCGTATTCTGTGATAAGCGATGCAAGGTGCTTTGAATCCGAGCCTCTAAACTGATAGATGTTCTGATCATCATCTCCGACAGCAATAACACGCATATCTTCGTTTCGCTCCATAAGTGCCTTTACAAGAGCGAACTCATTTTTATCCATATCCTGAGCCTCGTCGATAACAACGACAGTCTTGGTTATCTGTCCATGTTCGACCTCGCCGCTGATTATCCTTGCGGTAGCCTCCTCAACCACCTTGTCGGAATTTTCAAGGCTGCCTATCTTTCCGAGGAGATCGAAGCAATAGGAATGGAAAGTCTTTATCTCCACATATCGAGCTGCACCCTTTAACAGCTCCTGTAATCTTACTCTGAACTCGGTCGCTGCCGCACGGGAGAATGTCACCATCAGCAGCTGCTCGTGCTTGGTGTCCTCCATCTGATAGAGGGAAACAAGCTTTCTCACAAGCACCATCGTCTTGCCGCTGCCAGGACCTGCGGTGACAACGATGTACTTCGATTCGTTATCGTCAATTATCTCACGCTGTTTGTCGGAAAGTCCGTCAAATATCATCTTATGCCTTGCAGGAGTGATGTTGCGCTCTATCTGTGCACCACGCTCACCCTTAAAATACTGTGCAATAAACTTCTTGTAGTCCATACCGAAATAATCACTCACGAACTGCATAGCTGCATCATAATCACGCACCATCATATTTGCGTATTCGCCTACGATATGTATCTGCTGTATCTTCTGCTTGTAGTAATCGGAAAGCTCACGGTAGTCCTCCACCTTGTAGCGGATGTTGTTATTAAGCTCCAGACGGGTTATCTCCATACCGTTATATAGCACAAGGAATCCACCCTCAATATTGATTGCGCCTATCTTCGAGAGATACAGCAGAGCCTCTTTCACCTCGTCCATTGTGATCTCTGCACTCATAATGTGCCTGAGGTTATCATTACAATATTCAAGCAGTTTCAGTGCAGAGAACTCCACCATAACCTCATCTTTCTCCGATGCAGTCTGTTCCTTTGCAGATTGATACAGATATTCCAGCACCTTTTCACAGATAGTATGGCGCTTTTTCGCCCTTGCTTTAAGCTCGGAAATGGTATAACACGGGCATATCGGAGTATCCTTTTCAGTGAAATCGTGATTCTTTTCGATGTAGTTTTTGATAGTCCAGAAATACAACAGAGTTTTGATAGTCTTTACGGAAGTACCAGCTATGCCGTTTATTTCTGCGTCCTCGTTCAGCTCTTTAAGGCTGTAACTGTGACCCTCCTCCGAGATATCGGACAGCAGAAAGCTCTCGAGCCTTGCATATCTGCTTAGCACTCGAGCCGACTTATTCTGTGTATCTCCTTTGCGGATATATGCGGTCATATCCTCCGCATTGGCAAGAAGTCCCTCCTGCCGCATAACGTCAACGCAATAGATGACCTCATCCATCGGGATACCCAATGTATCCGAAATATAATCAATACGGCTGTCTGCGTCAGTGTTTCCTGCCTCTGCTATGCTTCGTTTCGAGATAAGACTACGGATAATTCTTACAGCATTCTCTTTCTGCTTATCATCCATACGATGTGATCTATTTATAATATCAATAGCCTCAGATACTGTCTTTGCATTGATTGCCGATGCATAGACGTGCGGCATATTTTTGCCACGCTTTAAATACCCTGCATTTTCAAGTGCATTTACAGCATTCTTCACACGATTTTCGATATCTGATTGATTATCGTTCCATCCAGCGTCACGGGCAAGCTCCAATGCGGAGCGTGTAAACTTCGGACGGAATCGAGAGTTATCCTTTATTGCTTTCCATATCTGATTTATTTCCTTGATGGACAGCTTACTTTGGTTTAGCATCATAAAATGTCCATCAAGATCATCGTCCTTGTATAGTACATAGCACTCTGCGTCGATGTTTTCATCTCTGCCTGCTCTACCAGCCTCCTGAACATAGTCCTCAAGCGAAGCGGAAATATCGAAATGTACGACCAGCTTTACATCAGATTTATCAACGCCCATACCAAAAGCCGAGGTTGCTACGATTATCTTCACCTCGTCACGCATAAACTTTTCCTGGTTTTCGATCTTCTGACTTCTCTCCATTTTACCGTTGTAAGGAAGTGCGGAAAATCCATCAGTGCAGAGCCTATTCGCAAGTTCAAAAGTTCTATTTACCTTTGACACATACACGATAGTTGGGCAGTTTTTCTGCTCAATAAGGTTACGCAGAGCAAGATATTTCTCCTCGTCGTTATCCTTGTAGATGACCTCATAACGCAGGTTATGGCGAGCCGCTCCCGTTGCGTAAACATCGAGAGTAAGCCCTAATTTTCTCTGGAAATAGTCACGGATATCAGAGATAACTTTCTGCTTTGCGGTAGCGGTAAAGCAGGATACGGGAATTGTGTAGTTCAATTTTTTCTTTTCCTGAAGCTCTCTGATAAAATCGCCTATGTAGAGATAGTCCACACGGAAATCTTGTCCCCACGCAGAAAAACAGTGGGCCTCGTCTATAACGAAGCGTGAGATATGCCGTCCCAGAAGCAGTTTTTCTATACTCTTTGAACGCAGAGATTCAGGTGAGATATACAGCAGCGAAGCAAGTCCGCTCGATACATTCTCAAATGCCTGTGCACGCTCGATAGGATCCAACATTCCGTTTATCGTCACAGCGTCGGCAATTCCCTTTTTGGCTAGGTTATCGACCTGATCTTTCATAAGCGATTGAAGCGGCGAGATAACCACCGTAAGACCTCTGCAAGTCTCACCTGCCATAAGTGCAGGGAGCTGGAAAGTCACGGATTTTCCGCCGCCCGTAGGGAACACAGCAATAAGCGATTTATTCTCCACAGCCGCAGTAGCCGCCTTTTCCTGCAGCGGCTCTCCGTCATAGTTTCGGAAATTATCATAGCCGAAATAAGACTTAAGCTGTGCTCTCAGATCAAGTGCAGATCTGCAGTAATCACACTGTCCGCATGGATTACTTCGTAGCTGCCGAATTACCTGCTCCACCGCTGGGAAATTCCTATGTACCCACTGCGGTATTATCGAATGGCGATTGCCCGTATTTATCAGTGCAAGGCAGTATGCAAGCTCAACGGGGCGGTTAGATATAAGCACAGAAAGCTCTGCATTTTCGCAGAGTTTTCCCTTAAAATGTTTTCTGATCAGTTTTTCGGCGTTGTAATCGCTGTTCGTACCTATAAACTTAAAGAAGCCCGAATACTCATACTTATCTGATAAAAGGGTACAAAATATCCTCCGCATTGCCTTAGGCAGTCTGCGGAAAGCGTCTACCTCATCATAAAACAGCTCCATAGCCTTGATGGAGTCGTTGAGCGGATTGTTGAGTTCCTCCATCTGGAGTTTATCGTCTTTCAGCAGCTTGTGATAAGGTCTGTTCGGAAACAGCAGCGGCGAAAGATACAGCGTGTCGATGGGCGTGTACGAGCCTGTGATAAGTTTGCCGACATACTTCAGATCAAAGCCGATGATATTGTGACCACAGACATACTCAGCCCCCGAAACGAAGTGAGAGAACTCCTCCTGTGAAGTGCTATGAACGCTCGAATTATCCGGCTTCACTGCACCGAGGTCGCAGATATCCTGCGTTGCAACGCTTATCTCACTGTCGATAAATACGATTTCAGGCACTTTTCTCCCACCTTTGACATTTGTTATAGGGATATTATACTACATAATCGGATATATTTCAAGGTTTTGGTAATGAGATAAGCTATATTATATAAAAAAGGTTCGATACTGTACTGCACCCTAATTATTAACCACGTTTGTATTCTCTATTCTTTCATAAAATGCTAATGAACTGATGATATGTCCCAAACCAAGTAAATGGTAAACGTTATCCTTCATCCACAGGAAAACAAATAGGACAAAACAGCAATCCAGGAAATACTCAACGAGTTCTACACACATAATGTTGAAAAAGAGCCTGCAAAACACAATCTTACCTATGAAGAAAATGCCTGCATTATTGAAAAGCAGTGCGAGCAAATTGCAGACTGCCGATACGGGCAGGGATCTATCTTCCCTGCCCGTTTGTTTTTAATAATCACGGACTGTCCAGCTCATCGAAAGCTGCTTCCATAGCTGTTTCAGGTGTGGGATAGCTGCCCTTGCCGAACACCTTATCTATCGAATATCTCCAGCATTTACGTTTATCGTCATGATACAGCACCACAAGTCTGCCATTCACCTTTATATAACGGTTGTTATTTTTAGAGACCTTCCACGGGCGTGTAACAAAGGTATTCCTGCGGGATTGCCTGTTCTTGAAATCCTGCTCACGCCTCTTTGCAGCCTCTATATCGCCCTCCATACGGCCTGCACAGACACAGCCTGCACCTATTGTCTTACCGTAGTTGTTATGCTTCATTCTGTGGACATACCTGATGATATGATATCCGCACATCTCGCATACGCCAACAGGCTTACCGAGGTCTGTTACACCTACGCAGTACCACCCCGAATGTGGCACATCATCACGCTCCCACAGGTTGTCGTAACACGACAGGTCGGGACGCTCATCTTTCTCTGGTGGTGCAGGTATAGGTTCACTTATTTCCACGGAAATATCGTTTTTTTCTTCACGTGTCGGCTCAACTGGCTGCTTCACGATGATGGGCGGTTGCTCGGTTTTAGTCGGCTCTAAGTGTGGCATAGATTGCTCTGTCTTTTTCGGAGCAGGTTCTGTACCCTTATTTCTGAAACGCTCCACAAAATCTGCTGAGATATTGCGCTCGCTTGATAGCTTACTGAATTTCACACGGTAGCTGTTTCCACTTATACCGACTATCTCACCCTCGCCGAATGCAGGGTGAACTATCTTTTCGCCCACGTCCTTCTGTGGTACAGCCGCATCACCGCATATCTCCCTTGCGAAGCGGTCTGCACTGCTTTGCAGCTCCTTTGATATTGCACCAATACGTCTGTAATTCTCCTCACCTATCTCACGCAGAAACCGTGACGGTAGTTTCTGTTTGCCGTTAGGTGTGAAACCCTCGCTGTCCATCAGAAACAACCGTTGCTCTGCCCTTGTTATAGCAACATAGCACAGCCTTCGCTCCTCCTCAAGCCCGAGAAGCTTGCGCTCCTCCATCGACTTGTAGGACGGGAATATACCCTCCGAAAGTCCCACAACAAACACATTCGGGAATTCAAGTCCTTTTGCGGCGTGTACCGTCATCAGCTTTACCCTGTCGCTTTCGGCCTCGTCGTCCTCTGCCTGCAGGGAGATATGGTTAATGAAGTCTTTCAGCGTTACCTCCTCGCCATAACCTTTCTCAAACTCCATAGCGATACGCTTGAATTCCGACAGGTTTTCAAAGCGCTCCATGTCGCCCTGCTCTCTGATATATTTCTCATATCCGCTGTCCTCGCATATCATTGCAACTGCGTCAGAAAGCGACATCTCCGCAGACTTCTCCCTTGCACCTTCTATCAGCGACACGAATTCCTCTGCACCGCTGTTGCGGAATGCGGAATACATCAGGTTTTCCTTTAAGGTCTGATACAGTGATCTTCCGCCTGCCTGCAACGCTACAAGCTGCTGCAGTCTTGTCCTGCCGAATTTCCTGCGTGGCTTGTTGATAATGCGTTTCAGCGAGATATCGTCGTCGAATGCGATAAGGCGCAGATACGCAACTATATCCTGCACCTCCATACGCTGAAAGAATTTCACGCCGCCGATGATCTCATACGGAATACCGTTTTCAGTGAACTTCTTCTCGATAACACGGGACAGAAAACCCGACCTGTAAAGCACCGCAAAATCCGAATAATCCGCACTGCTTGCCTTTCTTATATCCTGTATGCACTCGATTATCCTATCAGCCTCCGCGAAGTCGTTTGCAGAGTGATAATGCAGCACCTCCGCACCGCTTACACTGTTTGTGAATAGTTCCTTTTCAAGTCGCAGCTTGTTCTTTTCGATAAGGGTATTGGCACAGTTAAGTATCTGCGGCGTCGAGCGGTAATTTTGATTAAGAAAAACAGTATTGGTCGGCTGATGTGCTTTGTCGAATTCAACCAGCAGCTTTACATCAGAACCTCGCCACTCATAGATATTCTGGTCGGGGTCGCCTACTATCATCAGGTTTTTATGCTGACCCGAAAGCAGGTCAACAAGCAGCATCTCGTTTTTGGAGCTGTCCTGAAACTCGTCTACCTGTATGTAATTCAGCCTGTCTTGCCACTTTGAGAGCACCTCAGGGCAGGTGGTGAGTATCTTCAGTGCAAAGAACATCAGGTCATCGAAATCCAGTGCGAATATTTGTTTCTGACGCTGCAGAAACTCCTCGATTATCGTATCGTCAAGGTCGGTTATCTCGGGGAGTATCTGACAGTTTTCGGTGCTGCACATCTTCGGCACATAGTCAAGGTGGGACTTCACATAGCCTATCTTCCCGATTATCTTCTCAAAGCTTGCGTGATCAAGCTTAAGCTCGTATTTCTGATAGATATCACCGAGTATTGACTTCTGCTGTGAGGTGTCGATTATCTGAAACTCCTTCGGATAAAACAGCTTTTCGATGTCCTCACGCAGCACTCTGACACAGAAGCCGTGGTATGTGCATATCAGCGAAGTGCTGTATTCCTCCCCGATAAGCGAACGTATACGGCGTTTCATCTCGCCTGCGGCTTTGTTTGTGAAGGTCACGCAAAGGATATTTGCAGGGTCGATGCCGTATTCCTTTACAAGATAGGCGTACCGACTGACCAACAGCTTCGTCTTGCCGCTGCCTGCACCTGCGATAACACGCAGAAATCCCTCTGTTGCTGTTACAGCCTCAAGCTGTTTGTCGTTTAGTCCTGACAGATACACGTCATTGTCCTCCTTTCATCGGATATGCTCTCTCCATTTGTCGCCCCATATCTCTTTCATATGCATCTCATAATTTTTGTTAGTGGCATTCATAGCCTCCCGCCACTCGCACTCTTGCTGTGTAGGAGGTCCATACATCTGCCTGTGCTCTTTTGCTACCTCGCTGATTATGTATAATGCGACAACAATAATTGCAAATACCATAACTACCTCCCAAATTATATTTATTTATATTGTACCATACTATCTATCCCTTTTTCAGGACAATAACGTTCTTGCCTTAGTTTAGAGCATCTAATGACTTTCCTGTTGTCATTTAACTTATGGTATGGTATAATAAAATTAACCTTATTTTGATAGCCACTTTTTGTGGTAAAATTACATATTTTTAAAACATACTAACTCAGGAGTACAATATGTCAAAAAGAAAAAAAGCATTGATAATCACATCGATAATTCTTAGTGTGGCGATACTGCTGATGGCAGGTATATTCATAAATCATAAAATACGGCTCAACAGCGAAAAAGAACTTCTCGCACCGCTTGGCAAACTGGTCGATGTGGACGGTTACAATATGAGCGTCTACACAGAGGGAAACGGCGAAGCTACGCTTGTGTTTATGTCTGGAAGCGGCACCTGCTCACCTATTCTGGATTTCAAGTCGCTGTATTCGCTTATGAGCGATGACTACAAGATTGCTGTGGTCGAGAAATTCGGCTATGGCTTCAGCGATGTCGTTGACAGAAGCCGCGACATAGACACAATGCTTGAAGATACAAGAGCGGCACTTACTGCTGCTGGAATGATCGCTCCCTATGTGCTGTGTCCACACTCAATGTCCGGTCTTGAAGCACTGTACTGGGCACAAAAATACCCCGAGGAAGTCACCGCGATAATCGGACTGGATATGGCTGTACCGAAATACTACGAGAGTATGGAGATAAACTCGTTTATGCTGAGTCTTTCAAGTTGGGCAGCTGATTTCGGAATCACAAGAATTCTCCCAGGCATCTCGGAGAGCGAGGCTATACTTCACGGCACTCTGACCGAGCAGGAAAAGGACATTTACAGAGCTGTTTTCTACACACGCACAGCCACCTCGACAATGCTGAAAGAAACTGAAGCTGTCAAGGATAACGCAAAGCTTGTTGAGAGCAAGGGTGCACCACAGCTTCCTATGCTTCTGTTTATTTCTGACGGAAGCGGCGGCACTGCTTTCGACAAGGAGACTTGGTGCAGTATTCCGAAAGAATACATCGCACAGGTCAAGGGCGGAGAATACATAGAACTTGACTGCCCACATTATGTCCACGACCACGAATACCAGCTTATCAGCGAAAAGATAAGAGAATTTCTTGCAAAGGAATAACATATGAAAACAGAGCAATATGTAATGGCTTACGGTGTGGAGCAGGACAGGCTTCGGGCGATACTGCCTGAGGGCTTTGCTTCACTCAGGCCTGTGCTTCGCATCAATGCTGAGATAACCGACAGCGAGAGCGGTTATCTTGAATTCAACACTGCTGTCGAAAAGGACGGTGTCAAAGGTTGGCTCAACATCGGGTATTGGGAGAATGTGCAGTTTTTCCGCTCGGAAAAAACCGTTACATTCCGCACAGAGCACCTTGAGATAGCTTTCACGGGCGTTGGAATTGAAGGCTCCTGCCCTGCTGAAAAGGACAATGACGGCTGTTTTTTCCTCGGGGAGAATACAGTGCTTCGTCCGCCCGAAATCATCACAGCCAACAAGGAATTCTGCGATTGCCGTTTTGTTTGGAGCTTCAATAACAGCGACGCTCACGGCGAGAGCATAGGAAAGACACTGCCTGCTATTCCGACAGAGATAATGAACATCTATCCGAAGCAGGAATTTACCGCAGAGAATGCCGCCGCAATACCCTGTCAGCAGGTGCTGGGAGCGTATGTGGTGAGGTTTGAGAGATAAAGGAGAATATTATGACCGAAAAAGAAAAGGCCGCAGCAGGCTATCTGTATAACGCAAACTATGACCCCGAGATACTTTCAGACATTGCGAGGTGCAATGACCTCTGCCACGAATTCAACCAGATAAAGCCCTCCGACCGTGCGGCACAGGGC
>JAZUSC010000012.1:0-9930 GCA_045606505.1 Oscillospiraceae bacterium
GACATAAGCTCACTTGCGTTCTGAACCTTCGGGAATGCAACAACGTCACGAAGAGAATCAGCACCGCACATTATCATGGAAAGACGGTCGAGTCCGATACCCGCGCCTCCGTGAGGAGGAGCACCGTACTTGTATGCGTCAACAAGGAATCCGAACTTTGCGTCGATCTCTTCCTTTGTAAGACCGAGAAGCTCAAACATTCTCTGCTGTAATTCATAGTCTGTGATACGGATAGAGCCGCTGGACAGCTCAACGCCGTTGAGTACAAGGTCATAAGCCTTTGCACGAACCTTTTCTTTATCGGTTTCAAGGTATTCAAGACATTCGTCCATAGGCATAGTAAAGGGGTGGTGCATTGCGAGCCACTCGCCGCTCTCCTCGTCGTACTCGAAGAAGGGGAATTCTGTTATCCACAGGAAGTTCCAGCCCTCGGGGATAATATCGAGCTGCTTTGCTATTTTAAGACGGAGAGCACCAAGCACAGGGAGAGTTACCTTGTTCTTATCTGCAACGATAAGTGCAACGTCGCCCTTTTCACAGCCGAGAGCTTTGAGGATAGCGTCAAGCTCACCCTCGCCCATAAACTTAGCGAAGGAGCAGTTAGGAGCGTCATCTACCCAGCGAACATAAGCAAGACCCTTTGCACCGATACCACGTACAAATTCTGTCTGCTTGTCGATCTCTTTTCTTGTAAGCTTGTCAGCAGCACCCTTTGCAACGATACCACGTACAGAGCCGCCGTTTGCGATAGCGTCGGTGAATACGGAGAATCCGCAGTCCTTAACAAGCTCGGAGATATCTGTTATCTCCATACCGAAACGTGTGTCGGGCTTGTCCGAGCCGTAGCGGTTCATAGCCTCGTTGTAGGTCAGACGGGGCAGGGGAGTGGGAATATCCACGTTAAGCACCTGCTTGTAAAGACGCTTTACAAAGCCCTCTAACATTTCAAGGATATCCTCAACGTCGACAAAGGACATTTCAAGGTCGATCTGTGTGAACTCGGGCTGTCTGTCAGCACGGAGGTCCTCGTCACGGAAGCAGCGTGCAAGCTGGATATATCTGTCCATACCTGAGATCATAAGCAGCTGCTTGTAGATCTGAGGTGACTGGGGAAGTGCATAGAATTTGCCGTTGTGAATACGGCTGGGAACGATATAGTCACGGGCACCCTCGGGAGTGGACTTTATCATCATAGGTGTTTCTATCTCATAGAAACGGTTCTCGTAGAAGTATTCACGGGCACACTTGGCGATCTCGTGACGCATCATCAGATTTTTTTGGAGCGGCTCACGTCTGAGGTCAAGGTAGCGATACTTCAAGCGAAGCTCCTCGTTTGTCTTTGTGTTGCTTGTGATCTCAAAGGGAGTTGTGTGGCTCTTGGAGAGGATACGCAGCTCTGTAACTACTATCTCAACGCCGCCTGTTTTAAGGTCAGCGTTTACGCTTTCTCTTGCACGTACCTGACCCTTAGCCATAAGCACGAACTCTGAACGTACAGACTTTGCCTTTTCAAACACGGATTTTTCTGTGTTCTCGTCAAAAACCAGCTGAACAAGACCTGTATTATCTCTGAGGTCTATAAAGATAAGGCTGCCCTTATCACGTACTCTCTGTGTAAAGCCGCCTACAACGACCTGTGTTCCTGCGTCGGTCACCTCGCCGCAGTAATGTGTTCTTTTCAGACCCTGCATTGTGTCTGCCATAAATGTTACCTCTTTTCTTTTGATTGGGGATTTATAATCATACAAATTCATTATACCATTTTTCGTCACATTTTTCAAGAGGGAAGTGCTTATTTCTGATAAATATTATTCTCATTTTTTCTGAGGAATAATACAGGCAGCAAAAAAGCCGTCTGTGGTGACGGCTTTTGTAAAATAGTTTATTTTAATGCATTCACAAGTTCTTTAAAATGCTTTCCTCTTTCTTCGAAATTCTTGTAAAAACCATAACTTGCAGCGGCAGGGCAGAGGATGACCCTCTTTTCAGCAAGGATATGAGCCTTTTCCACCGCCTCGGCAAGGTCTTTGACGTGAACGCAGTTTACATCGCTGTTTGTGATTTCAGCCGCAATCCTTTTTCCCGTATCGGGGAGAAGTATCACATTTTTAACGGCTCCCGTATTGAGGAAATCGGTAAGCTTGTCGTATGGGATATTTCTTTCCATTCCGCCGATTATTATACAGTCTGCTCCGTCAAACGCTTTGACAGCTGCTATCGCCGCCTCGGGAATGGTACAGATGCTGTCGTTGATATATTCCACACCGTCAATAGTAGCGACATATTCAAGTCTGTGTTCAAGTCCTTTAAAGCTGTGGAGCTTTTCAAGGCACACAAGAAGGTCTGCACCGGCTCTTAAAGCCGCTTCAAGGGCAACAGCGATATTATATCTGTTGTGCTTTCCTTTAAGAGAGGTCTGTATGGTTTCCGAGGGGATAATACCGCTTGGGAGGGTGATATCTCCGCCGTCAGTTTTTATATCTCCCTCGCCGCCGAATGAAGAAGTGATAAGCTTTCCGTTAAAGGGTCTTACATCAACATCTGCACCGATAATTGCGATATCTTCCTCATTCTGATGAAGATAGATATTTTCCTTTGCAGCCTTATATGCATCAAAGCCTGTGTAATGGTCAAGATGCTCGGGGAATACATTGAGCAGCACCGCAATATCGGGAGAGTGCTGTGCAAATTCCAGCTGGTGACAGGAAAGCTCACATACCGCAACGGTATCGGGAGTCATCTCCTCTAAACGCTCTAACGGAGGCACTCCGATATTTCCTATCAGCATAGCCTTTATGCCATTCGTGCAGAGAAAATGATAGATGAGCGACGATGTGGTGGACTTGCCCTTTGTACCTGTTACACCGATTATCTTACAGGGTTTCAGCCTTAGTAAAAGCTCCGCCTGTGTCAGTATTCTGGACTTCTCCGTGGGACTTAACTTGTCCTTTATTATTACACCGGGAGATTGCAGTATTACATCATAGCTTTTCGCTTTTTCAAGGTAGTCATTTCCGCAGTGGAGGGTCACTCCCTCGATATCAGAAAGTTCGTTCATATCTGCTATGGCTATCTCTGTACAGCAGGAGATCCTTTGAAGTATATCAAGCCACACCTTGCCCTCACGACCAAAACCGAGTATAACGACACGCTTACCCTCAAAATAAGGCTTTAACACTGAAAGCTCCAAATCATTCACCTCTTAAAAGTCCCGTAAACTCTGTCGGGACAAAGTTATCCATATCATAGAAAGCTGAAAGGTCGGGGATATCAAAGCCGCCTATCTCTCTGAACCCTGCATAGCGTTTAAGCAATGCGGGGGAACCTGCACCTCTCATTTTCAGAGCCATTTCAAGGGAAAGACGTATCTCATCTCTTGTGCCTACACATTCAAAGGGTTTATCTTCGCTGTCAAGCACAAGTCCGTCAAACATTTCATAAAGCTTGGATTTTTCAAGCATATTACAGCCGAATATCTTTACAAGCTCACTGTCGGACAGAAACGCTGACAGAAGTATATACACATAAAGGCACTTTGCACACTCGCCGCACCATACGTCTGTTTTACTGCCGAGATTACAGCTTTGGAATACTCCGAAATACTGCGGATATTTTACGAATTCACGTGCTATCTGCCATTCACTCCACGGACGAAGCAGGCTGAAATATTCGGGGCAACGCTCGTAGCCGCCGAAATATCTCTCGCAGTATTCACGGAAGTCACGCTCAAATTCAGTTGATTTGCTGTACTGATGATTTATCTGCGTACCGTCAACATACGGCTCGTTTGCACTGCTCTCATTGGAGAGGGCAATGTATTTTAGCCCCTTGATTGCGGCGAAAAGCTCTGCTGAAAAAGCGACCACCGCCGAAAACGGAGTATGTCCGTTGAGGTATCCTTGTTTATTAAGTTCAAGCAGGGTCTTGTCGATAGTACGTTTTACTCCTACCGTTTTTGCAGAGGGTATACCTGCCGCCTCTACACAGCCGAGGGTCGCACCTCTCGGATTTATGATATAGGGGAATATGTCTGCTCCGTGTTTTTTCAGAAGCTCAACGGAAACAACACTGTCCTTGCCTCCGCCGATAGGGACAAGTACGCCGGAACGCTCTGTTTGTTTCTTGCTTATAGTTTTGTACTCCAAAGCGGAGATATTCATAAAGCTGTCAAAGTCCGGCTGTATGCCGTTTCGGTAGAAGAATTCTCCCAGACCGTTAAAGTACAGCTTTTTCCACCAGTTTTTCTGTTCCTCTGAAAGACCGCCGCAAAGCACCTCTACTTCGGGAGGGCAGGCACATTTCCAGTAGGAAACAAGCTCCGCCATACCAAGGGAGAATGCTATCTCGTTTATAAGCTCTCTGTCGCAATTTTCGGGGATATAAAAGGGGAAAGCCCACTGTGGATAGAAATGATACCCGTCAATGCTGAAATGAAAGCGGAGGATATTATTTTCGTTTTCTTTTGTGAACTCATAGTTGTGGTAGATGAATTTTTTATGCTTTTCTCGAAGTTGTTCGTAAAGGGTCATAAATGCTCCTGAAAAAAATTATTTATGGGTCATTATGGTGTGTGCCGCTACTCCACGGTTAGCTGAGGGCTTATTTCTGAGATCGAATTTCTTTACAAATGCGTCTATGCTCTCCTCGTTTTTGCGGTCAAAGCTCTCATCACAGGGGATAAGCTCCCACTCCTCAGAAATGCTTGTTGTCTGTCCGTTTTTGAGTGTTTTAAGCTCTCCAAGGCTCTCGCATTCAAGGAAGATACCGTTTGTGAAGGTCTCAAAATTACAGCCGTAGTCGGGATATTCTCCGTCGATATTCATATTGAAGTTTTTAAGGAATATCTGTCCCTTGTTGACATAAGCTGCCCAGCCGTCCTCGTTGTTCATACCTATCTTGAACTTGCCCTCGCTGTCGGGTACTTGTTTGAGTGTACCGTATTTGTTTCCGAGGAAGAAACGGTCGTCGTTGATATCAGAATAGGGCCAGAAAACATTTCTGCGGTTAGAAAGCAGACCGTTGTCCTTTGTGCTTTGCGGGAATATCTCCACGCCGCCTGCACTGCATACGCTCATTGCCCAAGGGGCGAGTGTAACGATAGCACCCGATACATTAGTTATGTTATGTATCACCTGCAAACGTGAGCTGTTACTATCGAGCCATACAACCATATTGTGCTGCTGACCTGTCTTTGTAGGGGGAGGGGTCAGAGTTACTCCTACTGTTTCAGGTTCGTCATTACAGTGAAATCTATGCACTTCGTATTTCACAGGGGCGTTGTCGGGGACATAGCTGTGGGGCATACTTTCAGGGCTGCTCCAAAGTCTGTGGCCGCCGTAGATGTACCAGGTCTTATCCTCGCCAAAGTACTCTTTGAACTCCTTGCCGTTTTCATAGAAAGCTCTGTCCACATCTTCGAGGAGGATATTCTCCTTGCCGTTAAGACAGTAGGAGATGATACGAGGGCCTACGTCAACAGTGATGATGACAGAGGCTATCTCATTCTCCATTTTAATGCACTTGCCGAAGTTCTTGTAGTTTATTTCGCTGATGTTTACCATTTTGGTGTCCTCCAATATTTTTATGTTATCTGGGTTTAAAATATCCGTCTTGCGGCGAAGCCTTTTTAATAGCTCGGCTTCTGCCGACACCGAAATTCCTCACTCCTCATTCCTGATTACTCATTCAAGAATAACAGGCTTTGCCGTAAACTCATATCCGCAGGGACGTGGCTTTTCAAAGGCGAGGGAGTAGATATCTCCGCAGCGTTCCTCAAAAGCACCCTGTCTGTGAGCCTCTCTGCTTTGCTTCATAAGGTTTTTGAGCGAGGTATCTATCGGCATACCGCATTGAGCCTGTGACAGTATCTCTCTTCCTCTGCCGTTCATTCCGAGGATACGGATATATGCAACAGGTTCTTTCTGCTGCTTTTTATCTATCCCGAGGAAGCTGCACAGCACGGCACGGCGAATCCTTGCAAGGGTGTATCGTTTCGTCTTTGTAAGGAAATACAGCTCGTCTAATGTACAGGCTTTGCGTACAGCTTTGTACAGCCTTTCGGACATTCCCTGAGCACAGTCGTAAATGCTCTCGAAGTCGGACAGCCGCATTGTGCGAAGCTTTGCGAGTATAGCTGTTTCCAGTCGTCCGATATCCGCTGTGGGAGTGTCGATAACAGGGGCAAGAGCGGAATAATCTTCGCCTCCGAGTATCTTCTTTCGTATCAGCGAGGCACTTGCATAGCTTTTGTCCTCGTCGTCGCTGTCGTGGTCTGCACCGTTTCGTGCAACTGTAAACGGCTCTATTCTACTTCCGATATCGTCGAGAGCCTTTATATATTCCACCGCAAGGGTATTATTCGGAGAGGAGAGTATATCGTACACATCGCTTGTATAGTACGTTTTTACCGCTTCTGCAAGGGCGGTGGGATAACTTGCACCCTTACGCATAGCCTCCTTGAATTCGTCTGTGTGAAGAGCGTACTCACTTGCTCCTGCCGCCTCTTTCAGTGCTGCAATATCACCACATTCCGAGCCGAAGGACAGCATATCCACGCAACCGAGGGCTTCTATTATCTGCACCGCACCCCTTGCAAAGCCCTCTGCCGCAGACAGGCTGAATACGGTAGGAAGTTCCAGCACAAGGTCTGCACCGTTTTCAAGGGCAGCCTTTGTACGTGCGTATTTATCGAATATCGCAACATCTCCACGTTGGGTAAAATTACCGCTCATAACCGCAACGATATGAGTAGCTCCCGCAGCACGGGTCTTATCCAACTGATATTTATGTCCATAGTGGAAGGGGTTATATTCGCATATTACTGCTGCTGTTTTCATAGATACCTCCTGTGTGCCGTTCAACCTTTTTCGTTATGGTTTTTTGTATAAAACCTGTCCTCTTCCCATTTTAAAGGATTATTATTGATGTATTCGGCTATCGTTATGTAATCTTGCTCGTTTCGTATTATGTGTTCATAGAATGAACGCTGCCATATATCGTAGGGGCACGACGTGTCGTGCCCGTCTAGTCGTCTTATTCTTTTTGTTACTGCTGCTTTGTATGCTCTTACTATCGTGGGTACGGATTGTTCGGTTGGTTTTGAGAAATTCTCGTATTGTGGGGCGATGGGCACGACACGTCGTGCCCCTACTATCTCCAAAATAAAATGTACGTGGTTTGGCATAACGATATATTTTGATATAGATATTCCTGCGTTTTTACGCAATTTGTTTGTATTATGTATCTCCTCCACCGCAATTTGACCGTAATCGTTATAGGTCATTGTACCGTTTGTGACATTACCAAATAGCATTGCACGTTCCTGCGTACATATAGTTACGAAATACGAACCGTTCTGTGAGTAATCGAAATGTTTTAATCTTATTTTCTTCCGTTGTCTGTGTTCTGTCATTTATCCTCTCTCAACATCTGAATATGTGGAATATCGTCCTCCAAATATTCATCGGAAACCTGTTTAAATCCGCATTTCTCGTAGAAACCCTTTGCGTATTTCTGGGCACTTATGCGGATAGCCTTTGCACCGTATTTCTCCTGTGCGACCTTTATTCCCTCGCACATAACCTTATATCCAAGTCCGCAGCCACGCTTAACGGTGATAACACGCCCGATAGACTGTTCATTCTCGTAGGATACCCCCTTGTCAAGCACACGGCAGTAGGCGGCAACACCGTCCTCGTCCTCATACCAGACGTGCCAGGCATCAAGGTCTTTTTCGTCAAGGTCCTGATAGGGGCAATTCTGCTCGATAACAAAGACTTCTATCCTTGCCCTTGCTATCCTGTAAAGCTCAGCGGCGGTAAGCTTGCTGAAATGTTTTATGTAAAGTTTCATAGTTTTCCTCATTACCAGATTATCTATATGATAATTTTACACCAAATCGCCTATAAAATCAATATAATAAATAATAAAATAGTGTTTTTTGATAAAATAGCTGAAAAGGGCTTGATTTTTCCGACAAAAAGAGGTAAAATAATTAGTGGATTTTTAATGCTTGGTTAATTTTTTAACCCAGCGGTATCACAATATATGAAAGGACTTTTGACAAATGAAAATTCTTGTTATCAATGCAGGCAGCTCCTCGTTGAAGTATCAGCTCATCAATATGGAGGACGAGAGCGTTATCGCTAAGGGTAACTGCGACCGTATCGGTATCGACGGTCACATCAAGCACACAGCAAACACAGGTGCAACAGTTGATATTGACTGCACATTCCCCACACATACAGAGGCTTTTGAAAAGCTGGTAGAGGTACTCACAACAGGCGAGGCTAAGGTTCTCGACAGTATGAGCGAGATCTCCGCAGTAGGTCACAGAATCGTGCAGGGTGCAGAGATATTCAGCAAGACAACACTCGTTACAGACGAGGTTATCCAGCAGATAGACGACCTTGCAGAACTTGCTCCTGTACATAACCACCCCCATGCACTTGCTCTCTGGGCTTGTAAGAAGGTTCTTCCCGCTACAACACCTCAGGTAGTTGTATTCGATACAGCATTCCACCAGACAATGCCCGAAAAGGCTTATATGTTCGGTATGCCCTATGAGTGCTATGAGAAGTATCACGTTAGAAAGTACGGCTTCCACGGTACATCTCACCGTTTTGTATCTATGGCTCTTGCAGAGGCTATGGGCAAGGATATCAAGGATCTCAAAATAGTTTCCTGCCACCTCGGTAACGGTTCTTCCATTACTGCTGTTGACGGCGGTAAGTCTGTTGATACATCTATGGGATTTACTCCCCTTGACGGTGTTATTATGGGTACACGTTCCGGTTGTGTTGACCCCTCTGCTGTTACATTCGTTGCTAACAAGCTTGGTATGACACCCTCCGAAACAAGCGACTACCTCAATAAGAAGTCCGGCTTCCTCGGTATCTCCGGTATTTCCAGCGACAACAGAGATATCTCCGCTGCTGCTGCTGAGGGCAACAAGAGAGCTATCCTCGCAGGTGATATGCTCCGCTATGAGATCAAGAAGTACATCGGTTCTTACGCTGCTGCAATGAACGGTCTTGACGCTGTTCTGTTCACAGGCGGTATCGGCGAGAACTCCGACGATCTGCGTGCTGACGTATGCCACAACATGGAAGTGCTCGGCATCAAGCTGGACGACGCTGCAAACGCAGGTCTGCGTGGCAAGCTCGCAAAGATCTCCGCTCCCGATTCCAAGGTAGAGGTATGGGTAGTTCCCACCAACGAGGAGCTGCTTATCGCACGCGACACAAGAGATCTGGTCGCAGGCCTCAGCAAGTAATAAAAGCACATATAAAACAGACCGCAGGTTTTCGCCTGCGGTCTTTTGTTATTCGTTCTCAATGTCCCTTTCAAGCTCCGCCATGTCAAGCTCCTCATCAAACAGCACATCGCACAGATGAGCCTCGCTCTCGATGAAGCACAGACCGTTCTCGGCGTGCAGCACCACTATCCTCTCGCCCGGACGGATGATACGTCCGTTTGCGGTGAGAGCGTCGAAATAGTACGCCTTGCCGCCGTTGTTCACCTCGATCTCGCCGTAGCCCTCGGGATGTATCTGCTGCATAGCGACGCCCGAAAGCCCCGCAAGCTCCCCGTCGGAGGGTCTGCCACGCTTCACGGCCTTGTTCAGCAGCGGTGCTATCAGCATATTGATGAGGAAGTTCACCGCCAGACCGCCGAAAACGCTCAGCGGCAGCGATACCCACCCCGCAACATCCATCGCCTCCAGCAGCAGCCCGAAAACGGATGAGCTGAAAAGGAACACCACCGTCAGCAGCAGGTCCTTCGGAAACACCATCTGCCATTTAAATCTGTTCTTACGCTGCTCAAAAAGCACGCCCGTATCGGCAAAGAACTTCCTGCCGAAGAAAACATATGCGATGAACTGTGCGATGAGATAAAGTCCGCTGAACACCGCAATTATAAGATAAAATC
>JAZUSC010000013.1:0-65846 GCA_045606505.1 Oscillospiraceae bacterium
GGGACTTTTCCGCCGAAACATCCGCACTGCCCGCATAAGGAATAAGGCGATAGCCGTTTCCAGTACAGTTGTGCGGATAGAAGTGTTTTTTGGTGCGGCAAAGCCACACCAAAAAAGTTATCAAAAAAGCCCGCTTTGCGGACAAAAACTTAGTTTTTCGACAGACTGAAAGGGCAATTAAATGCCCTTTTTTATTGTTCGGCTAACCGCTCCTCGATGAATTCCTCCACCTGATTTTCCGATATCCCCAGCACAAATCCGAATTCGTGGTATATCAGCGACTCCGCCGCCTTCATAGCCTTTTCCTCCGCCGCAAGTAACTTTTTGCCCTTTGCAAGTCTGTCCTGTTTTTCAAGGTACAGCGAGTGCATCATACTGATTATCATTCGGTAATCGCCGCTTTGAAGTACGCTGCTGTAACGGTCTTTTTTGTTCTCCTCTGATTTTGACCATTCGGGCTGATCGTTTTTCATACCATCGATAAGGGAGAATATCTCCTCCTTTGTAAGTAAAGGACGCAGCTTACTTTCCGCACAGTCGACAGGGACATAATACTTTGAATGCTCGTTTCCGTCAGGCACAAGCACACAATATTCACGCTCAGTCACACCGTCAAAGCTCTTTTTCTCAAAACTGTCGATACGACATATCTCCGTCGAACGGTATATAACATATTTTCCTGTTTCAAGCTGCATATTATCACCTTTACCCTTAACCTGTTCGCAGTGTGCATTTTCACCCATTATGACCTATATTTATTTTACCACAAACCGTTTTTTTCTTCAAAGGCAATATTCCACAATAATTCCGAGCTATTATATGGGCAATCTCACCAAACAAAAAGTACCACTACATTGTAATGGTACTTTTTTTATTTAGTTTATAGCCGCTTTCATACTTGCGATGTAGCTTTCTATCTCAGGTGCAGCCTTATCTCCGTGGGCTGTTACAAGCTCTACCGCCGCACTCTCCACGATGATGCCGTCTGCTATCTCCGATACGCTTCTGCCCTCCTCGGGGGTGCTTATTCCAAACCATACCGCAGAGGGTACGTCTGTGTACTTTCTTACAGTGTCCATAACCTGTGCAAGTTCAGCCTTGCTGTGGTCTGTAAGTCCCGCCTCGCTCATTGCGGAGGCAACATATATAAAGCCCTCCGCACTCTCTGCGATAGCCTTGATACGCTCCTCGTCAGCAGGTGCGATAAGCGGAATTATCGTGATACCGTGAGCCTTTGCATACTCCGCCGCCTCGGGACGCTCCTCAAAAGGCATATCGGGAACGAAGATTCCGTCAACACCTGCCTTTTCGCAGTCTGCAAAAAATCTCTCGTAGCCGTACTTGAACACGGGGTTAAGATATGTAATAAGGCAGATAGGTGTATCTATCTCCTTTCTCACTTCGCCGATAAGGTCGAATATCCTGTCGGTGGTCATACCGTTTCCGAGGGCACGGATATTCGCTTTCTGAATTACAGGGCCTTCTGCGATAGGGTCGGAAAAGGGTATGCCTATCTCGATGATATCCGCACCGCCCTTTGCAAGTGCGATTATGTTTCTGATACTTGCGTCAAATGTAGGGTCGCCTGCGGTCATAAAGCCGATGACAGCCTTTTTGCCGCTGAACGCTTCTCTTAATTTATTCATATAAGTTCACTCCTCTGTATCTCGCAATAGCTGCCACGTCCTTGTCGCCTCTGCCTGAAAGACAGCAGATAACGATATCGTCCTTGCTGAGTGTGGGAGCAAGTTTTATAAGATGTGCAACAGCGTGGGCACTCTCGATAGCACAGATTATTCCCTCTGTACGTGCAATGTATTCAAATGCGTTTACCGCCTCGTCGTCTGTAACAGGGACATACTCCGCTCTGCCGATAGAGTGGAGATGAGCGTGTTCAGGGCCTATACCGGGATAGTCAAGACCTGCCGAAATGGAGTAAACAGGAGCTATCTGTCCGTACTTATCCTGACAGAAGAGCGACTTCATTCCGTGGAATACACCAAGCGAGCCTGTTGCTACCGTAGCCGCAGTTTCACCTGTTTCAACGCCACGACCTGCCGCCTCGCAGCCGATAAGACGAACGCCCTCGTCGTTTATAAAGTTGTAGAACATACCGATAGCGTTACTGCCGCCGCCTACACAAGCCATAACCGCTGTGGGGAGCTTACCCTCTTTTTCAAGTATCTGCTCTCTTGCCTCACGGCTGATAACGCTCTGGAAATCACGCACTATCATAGGGAAGGGGTGCGGGCCCATTACCGAGCCGAGTACATACAGCGTATCATCTGTACGGCTGCACCAGTCACGCATAGCCTCGTTTACGGCGTCTTTGAGGGTCTTTGTACCCGATGTTACCGCATTTACCTTTGCACCGAGCAGCTCCATTCTGTAAACATTGAGAGCCTGACGGATAGTATCCTCCTCGCCCATAAATATCTCACATTCAAGACCGAGAAGTGCCGCTGCGGTAGCCGCAGCAACTCCGTGCTGACCTGCACCTGTTTCAGCGATTATACGCTTTTTGCCCATTTTCTTCGCAAGAAGTGCCTGTCCAAGCACGTTGTTTATCTTGTGAGAGCCTGTGTGGTTGAGATCCTCACGCTTTAAGTAGATCTTCGCACCGCCGAGATCCTTTGTCATCTTCTCCGCATAATACAGCAGAGAGGGTCTGCCCGCATACTCACGGGAGAGCTTTGACAGTTCCTCGTTGAAATCCTTGTCGTTCTTATAGAATTCATAAGCCTTTTCAAGCTTTATGATCTCACTCATCAGAGTTTCGGGAACATACTGTCCGCCAAATTCTCCGTAGCGTCCCTTTGCCATTTTGTTCTTCCTTTCAATTTATGCTTTTTTATGTGCTTCCTTTACAAACTCAACATAGTCCTGCTGAGGAATAGGCTTTGAATAATAATATCCCTGAATAAAGTCACAGTCGAGGGCGGCAAACTGCTCTGCCATAGTCTGGGTCTCTATGCCCTCTACAACTATCTCCATATTCATATCTTTCAGCATTTTTACAGTGTTTTGGAGAACTATCCACATCTTCGGATTGTTCTGCTCGTCTACAAAGGACTTATCCAGCTTTACTATCTTCAAGGGGAGCTGTATAACTCGCTTCATATTTGAGTAGCCCGTGCCGTAGTCGTCGAGAGAAAAGCTTATTCCCGCCTTGCTGAGAGAGTCAAGGTTTGCCTTCATAACATTCTGACCTCTGCTTACTGCGGTCTCTGTTATTTCAAGGTTTATCTTATCGGGCGGCAGATCGTACTTTTTCAGCGTTGCAAGTACCTTTTCCGCAAGATTGCTGTGCATACACTGTTCTACCGACAGGTTTATTTCGATATAGTCTACGCCAAGCTCCTTGAACTCGTCACTTGCTATAAATCTGCATACCTCGTCCAGTACGAAGTCGCCTATCTTGTGGATAGCACCGCTCTTTTCTGCGGCGGTAATGAATATATCGGGCGGCACAAAGCCGTACTCGTCATCTATAAGGCGAAGCAGAGCCTCCGCCGAGGAAAATCTGCCCTGCTCTACTGAATAGATAGGCTGATAATATACCTTGAAATTGTTCTTTTTAAGTGCCTTGTCGATAATGCTGTCAATACGGTTTCGCATCTCAAACCTATCCTGTTTGAAAAGCTCTGACGCCAACATTACAGCGGATTTATTCGGGGTCTTTTCGTAGAAGTCAGAGCCAAATGACAACAGCGAGTCAAAGCTGGTTGCGTCCTCGGGGCACTCCGTAATGCATATATAGGGAGTAAGGCTGAGGTTAAGGTTATCGACAGAAAGAAGTGCTTTAAGGTCATTGTAGAGCCGATGTGCAACAGTTTCTGCCTTTTCACGGTTTTTGCCGCTGAATACCATACGGAAACGTCCTCTGTCAAGGTAGTACATCTCCGACTTTGCCTGTGCTTTGTGGTCGAGCCTTTCTAAAAGCACGGCTATATTTCTTAACAGCTTCGTGGAGTCGTCATAGCTTATGGTGGACTGATATGACGTAAAGCCGTCGATATTCAGCATAATGATAGTAAACTGCTTATTTATCGCAAAGGAACGCTTGATATCATCTGCGTATGCGGTGTATTTGCGAAGCTCCGTAAAGGTATCAACTATCTCCTCGGGCCGCTGAATGGTCATACTTACCAGAAGGATAGACAGCGATGTTGCAAACATCTCAACGGTGATATAAGGGTAGATGATATGTATAACGATCGCTATCAGCACAAGGGGAACGATAGCACTCAGCGTAATGACCTTAGACACCTTAAACAGCTTACGGTACATAAAGATGTAGCAAAGACCCAAAGCGGCGTAATATCCTGCCGCTACATACAATGTCCAGAACATATACTGATGCGTATAAACGTGATCCTCTATCGTAAAGATATGTCCCGTAAACAGATTGACGATAAGTGATATCACTACCAGTGCATACGGTACTGTAAGCATAAGCTGTTGCACTTTGCTCTTTTTCAGCTTGTGCCAGGTATCTGTAAGACTTATAACAAACATAACGTATGCTGGGGTGGTAAGGTTATGTATCATCAGATATCCCGTATGGGAAACAGTCAGAAGAAAAGGGGACGCCGTTCCGCTGTTATCAAGCAGGATAGACACTATATCAAAGATCGTTGCCCCCAGCATCGAAAACAACACGAAAATGAACATATGGTTGCTTGTGCCCTTGGTCATTTTACGGAATACGGTAGAGAACAGCAAAACAACAAGCAGTATAAGAGCCGCAAGATCGAACTCGATTATTTTTTGCATACTCACACCTCCATTTATAGCAGACTAATAACTATATATAATATATCATATAAAGGGTATTTTTGTCAACAAAAATCCTGTGTCGATGTGCCGATATGCAGTTTTTTTTGAGGTCGAACAGGTTCCTTTCATTGACTTTCAGACATTAAACTGTTATAATATATTGTGTGAGGTGTTTTCAAATTGGTTGCAACTATCATTCTGTTAACTGCGGCAGTGCTGGTGCTGTGTGCGTTCTCCGACAGACTATCGGGAAAGATCGGAGTACCCGCCCTGCTGATATTTATAGGCATAGGTATCCTGTTCGGCTCGGACGGACTGTTCAAGATCCCCTTTGAGGATTACAGCTTTGCCTCCCACGTCTGCGAGGCGGCACTTATCGTTATAATGTTCACGGGTGGTTTTGCCGTAAAATGGGACACAGCAAAGCCTGTTATCGTGAAATCCTGTCTGCTGTCTACCTTAGGCGTAACAGTCACGGCAGGAGTGACTATGCTGTTCTGTCGTTTTGTGCTTAACTTTCAGTGGACGGAGAGCTTTCTTGTGGGAGCTGTAATAAGCTCTACCGACGCCGCTTCCGTGTTCTCGGTACTTCGTTCAAGACGGCTCAACCTTAAAAACGGACTCGCCCCCCTGCTTGAAGTAGAGAGCGGCTCTAACGACCCGTTTTCCTATATGCTGACTGTCATCGCCCTTGCCCTGCTTGAAGGACAGGACACAGGCTTTGTATGGTATCTCGTGTTTGCACAGATAGTTTTCGGAGTTCTGTGCGGAGTTGCCGTCGGTATCGGCGGTACATTTCTTCTTAAACGCTACAAAGCCTCCTCAGACGGCTTTGAGGTGATACTGTTCCTTGCGGCGGCACTTATGGCTTACGGTCTGCCCTCGCTGATAAGCGGAAACGGATATCTTTCCGTATACATTGCAGGCGTTATCATCGGAAATGCCGATGTCCCCCGTAAACGTGAGGCTGTAACATTCCTTAACGGTATTACAGGTCTTTGTCAGATAGCGGTATTCTTCCTGTTGGGTCTGCTTTCCTCTCCCTCCACATTTGCGGCGAGTATCGTTCCTGCTCTGCTTATCTATGCTTGTCTTACATTGCTTTCAAGACCTGTTGCTGTTCTTCTGCTGGGCGGAACATCGCCTATCAGTGACCGTATATTTATCTCCCTTGCAGGACTAAGAGGTGCGTCCTCTATCGTTTTTGCGATTATGGCAATGGTAAGCGGCGGCAATACAGAGCATAACATCTTCAACATCGTATTCTGCGTGTGCCTTTTATCTATGCTTATACAGGGAACCCTTCTCCCGGCGGCGGCAAAGGGACTTAAACTTATCGACAACAACGCCGATGTACTTAAAACCTTTAACGACTACAAGGAAGAATCCTCGATAACGATGATGAGAATGTTCGTGCCTGCGGGTCACCCGTGGGAGAATATGCCCCTGTCAGAGGTAACGCTCCCCACAGGCTCCCTTGCGGTTATGATAAAGCGTGGCGGCGAGAACATCATTCCCAAAGGCGGAACGATAATACAGGCGGAGGACAGCGTGGTGCTTTCAGTCCCGCCGTATGATTCAGACCACTCCTTCAAGCTTCGTGAGATACATATTTCTCCCAAGCACCACTGGGCAGGCTGTAAGATACGTGACCTGAAACTCCCCGAGCGTCTGCTTATCGTTATGATAAAGCGTGGTGAGGAGAGCGTTATCCCCTCGGGTGCTACCGAGATAGAGCCGCAGGATATCGTGGTCGTGACCGAAACAGAGGGTGCCCACGCACACACTACACCTGCAAAAGTATAAACGATATATAATGCAAAAAGTCTGCCTCAAAAGAAGCAGACTTTTTTTATTACATAGTTGATTTTCTGATAAGCATCTCAAAGCTGAGATATGTTTCCTTTTCAGGCTCTTTTCCCGAAAGCATATCCGTAAGCACATACGCTGCCGCCGCCCCAAGCTCCCCTGCATTAAATATCAGCGAGGTTATGGAGGGTGTATAGTTATCGAGATACTGACTGTCGTAGAATGATGCGACCTTTATATCCTGCGGTATGCTCTTTCCGAGGTTGTTAAGCTCTGCAAGGAGTTTCATACATATCATATCATCGCCGCAGATTATACACTTAGGGTCTTCCTTTAACAAAGCCGCAACAGCCTTGCTGAATTGAAGTGAGCTTTCTATCCCCGTATGCACTAGCTTTTCGGAGGGTCTTTCTCCGATAGCGGTAAAAGCCGCCTCAAAGCCCTCGTAACGGCTGCGGTTTACGTTAAAGCTCATACTGTTCATCAGCAGACCCACCGACTCCGGCGGAGTGGACATAAGCAGATACGAGGTAAGCTCCTTGCACCCCTCCTTGTGGGCACTGTCAATGCACACGGCATTATCGAACGAGCTTTTTCCGATAACGACAAACGGGATATCGCTGTTATACAGGAACTCCTCTATACTTCCGTCAGCAACTGGACGTGTGACGATTATTCCGTCTACTTTGCGGTTCTGCACTATTCGGGAAAGCTGTGAAAGGTCGTTCTTTTCCGTGCTGATAACTACTGTATCGTAATCGTGTACGGCACATTCTCTGCTTATTCCCGTAAGACAGGTCTGAAAAAACGGAGCCTCCGACTCACCGCTGTCTGTCGGGATTACAACGCCTATATTATAGGTCTTTGACTCCGACAGGCTTTTGGCGATGATATTCGGTCTGTAATTGAATTCCTTGATGCATTCCTGCACCTTTTTGCGTGTAGCCTCACTTATCCTGCCCTTGCCCGATATCGCACGTGATACCGTTGATTTTGACAGCCCAAGCTCGGCGGCTATATCATCAAGGTTGTATGCTTTCTGTTGTGAAGAATCGTTCATTATGCTACCTTTTCAGATCACTTAGCTTTCTTTTCTTTCTTGCCTTTCTTACCGTCCAGCACGGGCTTTTCTACCTTTTTCTCCTTAGGCACGGGTACTGCGTCAGGCACAGCGAGGTTTCTTCCGTCCTCTGCGTCAAACAGGTTGATAGTACGCTCTCTCAGTACAAAGGATATCGTGGGACGTTTAAGCAGCTCTGTCTGCTGCTCGTCGGTCATATCTGCTATCTGAACACGCAGGATAGTTTTCTTGCCCTCTGCGTAGGTTGCGTGGATATGTATCTCACTGCCCATCATCTCGTTTACTTCTACCTTAGCGGTAATGGAGTTTGCCGCACCCTCCTCGCATATAATGAGGTTTTCGGGACGAACACCAAGAACAGCCTTTGCAGGTACATTTTCTCTCTCATCGAGAGCCTTGCAGATATATTCGGGAACAGTAACCTTAGCGTCACCGATATATGCGTTGTAACCGCCGTTCTCCTTTTTGATATCAGCGTCAAAGAAGTTCATCTGGGGAGTTCCGATAAATCCCGCAACGAACAGGTTAGCAGGGTGATTGAACAGCTCCTGAGGTGTACCCACCTGCATCACATAGCCGTCCTTCATAATTACGATACGGTCGCCGAGGGTCATAGCCTCTGTCTGGTCGTGGGTAACGTACACGAAGGTAGTATTTATCTTCTCACGCAGAAGGATTATCTCTGCTCTCATCTGATTTCTGAGCTTTGCGTCAAGATTTGAAAGCGGCTCGTCCATAAGGAATACCTTAGGCACACGCACGATAGCTCTTCCGATAGCAACACGCTGTCTTTGACCGCCCGAAAGCTGCTTGGGTTTACGTCCCAGCAGGTCGGAGATACCCAGTATCTCAGCCGCATTAACTACCTTTTCGTGAACCTCTGCATTCGGCACTTTACGAAGTCGCAGACCGAATGCGATGTTCTCATACACGGACATATGGGGGTACAGGGCATAGTTCTGAAATACCATTGCGATATCTCTGTCCTTAGGCTCCATATCGTTTACAACGTTCTCGCCGATCATTATCTCGCCGTCGGAGATATCTTCAAGACCTGCTATCATACGGAGCGTTGTGGACTTGCCGCAGCCCGAAGGGCCTACCAGCACGATAAATTCCTTGTCCTTTATTTCAAGATTGAAGTCGTGTACCGCAACAAAACCGTTGTCGTACTGCTTCTTTACGTTTTTAAGAATTACGTCAGCCATAATATATTCTCCTATTCCGATTTGAAATTAGCCCTTTACGGCTCCGCCTGTAACACCCTCGACATAATATTTCTGTAATCCCATAAACAATGCCGTTACAGGAACTGAAACGAACAATCCGCCCGCACAGAATACCGTGAAGAAGTTGTTTATCTGCTCCTTCTGCAGCCACTTATACAGACCTACAGCAACGTTGTATGCCTCCTCGTGACCAAAGGAGATAAGAGATGCGTACATATAGTCGCCCCAGGGAGCGATGAATGCCATCATAATCGTGTAGATGATGATAGGCTTTGCCATCGGCATTATAATGCGGAAGAATACTCTCGCACGGGACGCACCGTCAATACGTGCGGCCTCGTCAAGGGATTTCGGGATAGTATCGAAGAAGCCCTTTGCTATGTGGTAGCCCATACCCGAACTTGCCGCATACACAAGGATAAGACCGGGAACGGAGTTCTCACTTGTAAGACCTACCAGTTTAAGCAGGAAGTATGTAGCTATCATAGAAAGGAAGCCGGGGAACATACCTAAGATGAGCATTACGTTCATCAGCAGCTTACGTCCCTTGAATCTCATTCTTGAAAGTGCATAGGCAACGCACAGCACGATGACCGTTTGCAGCACCGCATTGAACAGTGCTATGATAAGCGTATTGAAATACCATTTAAGGAACTCTGTTTCGGTAAACAGTATCTCGAAATTTTTAAGCGACCATTCCTTGGGGATTATGTATGTTACCATAGAACGGGACTCGCCCCTGAATGCCTGGAATATCAGATAAACAAAGGGTATGAGCCAAATAATACAAAGTATGATAAGGAACGCATAAATACAGGTTCGGATAAAGCGTTCCTTGCCCGATTTACTAACTGGTTTGCTCATTACTGGAAGTCCTCCTCATTTTTCATAGCGGGTGACAGGTTGTAAACTATCAGCGAGATGACCGCAACCACGATGAACACCAGAATACCGATGACCGCCGCAAGTTTATAGTCGTTCTTTTCGATAGTCATTGAGTACAGCCAGGTTATCAGCAGGTCTGTACTTCCCGCACCGCCCTCATACGCCATAGTCTTGGGCTTTCCTGCGGTGAGAAGATAAATAACGTTGAAGTTGTTGATGTTTGCCGTAAAGCTTGTAAGCAGGTAAGGGCCTGTTACAAACAGCATATAGGGAAGAGTTATCTTTGTGAACTGCTTTATTCCCGACGCACCGTCTATCTTTGCACTTTCATAAAGGTCTGCGGGAATGTTCATCAATACGCCTGTCGTGATAAGCATAAGATACGGAATACCTACCCACAGGTTTATCACAAGCACCATTATCTTTGCAAGGTCAGGCGATGACAGCCACTGGACATTCTCGGTTATCCAGCCTATCTGTTTAAGCACTGCGTTTACGATACCCTCGTCAGCGAACATCTTTGATACCAGCAGCAGCGAAACGAACTGCGGTACAGCTATCGTCATTACAAGGATAGTTCTGAAAAACTTCTTGAACTTGATACCCTTGCGGTTTATTGCAATAGCCACGAACATACCGAGGAAGTAGTTTGAAAATGTAGCAACAAGTGCCCAGATAAGAGTCCAGATAAGGATATCACGGAAAGTATAGGCGAACTTGCCCGAACCCGAGAAATCAGTGGAGAGCATTGTCTGGAAGTTCTCAAAGCCTACCCAGTCAAACAGCTTTTCGGGAGGAAGATGCGAATAGTCGTAATTTGTGAATGCAATAAGGATCATAAAGAAGATGGGGATAACAGTAAACACCACTATGCCCAGCAGCGGCACTGCCAGAAGGGTTTTGTAATACTGCTCATCTGCAAGGGACTTGATATCGTCTTTCATAGACTTAGGACGTATGCCCTGCTTGATAAGATCCTGTGCAAGTTTGTTCTGTCTTATGTTTATTACCCAGGTGTACGCAAAGCCTAAAACAAAGAACAGCGTCAGCACACCGTACAGCAATATCTGTAAGCTGTTGTCCTTGTAGGTAACTACTTCAAGGCCGTACTCGTTAAGGGTAGTTTCAACTGCGACTTCGCCAAGGTTTCCAAGTCCTGCGATGTAGTCCACACCGAAATTCACCATAAACAGCACGAATATCGCCTCAAACAGCAGAAACAGTATGCCTCGTCCTATCTGACGGCGGAAGAGCTGTCCAAATCCCATTATAAGGAATGATATACGGGTGAGCCAGTCACCTCCCGCAAACGCTCTGCCTATCTCAGCGAAAAATCCGCCGATGCCGCAAAGCCATTTCCAAATTGCAACAGGTATCTTTTTCAGAACACCCAGCAGCTTTCCGGGCAGCTCAGAGAAGAATAAGCAGAAGTTATATCCGAATTTCTTCACCGGAGATAACCCTAAGTATTCAATCTCAGGTAATCTTTTCATAATGATCATTCCTTTCGTTAATAGGGTATTTGCCGCTTCAAAAGGACAGGGTCGCTATCCTCTTGAAGCAGCAAATACAGCGGGCAGGCAGGTTATACTGCACCGCCCGCTGCACTCTGCTTTATGGTTTTATGGGAGTGTTAAAATATCTGTGTTAAATGCTTATTACTTAGCTTCCTTGATACCTGCTTCGAGGTCTGCAAGAGCTGCGAGAAGTGTAGCGTCATCAGCTGTATCATACATACCGCTGTTGATGTCTGTACCGAATGCCTCTGTAAGTGTCCAGTAAGCGTTGGGGTACTGACCCTGACCGGGGCAGAATGTGAGCTGCTCAGCGAGAGCTGCGAGAGCCTCGTTGGACTTAACTGCGTCGGAAGCCTGAATGTTCTTGTTGGAAGGACCCCAGCCCTTAGCGTCGAAACGAGCCTGCTGCATCTCTTCGCCTGTCAGATAGTCAGCGAGGAGGTGGCAGAATGTGAGCTTGTCGGAGTCTGTCTGGGGCTTAACGCCTACCAGCTTGAAGCCACCGAAGCCACTCATCTGGAATGTTTCGCCGTCAACTGTGAATGTGGGGAGCTTAGCAGCAGCGAAGTTGTCGCCGAGGTATTCCTTAACTGTGGAGGAATCCCAAGTACCGGAAACGATAGCACCTGCTGTGCCGCCCTCGGGATTGAAGAGAGCTGCGTCAGAGCCTGTGGACTGAGAGAAGTTGGGGTGAGAAGCCATAGCAACCATACCCTTTAACGCTTTAAGACCCTTGTCGCTGTTGTAGTCACATACAGCACCGGAAACATTGCCCTCTGTATCGTAGTTGTAGTAGCACTCAGCACCTGTTGCGAAGAAGAAGGATACGTTGTACCAGCCGGACTGGATATCCATATACAGATTCTTGCCTGCTGCCTGACAGTCAGCGAGAATGCCTTCAAGTGTGGAAGGATCGGAAACTACGGACTTGTCGTAGTACAGGAAGTAACCGTTGTCAGATGTTTCGGGGTAAGCGTAGATCTTGCCGTCAAGTGTAGCAGCACCGATAGAGCCTGCGTCGTTGTTGTTCTGTACGTTTGTAAGGAATGTGCCGCCGGGAGCGGAAAGAGCACCTGCTGCAACAAGTCTTGCGAGCTGATCCTGTGCAAAGCCGTAAACGTCAGGACCTGCCTCAACGTCTGTCAGCATCTGTGTAGCTGCCTCGCCCTCGCCCATAGCGGATACGGTAATTGTGTACTTACCGGAGAAGTCTGCCTGATTTGCGAGCCAAGCGTCAAGCTTTTCCTGTGTAAGAGCGGAAACCTCCTCGGGAGCCCAAACTGTAATAGTCTGCTTACCGCTGTCTGCTGTGTTGTTGCCTGCTGCGGAAGAGTTGTCAGCAACAGAAGAATTGTTATCTGCTGTGGAAGAGCTGTTGTCAGCTGTGGAGCCGGAGCTTGTACCGTTGGAAGAGCAGCCTGTAAGGCCGATAGATGCTACCATAGAAAGGGAGAGCATTGCCGAAAGTAACTTTCTTGTTTTCATAAGATTTTTCCTCCTATAATTGCATTCTGTTCGAATGCTTTTGACCAAAGTTTTTTATTTGCAATCAGTCGTCGTAATCTTCGACTGTAATGCGCTTCATCATATCTCTGTATCTGAAACGAGCCATTTCGTTCTTTTCGAGAACATCAGCTTCGTTTCCGTGATAACAGCAGCGAATACAGTAGTATTCTTTCTTATCCTTGTCATAGAACATATCTATGTCTATATCACGCATAAAGCACGAGGGACAGCGGAAATTTAATTTTCCTTTTGCAGACTGAGCCACGAGTTAAGCACCTCCCCCTTGCCGAGCGATCTCTTGATTCCAAGCGTAAACATCGGCGAGAACGCATAGCCCTCTGTGATGTAGCCCTCAGCGTCCTCTGTACAGCCAAAGGAAACACCTGTTTCGATAGGCGGAATAGAAGCGTGAAGTCTCTTTACGCCTGTGACCTCCTCGGTGCGATTTCTGTATGCGTAGGGAATAGTTTTCGTTCCCTCTCTGCCCTCGGCGGTGAGAGTTATCTCCGTCATATCCTCGGGATACTCTGTCGTGCCGTAGCAGGCAGTGATATACTCTGTAATGTCCAGCTTTTCATTCTCGTCGGAGATATCAAGTATCTCACGGCGGTAGTCGATACGGGAACTTCCCTCCTCAAAGGTGATCACCGTCTGTATCTTTGCGGAAAGTCCGTCAAACTCGATATCCACAGAGTCAAGGGTGAGTATCCTCTTGTTGTCCTCCTGCGAAAAGTGAGCCTTAGTCCTGCACAGACACATATCGGTTTCCTGACCCTTCCAGGATATCTTACAGCTACGGATAGTACCCTCACCTGCGTAGTGGGTGAAATAACCTGCCCTGTAATTCATCTGGATAAGGAAAGGATAGGAAACGTCCTGCACACGCTTTGTGCCTATTCCGTACTTCCAGTCAAGCTTTGAAACATAGGGGCGAAGATCAAACAATGCACCGCCCTGATTCATATCTATACCCGCCCTCATATAAGGGTCGCAGTACCAGAACACCTGCTTTTTGCTTCCGTAGAGGATATCCTTCCACAATGCACATTCAGGCTGTGTGTAGTGCTTGTTCTCACGGTAGAAGTGTGCAAACTCCTCCATTGTCATATCAATGAGTTTGCCCTCTTTTTTAAGCTGTCCGTAATATGCAAGACCGTCCTCGTAGCTCTTTGCGAGAAGCTCGTAGGGTGATTCCCACCTGCCCAGTTTATTGAGCCAGCCGGGGCCAACGAACATCATATTATATGCGATACCGTCGTTGTACTTTGCAAGGTGACGGTACTGGTCAACCAGATTGAACAGATAAGGATACTCGCCGTCACGGTAGATCATACCACGCAGAACATTCTGCGGGTGAGTACCGAAATTCGAGCCGTTGCCGTCATAACAAGCGAGAAGATCTCTCGAAAGGTGCGGGATAGCAACTATTCCGCTGTCCTCTTCCTCGTTTGCGGCGGGAGCGTGTGTGTTCTGCTTTGAGGGTATCCACGGTGCCCAGGGGCCGCCGTCCATAAGCGTGTACCAGCTGTTGTTGCAGGTATGGTAAGCTTTCGGACCTTCCTCCCAGCAGGTAGCTACCGCACAAACGACATCGGGATACTTTTCCTTTATGTAGTTTGTAAGCTCTGCGTCCATATAGTAAGAGCCTGTTGACTTCGGATAGAAACCGAATCTCTCATAGAACTTGCCGAAAACATCGTCTACGATAGACTTTTTGTCCTCGATAGAGAACATCCAGATACAGAAATCCTTGGTCTTGTACTTGTCACGGAATTCCTTGCAGGGAAGTCCGAGAAGTGAAAGTCCGATCTCATCACCGTACTTTTCGTGATGTTCCTTTGCAAGGCGACAAGCCTCGTCCGAAAAGAGCGACGCATAGGTCATTTCTATCGTGGTCTTTAATCCGTTCTTGTGAGCTGTTTCCTGCTGGAAAAGGAAGATATCCAGCGATTCATCTCTGAGGTCGGAACGGGAGATATCCTCTTTTTTGCCCTGCCCTGTCACCTTTTCGGCGTACTCGGGAGCAAGTTCGGGACGATGTATGAGGTTAAGTATAAATTTCTCTTCCATTATGTTACCTCTTGTTCTACATATTACTTTACAGGATTGAGGAGAACATCATCAATAGAACCCCAGGAGCCTGCCGCCGCCTCAACGTGGATACCGATAGTGACTTCCGCATTTTCGGGTACTTCGATATCACTGATAACGGGGGTGTGCCAGTTTATCCACTCGGTTATCTCTGTGGGTGCGGTGTACTCCTTGCCGTTTACCTTACAGAAGATGTAGATGTTCTGTGTGGTATCAGCAGTATCAAATCCGCCCTGAATGGACATCGTAAGGCTGTACTTACCTGCGGAGAGGCTCTTGATATCCTGTGTAAGCTCGAAATCAGTTCCTGTTTCTCCCCAGAAATGTACTGAATACTCGCCTGTTACAGCGTCCATACTCTTCTGCTGGAAGTTTATCTCCGTTGTTTTGTTGTCTGTATTTTCAATGACCCACATTGTACGGTCATTATCTTCAAAGCTGTAATTGTCAGCGTAATTCGCCTCGACCATTGAGATGTAACAAGTAGTCGTCATACCGTCGGCCATACCGTTTACGGTGTATTTTGCGACACTGCCGTTTGTCATAGCGTCAAGATCTGCATTTTCCCACTCAACTGCGATATCCTTTTCACTGCCGTCTGTGTAGATAGCCGAAACGGTTTCGGGGAGAACTACCTGTTCGCCAAGACGAACGATAAGCTCGGAATCCTTGATAGCGTCAGGCTTTGCCTCTATCTCGTTGCCTGTTCTCACAAGCTTGAAGGTTTTGAGGGATTCAAGAGGCTTTCCGTCAAAGCTGAACATCGCCTGATTGTCCCAGGAGCTTCCGCCGTAGTAGACGCCTGCGTCATCGGGATCGTACTCCGTAGCGAAGCTTGAAGCCCAGCCCGAGCCGTGCTGTTCCCAGAGTGCGGACTGCTCTTCCCAGCTGTCACCGGGGACGCCTATCCAGGCAGGTTCCCAGTAGAATACCCCAAGACCGCTTTCGCCGATATCAGCGACCGCCTTGATGACATCTACGACAGCTCTCGACTGACCCTGTACTGTAAAGGGATAAGGTTTTTCGTAGTTCACCTCATCGCCTATGCTGTTGCCCTGCTGATCGCCGTTTTCTAATGTATATGCGTAGGATATCTCAGCTACCATAACCTTTTTGTTATAGGTCTTGGATATCTCGCTTAATACCGATGTAAGGTTTTCTGTCGTTCCGTGCCAGTAGGGATAATAGGAAGATGCGAACACATCGTAATCAAGCTTGTAGTAATCAAGCTTAGATGCATAGTTCAGCATATTGTCCACCGACTCGGGATTTGTGAAATGCACCGCAACCAAAGCCTCGGGAACGACCTCTCTTATCGCCCTTGAACCTGCGTCCATAAGATAGTAGATATTCATCCATATCTTTTCGCCGCACATCTTACCGTTAGTTTCATTGCCGACCTGCACCATACCGATATCGGCACCTGCCGACTTTATCTTTGTAAGGCTCTCCTTGGTATATTCGTACAAGGCATTAGCCTTATCCTCTATCGCCATACCCTCCCACGCTTTGGGGGTCATCTGCTTTGAGGGGTCTGCCCAGAAATCGGAATAGTGGAAATCCACCAGAAGCTTCATTCCGTTTTCCGCTGCACGTCTGCCTATCTCACAGGCGGTCTGTATGTCGTTTGCACCACCGCCGTAGCTGTTGCCCGAAGCGTCAAACGGGTCGTTCCAAACACGGACTCTTATGTAATTCACACCGGAATCCGCAAGGGTCTTGAAGATATCACCCTCGTTGCCGCTGTAATCATAGAACTTAACGCCCGACTTTTCAAGGGAAACGACACTGGAAATATCACAGCCCATAATAAAATCGTCCGAAAGATTTTCCACCTTTTCCACATACAGCGTATCGCTCTTATCGGGAGATACCCCCGCCGAGCAGGAAGACATCAGCAGCATTGACGCTGATACAAGCGGTAACACAAGCTTTTTAAGAAGATAATTCATTTGTTTTGCCCTCATTGTTGTAAGATGTTGTTCTGTCTGTAAGGATATTGTTGCTCTGTCTTTTCCGATTTGTGCAACCGGTTGTTCTTGAATTTAATATATCATATTTTATTCCTTGTGTCAATCGGCACTTTTTATCAACTGTTCAAAAAGTTTTTATGCATTTCGCACAAACCTGTTGTATTTCCGGCACTCCAAAAGAGCAACAAAAAACATTTCTTTTGCTCAACAGCCCACGTCTTTGCCGCTTAAACGCTATATTTCATTAAAGCAAAGCAGTGCAATCGGTTGCTCAAAAAGGGCGTAAAAAAGGCTGCCCAAAACGGACAGCCTTTCTGTTATATATTATGCTCGGATATCAGTACATTCCGCCCATACCGCCTGCGGGCATTGCGGGAGCAGCGTTCTCCTCGGGCTGGTCAGCTACGAGGGACTCTGTTGTCAGTACCATTGCTGCAACGGAAGCAGCGTTCTGCAATGCGGAACGTGTTACCTTAGCAGGGTCAACGATACCGGCCTTTATCATATCGCCGTAAGCCTCGTTGTAAGCGTCAAAGCCGTAGCCAACGGTGTTCTCACGGTTGATAGTGTCGATGATCACAGAGCCTTCAAGACCTGCGTTGAGTGCGATCTGACGAACAGGCTCTTCCAATGCACGAAGCACGATCTTAGCACCTGTCTTTTCGTCGCCGTCGAGTGTTTCGATAAGGGCCTTTACAGCGGGCATTGCATTGATGAGAGCTGTACCGCCGCCTGCAACGATACCCTCCTCAACAGCTGCCTTTGTAGCTGCGAGAGCGTCCTCGATGCGGAGCTTCTTCTCCTTCATCTCAACCTCTGTTGCAGCACCTACCTTGATAACACCTACGCCGCCGGAAAGCTTAGCAAGTCTTTCCTGAAGCTTCTCCTTGTCGAACTCAGATGTTGTTACCTCGATAGCGTTCTTGATCTCGTTTACACGAGCCTTGATAGCCTCGGGAGCACCTGCACCGTCAACGATGATAGTGTTCTCCTTAGTTACCTTTACCTGCTTTGCACGGCCGAGCTGCATCATTGTTGTATCCTTGATGTCAAGGCCAAGCTCTTCTGTGATTACTTCACCGCCTGTGAGGATAGCGATATCCTTTAACATCTCCTTACGTCTGTCGCCAAAGCCGGGAGCCTTGACAGCCACGCATACGAATACGCCTCTCAGCTTGTTGAGGATAATGTTTGTAAGAGCGTCGCCCTCAACGTCCTCTGCGATGATAACAAGCTTCTTGCCTGCCTGTACGATCTGTTCGAGCAGAGGGAGGATATCCTGTATAGAAGAAATCTTCTTATCTGTGATAAGAACGAAAGCATCGTCAATGACAGCCTCCATCTTATCTGTATCTGTTACCATATAGGGGGAGATGTAGCCACGGTCGAACTGCATACCCTCAACTACCTCGCTGTATGTTTCAGCGGTCTTGCTTTCTTCAAGTGTGATAACGCCGTCAGCGGTTACCTTCTCCATAGCCTCTGCAATGAGAGTACCAACGGACTCGTCGCCTGCGGAAACAGTAGCAACTCTTGCAATATCCTCGCTGCCCTTGATAGCCTGTGCGTTGTTCTTGATCTGCTCTACCGCAGCGTCAACAGCCTTCTGCATACCCTTCTTTACTACCATAGGGTTAGCACCTGCTGCGATATTCTTCATACCCTCGCGTACAAGAGCCTGTGCAAGAAGTGTAGCGGTAGTTGTACCGTCGCCTGCTGCATCGTTTGTCTTTGTAGCAACTTCCTTAACGAGAGATGCACCCATATTCTCGAATGCATCTTCAAGCTCGATCTCCTTTGCGATAGTAACGCCGTCATTTGTGATGAGCGGAGAGCCGTACTTCTTGGAAAGAACTACGTTTCTGCCCTTAGGGCCGATCGTGATCTTAACTGTATCAGCAAGTTTGTCGATACCTGCCTGTAATGCCTTGCGGGCCTCTTCGCCGTAAATGATATCCTTAGCCATTGTGGATAGTCCTCCTTATAATGTAAATATGTTTTTTATTCTACTACTGCGAGAATGTCATTCTGTCTGAGAATGGAATACTCCACACCGTCGACCTTGACCTCTGTGCCTGCGTACTTGCTGATAAGCACTTTATCGCCGACCTTTACGTTCATAACGATCTCCTTGCCGTCAACGTTTCCGCCGGGGCCTACTGCAACGATCTCAGCGATAGAGGGCTTTTCCTGTGCGGCAGCTGTAAGGATAATGCCGCTCTTGGTAGTTTCCTCCGCCTCAACCATTTTAATTACTACACGGTCTGCTAAGGGTCTGATAGTCATAGTTTAGTTCCTCCTTAAATGATATATGTAATAGCCTTTTTGTCGATTTTTAGCACTCTCTTTGAATGAGTGCTAATTATATTTTAACCATTATTCAGAAAAAATCAAGAGGTTAACAGGATTTTTGGCAGATTGCACAATAAATCTCATAATAAATATGCTATTATATCTATAATCACAATACATTTAGGCTTTACCCTTAAAATAATATTGAATTTAACTCCGATCTATGCTACAATATTTATATATCATCTTTTGAAAGGGGTCACAGAATGTTCGGGTTATTCAAGAAGAAAAAGATCCTTAAAACCGAAGAGGAAAAACGTGCCGAATCATTGCCGAGGACGAAAAAAGTCCAGTTTGAGCCGCTTAAAATAGCCGAAACGGAAAGCCTGCTGGAAAACGATCTCCGTGCAGTGCTGGAATTCACACCCGTAAACTACTACGCTACCAAAAACAGCTATCTGCTATGCACTTTTTTTTACGAGGAGGACTACTCCGAAATATATATGCGATTTGAACTGCGTGTGGACGACCTCCCCCGTGGCAAGAGCAGACTGTACACCATAGACAAACTGCTGATGCGGGATATACTGCGTAAATTCGGTGTAAATATCAACATTCAGGAGTGAAAACAATGGAAAAAAGATCAATATTAAACTGCCCGATAGACTTTGACAAAAGCGATTTTCTGCACCTTGTATCCCTGTCTGTCGGCTATTCGATAAAATGTCAGACCGCTATGGGAGAGCTTGTGATAGGAAACAACGGCTGGAATGTGGACATCAAGGGCGGCAATATCAGATTCGGCGAGCAGGTGTTTAAATCGGGAGTGCTTGGCTCGGAGTCTGAAAGCTCAGATACCTGGCTGTGGGCGTGGGCAAACACCGAGAGCGGTCTGCCTGAAATTGCCTCCGCTCCGTCACGCAGGGCGAAAAAAGACCTCTCCGATGTACCCGAATTTCAAAACGGAAAGTTTATGCTTGATGAACTTCACACAGGCCACAACCTCTCAATGGTGTGCTGCGGAATTTCCGAAAAGAATATGTGCTATTACCGCTGCCCCTATTCGGGCGGTGCGGCATTCGTCACGGTAGAGGGTCTGCCTGACAGCGTATTTGCACCCGTTTCTATTGAGGAATTCGCCCGCCGCTATATGGAGATAATCAGCGTATATTACTGCGACCACAGATTACTTGCGGCAGGCTTTTTATATCAGAATCACAACGACTTCACCGCTGACGGAAACAAGCTTACTGCAACCTTCGGAAGCAACACCCTTGAACTGACTTTTGAAATCGTTGACGGATTATCAAGACTTGCGGATATCAGGTGTTGATATTGCCGATTTAATGTACTAGCACAGTAAAAGTGTGGCATTTTATACAACAAACTCCTTTCCGTTGCATTGATAAACAAATACTTTTTGTTTATAACTTACAAATAAATTTTTTGTTGTTGATTTTTCTTGACAGATGTCGATTTTATCGTTATAATATTAACAACGAAACATAAACTCGTCCTATTTAAGTATTAAAGTTTTGTTCTGTCCATTCAAAAAACTGACATAAAAGAGGTAAACGATATGGTAAAGGTTATAGCAGAGAAATGTATAGGCTGCAACGCCTGTATAAGATCCTGTCCCGTTCCCAATGCGAACAGATATGACGGTAATGTAGTCCACGTTAATACCGAAGAATGTATCCAGTGCGGCGAGTGCATAAAGGGCTGTACCCACGGTGCAAGAGATTACGATGACGATATCGAAATCTTTATGAAAGAGATTCGCAAGGGCAATGTATCCCTTATCGTTGCTCCTGCTATCAAGACCGCATTTGACGGAAGCTGGCGTCACGTTCTCCAATGGCTGAAAGACAGCGGCGTAAAGGAAGTTTACGACGTTTCCTTCGGTGCGGATATCTGTACATACCTCCATATCCAGTATGTAAACAAGCACCCCGGTGCAAAGATAATCTCCCAGCCCTGTGCCGCTATCGTAAACTATGCCGAAAAGCACAAGGTAGAGCTTTTCGATAAGCTCTCCCCTATCCAGAGCCCTATGATGTGCTCTGCTATCTATGTCAGAAAGTATCTCGGCAGCAACGATACTCTCGTTGGTCTTTCTCCCTGTATCGCAAAGGGCGATGAGTTCAGAAATACAGGCGTAATAAAGTACAACGTTACTTTCCGTAAACTCGCTGAATATATCAAGAAGAACAACGTTCATTTAAAGACAGGCCGCTCAGAGTTTGAATTCTCCGACGCAAGAGGCTTTGACGGTGCTTTCTACCCCATTCCGGGCGGTCTGAAAGAGTGTCTTAGGGTCTACAATCCCGAGCTTAACGTTACCACCTCCGAGGGTGTAGGCAAGGTCTATGAGGATCTTGACACATACCTCGAAACCAGCAGAGATAAGCTTCCCGCAGTGTATGACGTTCTCTCCTGTGAATACGGCTGTAACTCAGGCGTAGGTGCAAGAGAATCCTTTGATACATTCAACGCATACGACATTATGATAAACGCTAAGAAATGGGCGTTCAAGCAGAGTGCTGTAAAGCGTTTCCACCGCAACGCATTCAGAAAGCTGGATATAAACGACTTTTTAAGAGGCTATACCGACAGACGTGTGACCCTCGCTCCTACCGAGGCACAGGTACAGGAAACATTCAAGCAAATGGGCAAGTACACAAAGCAGGAGCAGGAATTCGACTGCCACGCTTGTGGATACAAGACCTGCCGTGCAATGGCACTGTCCATTATCGCAGGAAACAACACCCTCAACAACTGTATCCAGTACGAAAAGATACACCTCAAATCTATGCAGGAGCAGACAGCACAGCAGCACGAGGAACTTTCTCAGGCTGTATTCGAGATCAAATCCGCCCTTGCAAGCTTGCAGGATAAGGTAATGCCTATCGCTGAAAACTCCGAGCAGCACCTCATCAAAAATGAAGAGGTAATGAACGAGATGCACTCCCTCAACGTTGAGATAAACGATATCGTAGGTGGTATCGGTGACGTAGGCGAATCCATACGCAACATCAGCGACAATGTAGAGGATTACGAAAGACTGCTGAAATCTATCAAGGATATCGCAGAACAGACAAATATCCTTGCTATCAATGCGTCTATCGAAGCGGCAAGAGTCGGTGCGGCAGGTAAGGGCTTTGCGGTAGTAGCAAACGAAGTCCGTTCCCTCGCCGACAAGTCCAACACCACTGTTAAAAAGGCAGAGGAAACCACCGCAAACATTATGGATTGCATCAAGCAGATAGAGAACGTCACATCGAAGATGACCGAAAAGGCAGAAGATACACAGCAAAGCTCTGATAAGACAAAGAAGGCAATGGATAAGATACGTCAGGGCTCTGAAAATATCAGCGAAAATGTTCAGGAGATATCCGCTATCGTAGAGGAGCTTAACTCTATGGTTGAAACAATGACTGCTGACTGATTAACAAACAATAAGGGCGGCTCTTTCGAGCCGCCTTTAATTTTATATAGAGTACTTTAATATCTCTTCCCCGTCAAGGGTCTTTATTGTAAATACATTATCCTCGTACACCATATAGCTGCGGGGATTATTTTCTTTCGGAAGAGCAACAGAGCCTACATTAAGACAATGGATACCGTCCTTTTCAAAGGCTTTCAGTATGTGGGTATGACCGTTTATCAGCACATCTCCCTTTTTAAGCGGAGGGAGTGCGTCGGGGTTATGGTGATGTCCGTGAGTAAGAAAGAAACTTCTTCCGCTTTCAAAGATCACCGCATAATCAGCAAGTACGGGGAATTCCAGCACCATCTGATCCACCTCTGTATCGCAGTTTCCACGCACACAAAGAAGCTCCTCCTTTACCTCATTCAGCATTGCTATCACTTTCTTGGGAGCGTGACCCTCGGGCAGGTCGTTTCTCGGGCCGTGGTAGAGTATATCTCCGATAAGGCACAGTTTTTCCGCACCCTCTCTCCTGTACGCTTCAAGCAGCTTCTCGCAGAATAACGCAGAGCCGTGAATATCAGACGCAAACATCAGTTTCATATTATTTCTCCTTGATAATCAGACTATTCCGAAAAGACCGACAACAATATCCGCCGCAAATGCCGCAACGCAGGCACTCACCGCAACGGTAAGCAGTCCCCTCTCAAAAAACGCAAGTACCAACGCCGTGATAAAGCCGACAACAGAGCTTATAAGTGCCGCCGCACCCGTACCGCAGCTTTCAAATACGGCTGGTATGGTCATAGCCGTAAGCACCGCATAAGGCACATAGAACAGGAAGTTCATCACGAACTTTGACTTTATCTTCTTTCTGAACACCGCAAGGGGCAGCATTCTTATAAAATACGTTACCAAAGCCATTACAGCAATGCTTGTTACAAGATACACAGTTTCAGGATTCATCGGCAGCCGCCTCCTCCCCGAATTGCTGTGGGAAGCATATCGCTCCGAATGTCGCCGCTATCACCGTACAGATGATTACCGATATTCCCGATGAGATACCGTCAAATATCGGTACATAGTAGATGATACAGCTAAGCAGTGCCGCCATCAATGCGACACGAAGTATTCCGCCGTTCTTTTTTGCAGGGGGGATAACTATCGCAATAAACATTCCGTATATCGCAATGCCAAGAGCCGCTTTTATATTTTCGGGGAGTACCTCTCCCAGAAATGCACCGCCCGCCGTGCCTGCCGCCCAGAATATATACGGAAGTGTTATCAGACCGTACATATACTTCGGGGGTACATCGCTCTTTTGTCCTGCCGCTACCGCAAATATCTCGTCCGTTATGCCAAAGGCACTGACGATACGGTGAAACAGGTTGTATTTACTGTCAAGCTTCTGCGACAGCGAAAGGCTCATAAGTGCATAACGCATATTGATTATCAGCTGAGCCAGAGCCATTTCTATGTAGCCGCCGCCTGCCGCAATAATTCCTATACCTGCGACCTGTCCTGCGGAGGTCAGGTTTGTCATTGATATAAGGATAGCGGCTATCGGAGGGATACCCATTCCGACAGCGGTTATTCCAAAGGTAAAGGACACCGAAAGATATCCCAGTGCGATAGGCACACCGTCACGCACACCACGTCTGTAATTAAGAACGTCTTTTTTTTCAGACAAAATTATCACTTGTTTCCTTATGCAAATTTATTCGTCGTTTTCACAGACACGAACGTGTATATTATAGCATATATCCGTTGTTTTTTCAATAATATTCACAAAAATTCCACAGGCTATTGAAATTATATCCCATATTATGTTATACTATAAGATAGCTTTTGCTAAAAAAATCTGTTATTTAACAGAAAAGGAGAAAAACTATGGAAACCAATTTTCTGACTATCGTGGTGTTTATAGTCTATGCACTTATAATGCTTACGATAGGTATCTATTCCTACAAGAAGTCCAAAAGTATGTCGGACTACTTTCTCGGCGGACGCTCACTCGGTCCGTGGACTACTGCTATCTCCGCTCAGGCATCTGATATGAGCGGCTGGCTGCTTATGGGTCTGCCCGGAGCTATCCTCGTAAGCGGTCTTACCGAAAGCTGGATAGCTATCGGTCTGTTTTTCGGTACTTATCTTAACTGGAAGCTTGTAGCGTCAAGACTGCGTAAGATGTCCTATGCCGCAGGCGACGCTATCACTATCCCCGAATACTTCCAGAAGAGATTTTTCACCCAAAGCCCCATTGTAAGACTTGTTTGTGCGGCTATCATCTTTATATTCTTCCTGCTGTACACCGCCTCTGCTTTCAGTGCAGGTGCGAAGCTCTTTAATTTCGTGTTCGGCACAGAATATTTCGTATCGCTGTCTATCGGTGCTTTGATAATCATCTCCTACACATTCCTCGGCGGATTTTTCGCTGTTTGCTGGACAGATATGATACAGGGTATCCTGATGTTTATTGCACTTATCATCGTTCCCTTTGTAGCTGTCTGCCAGATACCCAATATGTCCGCTGTGGAGTTCCCCGTGGCTAACGTAAACGGCTTTATCGTAGAGTACTACACAAGCTTTATCCAGAATCAGGACGGCTCTTTTGCTTGGCAGACTATCCTTTCGGGTCTTGCGTGGGGTCTTGGCTACTTCGGTATGCCCCATATCCTTGTAAGATTTATGGCTATCAAGTCCAGTGATATGATCAAAAAGTCAAGAGTCATTGCAGTAGTATGGGTAGCAGTTACTCTTATCGCCGCTGTACTGGTAGGTATCGTCGGTTATATGTTCCTCAACTATCCTAACGAGGCTAACGCAGAGCTGCTTACAAAGTTCAACGCACTGGGCGACGCTGAAAAGATATTTATGTTCTTGTCCTCCACACTGCTCCCTGCTCTCTTTGCGGGCGTGATACTTTCCGCTATCCTTGCCGCTATTATGAGTACAGCAGATTCACAGCTTCTCGTTACAGCCTCCGCTGTTACAAACGATATGTTCAAGCTGTTCAAGAAGAATGCAAGTGACAAGGCTCAGATGTGGGTGAGCCGTGGTGCGGTTATCGCTATCTCGCTTATCGCATACTTCCTCGCTATGGATCCCAACAGTACCGTAATGGGACTTGTATCCTATGCCTGGGCAGGTCTTGGTGCGGCATTCGGTCCTGCAATGCTGCTGTCCCTCTTCTGGAAGAGAATGACTATCTGGGGTGCTGTTGCAGGTGCGGCAGTGGGCGGTATCTCCGTTATCGTTTGGGAGAGCGTACCTGTTCTCTCCGGCACAGGAGTTTACTCTCTGCTCCCCGCATTCGCACTTGCACTGCTCGCTGTTGTGGTAGTTTCCCTCTGCACAAAGGTAGACAAGGAAAAGGTGGACGAGCTGTTCAAAAAGGCTGACAGCACAGATATCGACGCTGTATCTCTCGCAAAGTGATCAATACCTTTAAACAATAACTGAGAAAGCTGAATAGGAAGCCTTTGAAAATATTGCTAATGGTACCAAGATTTTTAAAATAATATTGTGGTGATATAAGGAAAATCTCCCGAGCATTTGTGTGCTCGGGAGATTTTGTTACAAAACAATTAGTTTTGCATATATAAAATACCTATTTTATGAGATTTGTCTTGTTGTTTATTTCTACACTATATCCCTGTGCCTATACTTTCTGTTTACTCCCAAGATAAAACCTTGCTCCGTAGATATTGTTTTCGTTGTAGAGCGAGAGAATATCATTCTTGTCAGCGTCGCCGTTGAGATGATCACCGTAGGGGAATACTGCAAGTATTAAGCCGTCTTCAATAAAGTACAGCTCACAGCCGCTGATAACACCGAAATCTCCACCGTTTCCGATATGCTCGTATTCATCCAGCGAGTAAAGATGTCTTACAATATCGCTGTCATCTGAAAGGGGCGGCTCTATGATATTATTGTCGCTGTCTGTAATGAATCTTGTTACGGGCATATCCATATAATAAGCTGTACCATTATATTCAAAAGCTTCGTCTATGGTAATGCCGGGGTTATCCTCTAAATCTACTGAAACGTCAGCGGACACACTTTCTTTTAGGCTTTCGGTATCAGAAGAATTTATTCTCACTTCTGCTGTAACATTGGATAACTCATCAAGATAAGATGTACTATTTTCTTTTACAGGAGTGCAGCCGCATAAAAGAACAAACAAACTAATTATAGAAAAAGACTTGATTTTTTTCATATCAATAGCAGATCCTTTCTTGAATATCTATAATACCACCGCACCCATGTTTATATGGGTGCGGTATAACAATGGAATTATTTTGAAAAAGAACGAAGATTATAAACCGACCAAATTTTTAAATACTGATTTAAAGTATCATAATCTGTGTTTTCAGTACAAATATTTTATCCACATCTCAATTATATCAAAAACGGCAGATTATCAAGTCCTGCATTCTCTATATTAAAAGTAAATGTTTTATCAACTGATATGGGCTCATCGGTTATGCTTTCGGGAAGTGCCGTTCCGTTCAGGTGTACAATAAGCGTACTCCCGTTGTTTTCTACTGTGTAATTTATTTTTACACGATTTTGATATTTTGCTGTAAGCTGATAGCCATACTCATATATCGGATTATTAACGGCGGCATACACAGACTCGTTATTTTTTCCTATTCCGAACGGGTAGCTTTTTACAGCTCCGTATCCTTCCAGCGAAGCGGAATTTCCGAAATATGGCAGTGTTATTGTATAACCGTTGTCACGCAGCCAGATATCCTCCTCCGAGCTGCTGCCGACAACTGTAATACTAGAATCGCAATAATCAAATCGTATAGCATCTGCATAAAAATAGAAACAAGCTATTACGATTGTTACCACCGCAAAGATTATTGCCAGAGTAATTATCAGAGCTTTTTTTGTTTTTGACATTGTGTACCTCCAAATTTTACTGCCTATAATTTACATAGAATATTCTTTTATTCACAATAAACTATGCTCTCATATTCTCCGTCGCATCTTAAAGTCAGATCATCAAAATCAATGGTTACGTTGACCTTTTCTTCGTTTATATCAAAAATAATGCTGTCGCCGTCAGTGACGTAACTGCGTGAAAGATTAAAACTCCTCAAGCCCGAACCCTTTTCCGGTTTATCCGCAGGGTCGGCAAAGTATCTTTCTATCTGTACTATTCTGTCGCCACTTACAGTGTAGAGCGTTGCCTGTGTTGTGCCGCTGACCTCTCTTGAAGAAAGGAGAACGCTTCCGCTCTCAAGCTCTATAACGGAAAAATACCCGTCAGCTCCGCTTTTTTTGAACTCTGTACCCATCTGTCCCAGCGTATATCCGACAAGCAGCATTGTCCTGTCGATGACCTCGCCGTTGTCAATGATCTCAATAGCACAGTCACCCTTATATGTATCATCTGTTTCGGAAAGCAGATTGTAGATGTATACTTTGCAGTCATATTTATCGCCGCCGTTTCGAATGGTGGAATCAAATACAACAACAGGGTTTTCTGTATTATATTTTTCCAAACGTTCGGCTCTTTCCTTGTCGACAGCGGGAGAGCTGACCTCTCCGCTATCAGTCGTGGCACTGTCTGCTGCTGATGTAAGGTCGTCAAAAGACGTCTGAGTGTTGACAGCAACGGGTGTAAGACGGTCAGATGTCACCGCACACGCTGTTAATGTGGTGGTAAGAAGGAGTGCTGTGATTGCCATTGATATAGTTTTTTTAAACATAAATACCTCCTTATGAAATTAGAACTTTGCTCGCTTCATAATCAATATCCTTTCTTAATTTTATAATGAGCTAATCAGTATAAAAGAGTTTGACTGCTGTCTTTATTTGATGTAAAGTAATCGGAGGAAATGTCCTCATAAGCTATGAGTGAAGCTTTTAAAAGTACAGCCGTCATAATTAAGCTTCAAATGACTTTTCAGCTGTATTAACTTCTCTTGATTAGCATTATTCGGCAGTAGTGAAGCGACTTCGGACTTTAAATATGAGATAACACAGAAAGTTTCCAGCAATCATCTTCAAAAACTAGTTCTGCGGTAACAAAAATTTGCTGCTCATAATTATTATCAAAACCGTCAAATCTTACAGAAAGAAAATTTTCCTGTTGCTCCAAAACAGTAAGTGTTTCGAAATAATAGTCAGCATCACGGATAGCACTGTCGGTTGCTCTTATATACAAATGTCCGTTATCCTGCATATAATGGTTTTCCAATACATATTTGTAATAATTAAGAAGATTCCCTGTCAAGCAATCAGAAAGCTTTGTACCGATCTCTTCTATTGAATAATCACTCTCTATTTCTATCCATTCAAAGCTGTCATTATAAAAGATGTTTTTACCCTCTTCGTCAAGAATATATGTTACTTTGCCATCAAGGATAGAACAGATATCCTCTGATTTTTCGATACATTCTTTTACAATTTTTATTGCTTCCGCAACATTGCTTTCTTTTAGGCTTTCGGTATCAGAAGAATTTATTCTCACTTCTGCTGTAACATTGGATAACTCATCAATATAAGATGTACTATTTTCTTTTACAGGAGTGCAGCCGCATAAAAGAACAAACAAACTAATTATAGAAAAAGACTTGATTTTTTTCATATCAATAGCAGATCCTTTCTTGAATATCTATAATACCACCGCACCACTTCATATTTCCTCCTAAATATGTTCCGATATTTTGAGCACTTTATATTCTGTTTCTGCCCAGACCTCTACATATAAAGTTTTAGTATCAACGGTTTCATATACGTTCAGTCCAAGCACTGCATCTGTGTCGGCAAACAGTTGCTGAGTAGGTGTCTTGTTTTGGGTGCAGCCGAGTATGTACCCTGCTTGGGTCAGGCTTTCCGGCAAGTCATAACGATTGACACTGCCTTCACACGTGTAAATACAATCGTTATAACACACCTTAAATGTTCCGCCCTCGCTTCTACGCCATTGATGATATTCGGTTTCACCGTTTACTGAATATCCAACATAAACATAAAAGGGAGTGTTGTCATTAATATATAGATTAGCTTGATTTTTAAACATTTTTTTCGTAATATCGTTCGAAACAAGCTCAAACCCTTCCGGCAGATTGTCCAATATTTTACCGTGCTGTGAGTAATTTTTACCATTATACTCCATATTAATAGAATTATAGTATGGGGGATAATTTGATTGCGGAAAGTCTTTTATTGTTTTACAGGAAGTGCAGAGAAACATAATAATTAAAGTAAAAATTAAACGCAGCTTCACTTTATCGCCTCAATTCGAATTAAAATTTTTTTCATTGTAAAACCTCCTGAAAATTGTTTCTTAAATTGTCTTTTCCGTACTGTAAACCGTAATGGTTTCGGTCGTGCCGTCGCTTTCTGTCAGTGTAAAAACCGTCTTAAGGCGGTATGTACCGCTGTCAAGTCCTGATTTTGTATTGGACATATAGATTGCACTTGCATTAACGGTTTTAGTCCAGTTTGCACCGTCAACTTCGTTCCATATCCATAAGCCCCAATGCTTTTCAAGTGTTTGCACAGCAGTTATTGTTACTGAGTCACAATTGTTTGCACTGCTTTTACAGGTTGCTTTAGTGCTTGAGATAGTCAATTCGGATTTACCTAATTGAGTAGTTTCGTAGCAAGGTGCAACCATATCAGAATAAGCATTGCTTGCTGCAGCGGTAGGGACAGAAAGGGATAGACACATCGTTATTGCTGCCACCACTGACATTGTCTTAAAAATACTCTTTTTCATTGTTTTTCCTACTTTCTTGTTTTATTGTAGAGATGCACTACAATATATACATCGAAAAAATATATTTTTTGTGAGCAGAAAAAACAAATTTTTTATTTTTTCACACTTTTCGCCAAATTAATAGCGTCTTCTTTATTCATAACGCACATAAGTTCCAGTATATAATCTCCGTTGTCCCAAATTAAGCACGTTCTTGATTGATTATCAGTGCTATAATCTATATATATGCCGTTATGACCATTTATCTTTATTTCCTGTAACTCATAACCTTCGTTGTTATAATTACCGGTAAACTCACTTTTCACAGATTGTTGAAATGTTAGTGTATATCCATTTTTCCTATTAATATATATATTGGTGTTACTAGCTTGAGTTACTCCCCCGTCCCAATACTCATACCCACTCGGTAGTGCTGATAGATAATATATATGCTCTATTGTTGCAGGGCAATTTTCAAAATCTTCAACAAAAAGCTGTGTATTATCGCTATATTCCTTTTGAATAAAGCCGTTGAGTAGTAGCACCGCAGCGGCGGTAACAGCAAATGCGGCAAGCATAATAACTATTACAGCGGCAGTAATAAAGCGTCTGTTTAGTTTCCTGCTAACTGTTTTAGTCCGAATAGGATTTTTTGCATATTCGGAAATTATCCTGTTAATTCGGATACGATTATGAAAAGAAAAACGATGCTTTTGAGGAACTTCGAATTCTTTGAAATCCAACCTATATACTTCCTCAAGTATCATACCGAGCGAATATTTATCAGCCATTATTTGAACCTTTCTCAATGAATTCCTTGATCATTTTACCTGCGTCGGATAAGCGTTTACGGGCAGCCGTTTCTGATATTCCAAGGATCTCAGCGATTTCCGCTGTAGAATGTTGATATACGATCCTGAGTGTAATTGCATCTTTTTTTGCCACAGGCATTTTGCGAATGAAATCGATCAAGTCGTCTTTTAACATCTCACCGATCACCATTTCCTCTATAGAAATATCTGAAAAAGCTATCTGAGTTTGATCATCAATGGATACAGTTTCGATATTGTTTTTATGCTTAAACATATCCACAGCAATGTTTCTAACTATTACATCGACATATGATACTCTTTTGTGAGCCGGAATTCGAAAAAAATTTTCCGGCTTGGCAGCAATTCGGGAAAAAGCTTCTATGACTGCCTCTTCCGAATCCTGCCTATTATGTACCTTTGAATATGCAATCGCATAAAACCTATTGGAATAAGCAGCGTAAAGTTCAGCCAATTCATTTCTCTCTTGCTCGTTGTTTAATACTGCTAACACGGAAGATATCATTATATTAATCCTCTCAAAATATCACTTTCTTAAAAAGCGTTTCTATAATCAACATTGGCTGTATGTATTGTAACATAATTGAACACAAATTGCAATCGACACATTAGCTATAAACGAAGTAAGGATAAGCATAAAAATTCCGCTGAACCTTAATCGGATAAGGTACAGCGGAACGCTGTCTATATTGATTTTGCAACATAATAATTAAGCAGCGACCTGCGAGCCGAACCGTTGCCATTTAAAAAGAGCGTTCCATACGGGACGCTCTTTTAATTATGTCTATATCGAACAAAAAAGATTTCACTCTATAATCGTGCAGCGACTTGCGAACGCGAGCGTTTTTTGCGAAGCAAAAACGCAGTGCCATTAGGGCACTGCGAGAGGAGCGTTTGCAATTTAAAACCCGTCCACTGGACGGGTTTTAAATATGTCTAACTTGAGTGAAAAAGATTTCACCTTGTAATCGGAGAGCCACCCGCGAAAGCAAAACGGTTTTGCAAAGCAAAATCGGTTTTCCATAAGGGAAAACCGAAGTTGAGCTTTTGCCATTTAAAAAGAGCGTTCCATTCGGAACGCTCTTTTTAAATCTGGTACGGGTGACAGGACTTGAACCTGCACGATTGCTCGCTAGAACCTAAATCTAGTGCGTCTGCCAGTTTCGCCACACCCGCATATTAGTGCTGTTCAACAACACTAAGTAATATTTTAGCACATATCGGTTGATATGTCAAGCGTGTTTTGGCAAAACCTCGGCTTTAATATTGCCGTTCCATTTGAGGAATTCCATAAGCCGCTTATCCATAAGCGAGTAACCGTGGCGGTAGAATTGCATAACCTTGTTGCTGTCACGTTCAAACTTAGAAATAGCAGGCATCTCGGGGCGTACAATAAACACCTTGCCCTCTTTTTGGAGCTGATCCATAAGGCGGGTAGTTTCCTCGTAACGCTCTACACGGGAAAGACAAGCCTCGATAAAAGCAGGGTAGTCTTTGTACATAGAATTGATAACGCCCTTAAACTTGCGGTAATCCGTCGGGGGAACATTGCTTTCGGGCTTTGTCAGAACTATTACAAGCTTGTCACAGCCACGCTCAAATGCACGTTCTATCGGTATCGAGTCAGCGATACTGCCGTCAAGATAGTGCTTTCCGTCAAGCTCTACGGGTTCGCACAGCATAGGCACAGAGCAGGTCGCCTTTGCAATGGTAAGAAGTCTTTGCTCATCTTCCCTTTCGGAGAAATACTCCGCCTTGCCTGTTTCACAGCAGGTGCAGGCATATTCAGCCTCTATGTCACTGCCGAAATATGTACCGAAATCAAAGGGGAATTGCTTGTATGGATACTCATAACACATCTTGTCGAGGTTTATGATCTTTCTGCTCTCAAAAAACTGACGCAGACCGTAGTACGCTTCGGACTTGGGAGCGTTTATAAGTCTTGCTGTCCTGCCTATCTGTCTTGCACAGTAGCCCATAGCATTTCCGCCGCCCGCAGAAACACCTATCACATAAGGGAAGTATATACCGTTTTCCATAAGGCGGTCAAGCACTCCTGCGGTGAAGATGCCTCTTACCGCTCCGCCCTCTAAGATAAGACCTGTTTTCGTATTACTCACCCTGCCTTTCGTAGATAATCATACTAATACTGTATTATTCTACTATGGTAAAATGAATTTTTTGTTAACTTTCTTAAACGAAAAAAGTCGGCACAGCAGTCTGCACCGACTTTTTTGTTATATCACCGCAAGAGCGTCGTCCTTAATGCCTATCTTTATGGTATCTCCCTGCTTTACCTTATCAGCAAGTATCTCCTTTGCAATAAGGGTTTCAAGATGACGCTGCATATATCTTTTGAGCGGTCTTGCACCGTAGACAGGGTCGTAACTTGCGTCAACGATAAAGGTCTTTGCCTCCTCGCTGATTTCAAGTTCAAGCTGCTTGTCTTTAAGACGCTTTTTAAGACCCATTGTCTGCAAATCGATGATACCGAATATCTCATTCTTGGTAAGCGGCTTGTAGAATACTATCTCGTCAAGACGGTTGAGGAATTCGGGTCTGAAAGAGCGTTTGAGCAGACTTTCTGCGTTTTCTCTCGCCTCCTCTGTTATCTCTCCGTCATCGTTTATTCCTTCAAGGATAAACTGCGAGCCGAGGTTTGACGTAAGGATTATGATAGTGTTCTTGAAATCCACAACTCTGCCCTGACTGTCTGTGATGTGGCCGTCGTCAAGCACCTGTAAAAGTACATTGAATACATCGGGGTGAGCCTTTTCCACCTCGTCAAAAAGCACTACGGAGTAGGGCTTTCTTCGTACAGCCTCAGTGAGCTGACCGCCCTCCTCATAGCCGACATATCCGGGAGGTGCTCCTATAAGACGGGAAACGCTGTATTTCTCCATATATTCGCTCATATCAAGGCGGACGATATTATGCTCGTCATCGAAAAGAGCCTCCGCAAGAGCCTTTGCAAGTTCCGTTTTACCTACACCTGTCGGGCCTAAGAAAAGGAATGAGCCAAGCGGCTTTTTCGGGTCGTTTATACCCGCACGGGAACGCATAATCGCCTCTGTAACTCTGTCCACAGCCTCATTCTGACCGATAACACGCTTATGCAGGGTGTCGCCAAGTGCAAGTATCTTCTGTCTTTCGCCCTCTACGAGCTTTGCAACGGGGATACCTGTCCAGCGGCCTACTATCCTTGCTATCTCCTCTTCCGTTACCTTATCACGCAGCAACGAATTAGCCTTTGCTTCCTCAGCGAGTGCCTCTTCTTTTTCAAGCTCTGCCTGTAACTGGGGCAGCTTTCCGTATTGCAGCTCTGCCGCCTTGTTGAGGTTATATTCAAGCTTTGCCTTTTCTATTGCGGCATTGGTGGATTCTATCTCCTTACGAAGCTCCTGTACCTTTGTTATTGCTGTCTTTTCGTTCTCCCACTTTGCTTTCATAGCAGAGAATTTCTCACGCATTTCCGCAAGTTCTTTCTGTATATCCGCAAGGTGTTCAAGCGACAATTTGTCGGTCTCCTTTTTAAGGGCAGCCTCCTCTATCTCGTGCTGCATTATGCTGCGTTGTATCTCATCAAGCTCGGCGGGCATACTGTCCATTTCGGTGCGTATCATAGCACACGCCTCGTCCACAAGGTCGATAGCCTTGTCAGGAAGGAATCTGTCTGTTATATATCTGTTTGACAATGTAGCTGCGGCAATGATAGCATTATCGTGTATCTTTACGCCGTGGAAAACCTCATAGCGTTCTTTCAGTCCACGGAGTATGGAAATGGTGTCCTCAACAGTAGGCTCGTCCACAAGCACTGTCTGGAAACGTCTTTCAAGTGCGGGGTCTTTCTCGATATATTTGCTGTACTCATCTAGGGTGGTCGCACCGATACAGTGCAGCTCGCCCCTTGCAAGCATAGGTTTCAGCAGGTTTCCTGCGTCCATTGCACCGCTTGATTTTCCTGCACCCACGATAAGGTGTATCTCGTCAATGAACAGCAGTATCTTGCCCTCCGCCTTTTTTACCTCTTGCAGAACTGCCTTTAAACGCTCCTCAAACTCGCCCTGATATTTCGCACCCGCAATAAGGGCACCCATATCCAGTGAGAACAGCTTTCTGTCTTTGAGGTTAGTGGGAACATCTCCACGGACTATACGCAGTGCAAGTCCCTCTGCGATAGCGGTCTTACCTACGCCCGGCTCACCGATAAGGCAAGGGTTGTTCTTTGTCTTTCTTGAAAGTATGCGGATAACATTGCGTATCTCACTGTCACGGCCTATTACAGGGTCAAGCTTGTTCTGACGTGCAAGTTCCACAAGGTCCTGTCCGTATTTTTTCAGTACATCGTAAGTTTCTTCGGGGTTCTGAGATGTAACTCTCGCACTTCCTCTTATATCAGAGAGGGCTTTCAGCAGCTTGTTTTTGTCAATGCCGAAGCTCTTGCATATTCCTGCAACTCCGCTGCCTGCTTTCTCCACAAGTGCGATAAAGAGATGCTCCACGGAAACATACTCGTCCTTCATACGGTCAGCCTGTGCCTCGGCTTCGGTAAGCACCTTGTCAAGGTCGGGGGAGATAAATATCTTTCCTGCCTCTCTGCCTCTGCCCGTAACACGAGAAAGACCCTCCACAAATTTCAGAGCCGCCTGTTCAACAGCATTTGCGTCGATATTCATACGGGTGAGTATCTGCGGAATAAGTCCGTTATCCTGCGACAGCAACGCATACAGAAGATGCTCCTGCTCGACACAGTTGTTCTGATAGCTGATAGACAGGTCCTGTGCGGATTGGATAGCCTCAATGGATTTTTGTGTGAATTTGTTAGGATTCATATACAAACGCCTCCTTTAAATAATTACATTCTGATCTTTCAAAGCTGCCACATAGCTTTGCTCTGCGGCTGACGCCGCACTCTTTTCTTCGGGAAGATATGCGAAATACTCTTTCAGTGCCAGATCAAACATAGCCATATAATCTGCGACCGCCTGACCTAAGGCTTCGTCGGAGATGTCAAAGGGCGGCATATTCAGCGTCCTTGTAAATCTTCCGTTGTCAATGGTGTAGATGATATCCTGCGATAGCTTATGCGAGATGTATTTTTGTTCAAGAGCTGCCCAGCAGCGGAAAAATCCCATAAGGTCGTTTATGAGCTGCTCATTCTGTGTGCGGAAGGATACTTTCAGCTCGCCCGCTTTTTTATCTCCCCGTGAATATATCTCCACAGAGTAGCGTACAGTGGGTTTATAACGATATTTGAGTGCTGTACGACAGGAGAGCGTACCCGCAGACGGCTGCTCCATAAAATAGAACACCTCGTTCATCGAACGCTGCATTGCGGATAATACCTCACGCAGCCGCATTTCGGGAGTGGTGTACGCAACACGCTCGGCAAGTATCTGATTTATCATAGCGGAGCGGCTAAGTCCCGCTGTCCTTGCAAGGGCGTCTACCGCCTCGACCACACTGTCTGAAAGAACAAGGCTGTAAATGTTTTTTTCCAAACACATTCTCCTTTCCGATAACATTTTTCTCTCTGTTAATAATTGTAGCACCATTTTAATAATTTGTCAAGCGATTTTAATAATTTTCTTTGCGATTTTTTCAAAGTCTATATTATATGCGAAAAAACAGCACAGGAAAAAGCAACATAAAACTGGTTTTGTTGACAAAACAGGCAAAATATGTTATAATTTAATATGTGCAAGTATACTTTAATATATAATACAAGGTGATCAGATGAAATTATTATTGGCAGTATCAATGAGCATAGCAATGGCTATGTTCGTGGTATGTATCTTTAAGACATATAAAGAAAAAAACAAACCTGACCTTGCGAAAATAGTACGCAGGGTGCTTGAACTTGGTTTTGGCATAGTACTGGTAAACTTTGTTTCGCTTTTAGTCCCGAATAGGCTGGTAGTAATGATATGCTACTGCCTGTATTTCTCGTTGGCGGACTGGATGCTGTATTTCCTTTTCAAGTTCTCCACTTACTTTATGGGCAAGGGCGAACAATTTGAGAAAATTATGAAGGTAAAGATAATCTACACCCTGCTTGGGTTAGACTGTATCTCTATTCTTTTAAATATCTTTTTTGAACATCAGTTCTCCGTCCACGAAAGCGTACTGTTTAACAGCGAATTATATTATTATATACAGCCGACTGGATATTTCTATATCCATTATGTGATTGCAATGGCTCTCGCCTTTTTCAGTGCTGTAAATCTGTATTACAGGGCGTTCAATTCCCCCGTATTCTATCGTAAAAAGTATCTGCTTATTGCTGTCGTCCAGACTGTACTTGTCATAATGAATATCTTTATGACAGAGTCCGAGATAGATTTCTCCGTGCTTGGCTACATAATCGAGGGCGTTTGTATCTACTACTGTGCATTGGTCTATACTCCGCAAAGACTCGTTTCCAAAACGCTTACACAGGTGTCACAGGGAATGTCGGTGGGGCTGTATGTTTTCGACAGAGAGGGTACTATGCTCTACTGCAACGAGGCGGCGGATAAGCTTATACGGACAGATGAGCCGCTGTTAAACTCTTCAAATGAGAGCTTTGCGGATTGGTGTCATTCTCAGTTTATGGCAAAGAAAGATGATTTCACTACCGAAAAGACCTTTTACAAGGGCGAGGAAGAAGTAATACTCAAAATACAGTTCCAGCGTCTTATCGATGCGAAAAAGCATATACAGGGCGGCTACTTTATCATAAACGACGCAACAGAGGATTACCGCAAAATAAAGCACGAGATATACCTTGCTACGCACGATGTACTTACAGGGCTGTATAACAAAGAGCATTTTTACGACAAATGCGAACAGTATATAAAAGACGGATCCACCGCTGAGCTTCTTATAATATGTACCGATATCAAGGATTTCAAAATGATAAACGACTTTTTCGGTACGACATTCGGAGATAATGTTCTCAAAAGCTTTGCTGATGTCCTCAGAAACAATTTAAAAGATGCATTGGTATACGGTCGTCTTGGCAATGATATTTTCGGTATAATGATGCCTAAGGACAGCTTTGACGAGAAGAAGTTCATAGAGGAGATACACAAATCCTTTTCCAGTATCGTGGACGAAAGTGCTACATACCAGATGATAAGCTACGCAGGAATTTACGAGGTCGCTGACCGCACTCTTCCTATCTCCGTAATGTGTGACCGTGCAAGAATGGCGATAGCCTCTGTCAAGGGAGATTATCACAAGCACGTAGCGTACTACGATGACGCTATCAGAAGTAACATTATGTACGAAAAGGAGCTTATCGGCGAACTTGATAAGGCGATAAAGGAAGAGCAGTTCAAAATGTATCTGCAACCGCAGATGTCCTCTGACGGAAAGCTTTTGGGAGCGGAGGCTCTCGTACGCTGGGAGCACCCTGTCAAGGGCAAGATAATGCCGAATGACTTTATTCCGATATTCGAGAAAAACGGACTTATATCCGATGTGGATATGTATATATGGGAGAAAGCCTGCCGTCAGCTCAGAAAATGGACGGACGAGGGCAAGGACGACCTTTATATATCGGTCAATATCTCGCCGAGAGATTTTTACTTCCTTAATATCTACAAGGTGTTTACCGAGCTTATTGATAAATATGATCTTGACCCCCAGTCATTAAAGCTGGAAATAACCGAAACAGCGGTAGTTATGGACTTCAACCGTCAGTTAGAGCTTATTTCAAGACTTAGACAAACAGGCTTTGTGGTTGAAATGGACGACTTCGGAAGCGGGTATTCTTCACTGAATATGCTTAAAGATATTCACGTTGACGTTCTTAAAATCGATATGGCATTCCTCAAAAAGGCTGAGGACGAGGAACGCAGCAAGAAGATACTTCAAATGATAATCACCCTTTCAAATCAGCTTGGTATGCCTGTAATAACCGAGGGCGTAGAAAATGCCGAGCAGGTGAGATTCCTCACCGAAATGGGCTGTGATATGTTCCAGGGCTACTATTTCGCAAAGCCTATGACCGTTGAAAGCTTTGAGGAATTGTACGAGAAAAACAAAGAAGAAATGAAGAACAAAACAGCCGCTAATGTAAACTGATATGTGATAATAAAAAACTCTGTTCGTATCGTTGAACAGAGTTTTTTACGGTTTAATGTATCCAGAGCCTGAAACAAATGATAGCCTGAACTTTCTGCTTATCTCTACGCTGTGTTCGGTGCAGGTCACGGAAAAATCAGAAATGTTGTTTTCCTCATCGTATTCCCAGCTTATGATGTAAAGCTCTCCCGACATCGTTTTTATTGAAGTCGAACGGCTTTTCTCGTCACTGTCGAGGACTGTTATATCAGATACCGACCTTTTGTATAAAAGCTCTGCTATCATCTTGTCTGCGTCCTCACGTTCAGAAAAGCAGGCGGTGACAAGGTGCTTTTCCGTTTCGGCAGCAATATCCTCTGCGTAGGCTCGGCAGCTTTTGTCCGCACTTCGTTCGTAGTATGAGATAAACGAAGGGACTGCTGCCACAGCGGCTATTCCCAGTATGACAAGCACAAGCAGAAGTTCCGTCAGCGTGAATCCCTTACATAACTTGATCCGCAAAATACGCCGCACGAAGTACCTCCTCGGGGGTCGTTTCACCTTTATAAACAAGCTCCTTTGCCGCCTGTTTAAGGGTCTTCATTCCCTGCTTGTCGATCGCATAGGAATATATAGCTTCGGTGCTTTCGCCCCTTGTTATCATTTCCTTTACTGTTTTGTCCACTTTCAGTATCTCAAATATTGCCGTTCTTCCTTTGTAGCCTGTATAATTGCAGATATGACAGCCCTTTCCCCTTCGTATAAAGCGTACTTCGTGACCGATTATCTCACTCTCTTCCGCTGTCGGAAAACTTTCGGCTGAACAGTTGGGGCAATTCTTTCTGATAAGTCGCTGAGCCACCACTCCTATAAGGGCGTTTGCGGAAAGATAGGACGGTATTCCCATATCTTGCAGTCGTATCACAGCGGAAACAGCGTCGTTAGTATGCAAAGTCGACAGCACAAGATGACCTGTTATTGCCGCCCTGACGGACATCTCGGCGGTTTCGCTGTCCCTTGTTTCTCCGAGCATAATGATATCCGGGTCTTGTCTTAGCACAGCACGAAGTCCCGTGCTGAAATCCATTCCTGCCGCTGTATTGACAGCGGTCTGTATCACTCTTTTTATCCTGCGTTCAACAGGGTCTTCAATAGTGCAGATGTTTACAGGACGCTTTGCGAGTTCTTCCAGTATCATATACAGCGTAGTGGTCTTGCCGCTGCCTGTCGGCCCTGTGAAATATATCAGTCCATTCGGGGCGTTAAGAAGTTCAAGCGTTTTCTTGTAGGAATAGCTGTCCATTCCGAACTGGTCTGCGTTATCAGGCTTTATGTCTGTATCGAGAAAACGAAGCACCGCCTTTTCGCCGTATATCGTGGGCATAACAGATACTCTCATATCAGTGCTATTTTCGCCACGTTTTATATGTATATTTCCGTCCTGCGGTAGGCGATGCTCTGCGATATCAAGGTCTGCGAGTATCTTTATTCTCGCGATGATCCCCGAATGGAGATCTTTCCTTAACAGGGCATAATCAAGCATCGTTCCGTCTGTTCGCATACGCACGGATATCTCATTCTCAAAGGGCTCGATATGTATATCACTTGCCCCGAGAGAGTGTGCCTTTGATATCAGAGAGTCAACCGTTTTTACTGCGTCAGAGTCGTCACTGTCAGAGGTCATCTCCGCTCTTTCATCTATATCGGAGGAGTAATAATCTATCCCTTGAAGAATAAAACGGCTTTCACACAGACAATACCGTGGCGTCATACCTGTAAGCTGTTTTATATCCTCCTTTGCGTAATCGTTGAGCGGGTCTGCTGTCGCAATGAATAGCTGACCGTTCTCCGCTGACAAAGGGAGCATACGATATTTTTTCAACGTTTGCTTTGGTATCAGCTTTACAACCTCGCTGTCTGATTGCGGCATCTGTGTAGGAAGCACTGCAATATGCAGCCTTTGTCCCAGTATATTTAATATCTCCCTTTCGGATATTATACCAAGCCTTGCAAAGGTATCGACTATATGTTCGGCACCGTTCTTTGCACTGTATACCCGTTCTATGTCCTGCTGTGAGATATATCCGCCGCTGTACAGCATTTCGCTGATCAGTTCATTCATCGGCTTAGCCTCCTATATGTTTGTATAGATGATATACATATCCTCCGTCCTGTTGCTGTAATGCTTTTCGGAGATGTTCAAAAAGCCCTCGGTGTCGCTGCCCGTATTCATCATTTTTACAGTGCTTGTACGGGAATATAATATGTCCCCGTCAAGTGTTACCTCTGTCGTAAGCTCCGTAAGGAGTAGGCTTTCGGACGATTGTTCTATTGATATAGATAGCCTCATATTCCCGTAAAGCTCTTTACTGAACACCGAAAAATACTCGCTTTCACAAAAGGAGTTTCCCGCAGATATCACTCCGTCCTGTCGGACAGCGATAACAAAGGGGTGATATCCCTCATACATATCCCTGTGCTTTGAAATATCCTCTGTTATCGTGATATTCTCGCCGTAGGTAAGCCTTTCTGAGATGTAGTCATACGCAGCGTCGCACAATATCTGTGCTTTGGAAAGCTGTGCATTTCTTGCAAATATATTCATACCAGTTATGATCATCGTGCCTATTATCACGACAGCAACGCTTAGGATAACAAGGCTGAAAGTCACCTCGGGGAGGGTAAAGCCTTTGTTGCTTTTCATATTTCCTCACCGCCGTAGTAATACAGTGTGATGCTGCTGTCGGCTATTTTTTCTGCAAAAAGAATAATCTCATCTTCGGTGAACATCTCAAAGCTGCCCTCATTTTTTATCGTCGGAACAACGGATATACTTTCGCACTCTCCCGAATACAGGGCGGATATCATTTCGTCTGTATAGGTGTTAAGGTCAGCAGCCTTAGTGTAGTAATTCGCTGCCGCTATTATTGACGAAAGCAGCAGAAGTGCCGATACCGATACGATAAGCACAGCCGTTATAGTTTCCGCCAGTGTAAAAGCCGAATTATTTATGAGCTTATATATCCTACGAAGTACCAACTGTCCGCCCCCTCGTTTGCAAATATACCGCAGCTGTCTGCTGTTATGCCGCCGCACTCCGCAGTGGAAGTTACTTTCAGCAGGTAGCCCTCATCGGCGGTGTTTTCTATCGCCTTATAGCTTATCGTCACGCTATCCTCGGTGTCAGGGTCGCCGTCAAGGTCTATAATTATGTTTGGCTTTGATACTATCCCTGTTTCAAATCGCTCTTCATCAGGATACCATTTTATATCTCCCGTTTCCGCACCGTTGGTTATCATCTGCTTTGCATAGGTCATTCCCGATTGTGAGAGCAATTCAGCCTTTTTGCGGTAGGCGTCGTCAACTGCTCTTCTGTAATATGAGGCTGCCGCTGTGATGATTCCCACTGCCAAAACAGACATCACAAGCAGCATACCTATCGCCCATACAAGAGCCGAGCCTTTCGGACGGAATACATCACGAAATAAAGACCGCATCACTGCACCCCGCTTAGCATATAAGCCGACAGCTTTATCGTGAATTTCATCTTGTCTGAGCTTACTGCGTCTATATCGTCACTTGCAATAGCTTTCATCTCAATATTATCAATAGCTAAATAGCTTTCCCCGTTTATAGCTGAAATAAAGTCAAGCAGTGACAGGTAAGAGCCCTCCGCCGTATATTCAAAGGAAAATACAGTTATACCTGTGTCATAAACATTTTCCGTACATTCCATAGACGTTGGCAAAAGTCCGTTTTGCTTAAAATATCCGTTAAGCATTTTATCGAGCTGACTGCTTGTCATCGTGCCGCATAAAGGCTCTGTCAGTTTTTTGATATCAGCGGTAAGGCTTATATTTTCCTCTTCGTAAATGCTGTTTGTACTGATATCAGCCATTGTCAGCGAAAGCTGAAACTCCTGCTCACCTATGCTTTTTTCAAGTTCCTTGCAGTCGTCCATAAGAGGGAAAATGACAAACCGCAAAAACAGTACCGCCGCCAAGACCATACAAAGTATCAGTAATAACAGCATTTCCGTCTTTTGCTTTGAAGAGTTTCTATTCATCGTTTCCCTCCTCTGTAAGCGTACAGACAAGCGTGAAATCAAATACTCCGCTGTTTTCCGTGTAGCCGTTATACTGTATCTCCGAGAAAATCTCCGCCGCTCTCAGACTTTCCGCAAACTCGGAAATGTCAGAGGTGTTGCGGGCGGAAAATTCAAGGGTTATTTCAAGGTCATACGATGTTATATCCGTGAGAGTTATCCTGTCAAGGCACAGCCTTTGTATAGACAAAAAAATATCGGAGCCGAATGCACTGTACTGCTTTTTGGCAGTAAGCGGAATAAGTAGCTCCGATATATGCTCATATTTATTTGAAAGATAGTCGTTGTTTCTGACAAGCGTTTCGTGTCTTGAAAGTTTCTCAGCAACCTCGGGGGAGGTGTTTTCAGTACGCAGTCCGTCAAGGGTCGCTAAAAGCTCTCCCTTTAAGCTTAGAAGATATCCGCACCCGATAACGGCACCGATAGTCATAATCACCATTAAGCCGCCGACAGCAATATGAAGTCTGTTTTCGCCGCCCTGCATATCCGCCTTCTGTTTTGAGCGATAGGCGGAATAAAGGTCTATCTCTTTTCCTTTAAACAACGAAATGACCTCCTTTATAACAATCCTCCGACGACAAAAATGCTGTCGCACAGCCTCTCGCCGTTTTTAAAGGATATCTCTTTCTGCTCGGGGAATAATGCGGTCTTAATATTCATATCGGCAGTCTTTACACGCAATTCGTCCAGCTCCCTTTCGGTCAAACCGCTATACAGCACCGCCGATGTGCTTACACCAAGCTTTACTGTATCGGGAAATGCCGCTATGATACTGTCAGTGCGTTGGTCGTTATTCACGATACGCTCCTTACCCGAAAGACGATATTTCCCGTCCGAAAAAAGACAGTATGTTATGCTTTCCTTTTCGGCGGCGACCAGTACAAAGGTGGACGCTTTCAGCATTTCGCAGTTTTCCGCAAGGCGTATTGCGGCACAGATATTCGGCTCTATCCTGCCTATCTTTACACCCGCCTCGGAAAAGACCTCTATATATTCAGAGATGACCTTATCTTCTGCCTTACAGGCAAGTATATCAAGACTTCCATCTGAATTGCGGTCAAGCACCCTGTAATCGAAAAAAGAACCACCGCTATGGGGATAGCTTTCGGAAATAAGCTTTATAATGATATCACTTCTAAGGTTCGGTGTGTTAAGCCTTTTTAACGCTGTAAGATCGTGATCCAGCAGGATATTCACTTTGCTGTTCTTCGGTAGGGACAGCCCCTTTAACAGAGATACTATCTGCTTCGGCTCGATTATCTTTCCGTCTGTAATACAGCCGCTCAGGAGAGGAAGTTCGTTCACGAAACTTACTTGCAGAATGTTATTTGTCCTTTTGCCGTAGGCTATCTGTATTTTTCCGCTTGATATGTACACGGATATCATAAAGAACCGCCCTTTGCAAGTTTATTTATGCCCCTATATTGCTGTATATATCGTAGATAGGCAGCATTACCGACAGCACGACAAGTAGTATCACAGCCGCCATAATAAATATCATTATCGGCTCGATAAGTTTTATCAGCTTTTTTACGGCAAGAGAGGAGTCGTGCTCATAGGTGTTTGAGATACCTTGCAGCAGCTCATCTACCTTGCCCGATTCCTCGCCCACTGTGAGGGCGGCGGCAAGTCTGCCGTCAAATCCGTCTATAACAGACAGAGCCGCTGAAAGGCTGCTGCCTGATTTTACGCTTAATATCACACTGTTTGCCTGTGAAGAGATATACATATTCCCCAGAGCGGAGAATGATATTTCCAGTGAACTTATCACAGGAATTCCGCCTGAATACAGCGACGAAAAGGTACGTGCAAATCTTGCGGTGCATATCGTTCTCATAAGTTTGCCGATAACAGGAGCTTTCAGCTTTGCCTTATCAACAGCCCTACGGACAGCGTCGATGCTTTTCAGATATAATATCACGACCAAAACTACGGCGACCGAAATGATAAGAATGTACGGTTTTTCAGTGAAAAGAGAGCTTACAGAAAACATAATCTGCGTTATTACGGGAAGCTTAGCACCTGTAAGAAGCTCTGAAAACATCGGGAAGATAAAGGTGAATATCACGATAATAACAAGCAGTGTGATGACCGCAAGTATCATCGGATAAAACATTGCAGAGCGTATCTCACTGCGAGTACGATGCTCCTTTTCGTAGTGGTCTGCCATACGAAGCAGCACCTTGTCAAGTCTGCCGTTTGTTTCTCCCGATACGACCATATTTATAAGCAGACTTGGGAATACATTCTGCTTGTCCATTGCCGAAGAAAGAGAGCTGCCTTGCTTTATGCTGTCATACACTCCCTCAAACAGCGACCGCATATATTCCGAGCGGTCTTTTTGTATGATTATCTCTAAGGCTCTGCTGATAGGAACTCCCGATGACATCATAGCGGAAAGCTCACGGCAGAATTCTGATATCAATATCGGTTTAAGGGTGCGGTGCTTGTTGCGGCTGACCTCACAGCAATCAAGCATTATAAGACCCTTTGCGGCTAAGCTCTCCTTTACCTGCCCTGTTGATTCGGCGGATATCACAGCTTTAACTGTCTTTCCGTTAGGATAAGCCGCTTTACACTTATATTGTTTCAAGATATTTCTCACTTTACAAAAAGAACATTTAACTTTCGTTAAATGTCCCCTTATTTATTCGACAGAAACGCCGTTTACCGTTAAAAGTACGCCCTCTGCCACTTGTATTTCTCCGCCTGTATAATTTGCGGTGTAAAAACCGTCTGTATATTCAACGACAGATATCTTTCCCTTAGGTGAAACTACCACCTTGACAAAATGCCCCGCAGGGATATCTCCGCCCTCGTCAAGCTCTGCGAGGACAAAGCACTCTTTAAGAAAAGCGGTATAGTTTACCTCTATACCCTCTGTTGCGGAGTCAAGAGTTTTGTCAGCGTATCTTTCCGTAGCTATTGTCTGAGCGGCGGTTATGAAGTGTCTGCATTCCACAAGGCAGACGTTTTCATTCGCTATATCAACATAACCTGTCATTGCAGGGACAAGCAAAGCCGCAAGGATAGCCAAAATAACAAGCACGATTATTACTTCAATAAGAGTAAAACCTTTTTTGCCAAGATACGTTTTGGTACTGTGCATCTGACTATTCCTCTTTATCTTTGTTTTAATAGCATTTTTTACAAGGGTCAAAACCATTGCTTTTGGCTTTATCTATTGACATTTCAGTGTAGCTTACCATACCCGAGCAATCAGATCTGCTATGGTATTTTCCAGTTGAACTGACATACACTGTGTCGTCTGATGTTTCAGTTAGGTCTTGTTTTTCGGTGACAGCCGCTTTGTTGTCATCAGAGCTTTCCGAAGAAATATTGCAATTTTTAAGCGAGATGATATTTCCGTCTACCGAGGAAATATCCCCCTTTACATTAAGGAAAGCACCGTTACTTTCAATACCGTTGCTATCTGCTTTTACTATCAGAGAGCTGTCATCAAAGGTGAACACAAGCACTTTTTCCGAACTAAGCTTTGCGTCGGGAACGGCAGAAAAGCTTAAACTGATATCCGAACTGTTTTCGCTTTTTAGAATACCGGTCGTGCTGAATTCCGCTGTTGTTTCGATCACGGGAGCAGAGCTTTCAGAAACCATTGCGGAGTTGCTTTCAATTCGTGTGTTCATTTTGTTATCAGTGAACTGAACCGCAACAGCCGTTGAGCCAAGTGCTATCAGACAAGCACTTGCAATTCCGATCTCCGCTTTTGTTGTCTTGTTCAAGCGGATTCCTCCCTGTCGTTCAAGTAACTGATATAGTTATTATACCACATCAACAAGCAGTTGTCAATTACAACTTTTTATTTTTATGAATAAAAATAAAAATCCGTTTACAAAATTTTTGTAAACGGATCATATTTTGTCTTTATTGAGCGAAAAAGATTTTTTGTATAGAACTTACAATTCTTACAAAACTCTACTACAAAAGAAACAAAATTTTTATGATACAAATAGTGATTTGGAGATAAAGCGATATTGGAAAAGATGATTTTGATGGGGTACTTTTGTTTTTATGTACGATTTTCAATTTTTTGTTTTTTTCAAATTGAGTCACCACATAAGCTCTTTAAAAACTCATAAAATCAAGATAAAATAAGAAACCCTATTAGCTGTCCAAAACCAAGGGTTTGAAAGTTGATAGAGTGTTCAACACTCAATGTTTATGCGTAGATGTATATTGATATATAATAGAATCACTATCAAGGCAATATTCATTTATTATCTTTTGAATTTTCAGCGCATCTCCCCATATTTCAGGCTGTGAAATACTCAAAGAAAACTTGTTCACCGCAGATTTGAATTTTTCCAGAAGTTTAGGCGTCATAATACGCATATTAGGATTTGGCGATGCGTGTTTTTCAAATATAGCAACTCTATGGATTAAAACAGGAAAAAATGTCCCCCCTTGATTGTTATAATTATTTTTAAACCATTGAATAGAACTCAGAAGTTGCTCGCAATCTTTTTTGGAAATAGAGCAGATATCTTTATTAACACCGTTCTTACACTCAATTACAAAGTACTTGGCATTGCCAACTGACCACAAATTATCCGGACCACCCTCATTCTCATTTCGTGAACCAATAAATCCAATTATGAACGCCAACTCATTTAGTGATTCCTCAAATAAATGAGCCGTATTTTCAGAAAAGTTCAGATTATCTAAGACAGACTGAACATGAATTGGAAAAGAATTAGGCGAAAAATTTTTATCTATTATGTATTTCAATATATTTGATCCCTGTGTACCTATACAATTGATAAATTTGCTATTTTCAATACTAATTTTTGGTTTAGAAACCATATTATTCAATTTGTATGCAGCACATTGAATACTCTGCGCATTTCCTGGATCCAAGAAATTATTGTATTCAGCCATAAGCTGCAATAAAATAGCTTTTTCCTTATCGCTAATAACAGTATTAGAGTTTTTTTCAGTTTCAATTATTCGAAAAGCTTCATCATACCTTTCCGCACTCGCCATTTCAAACGCCTTACGTTTTGCTACAATTACATTATCAATACAAATTTTTTGGCCATATTTAACAGAAGAGAGTGCATTCTTACTTGCTGTAACCCAACCATTATCACGAGTAACAACATATTCTGCAAGATCAAAAATTTCATCTACGGATGGTCTAGGTGAAGTTTCCATCAGCTGATCCCACAATTGTTTTGATAAATCATATTGTTTCCTTGTAGCATTACTGAAAAAATCCACACCATTCCTATTGATAATTGTATCCGCCAAATTATTTCCCATAAGCACAACTACACAGTAATCGCTATTTGACCTTACTCCACGCCCCATTCCTTGTTCAATCTTCTGAATTAGTTTTGCGATAATATGTCTATCCTCATAATTCATACACTGACTAACAATATCAAATTGACTTCGAATAATTGGCAATCCATCAATTACGAGAAAGCTGCAAGCATAATCAGGAAGGTCTACACCATCATATTTGTTTATTAAAACAGTTAAGCCTTTAAATTTTCCGTTCTTTAAATTGCCGATTCCATTATAAATATTATCTTCAATTGAAGATAGGATTTGAATATTAACTTCATCCTTCTTTTCATTCCAAAAATTAGCTCGTTCATACGAAGGAACAATTACTACGCAATTATACTCTTTTGCTATTTCAACAATTTTTTGACGCACATACTCATCACTATTCTGTGAATTCATATATTTCGGAAACAGAATGAGTCGGTCGCCAATATCGTCAGCTTTTTCTGGAGTGATTAATTTAACATCTTCTTCTTTTAACCCTAGTGTTGAAACAAAAACATCGTCATTAGCTAACGTTGCACTCATAAAAATTCTACGTTGTGCATACTCGAATTCTGAAATTTTGGAAATTGGTATACATTTAGGCGTTATTTCAATACATCTCGAGGAAATTGTGCAGTTACAAGTTTTAAACACATCTTCTATAAGCGGCAGATTAAATACTACATATTCCCTTTCAGTAAATTTATTGATCATTAGTCGTCGTATTTCTTCACAACAATCTTGCCAAATCCAAAAAGGTATAGCCATGTATTTACATGGATTTGGAGTTTCACAGGTTATATCAAAAAATGTACTACTCTCCTTAAGCATTTGAAATCGGCTAAAAAACTCAATTATTATATCATAAAGTTCATCATCTTTTGTAATATTGATAGTGCACTGTTGTTCAATTGTATCCAAGCATGCATGTACATCATCAATAACAATACTCCCAATAGGGATATTATTATTTTTTTGTCTAAGCCCAAAGACACTTTTGCCATTAACCAACTTATGAATATTGGTTACAAAAATGGCCTTGTTGCTCTTAAAGAAATAATCATCTTCTCCTTTTGCTACACCAAATGAATTTTGTTGCTCATATGCAACCCTGATTCCGAGTCTTTCAGCTTCCTCACAAACTTGCTTAACAAGGTAATTATCAGGAACAACATATACCGCTGGTCCTTTACCCTCATTTAAACAACTTTGAAGGATTGTCAATCCAACAGTTGTTTTTCCGCTTCCTGTATTCATTTTAATAATTGTATTTTTTTCATTACGTTTTTCAAACCACTGTTTCCACACCTCCGTTTGAACGTCACGAGGATAATTATATTCTTTTTCCTTGTTAGGCAAAGTCATAAAAATGTCTCTTGGTTCAATTTGGGAATTGCTATTGGAACCATTTAATCTAGAAAAATCAATTGCCATTGTTTTATCTCCTTAAATATATATTTATTTACAATTTCACATTTTGATAATATACAATTATACTTCTTGAATACATCTATATTTATTTTAAAATACCAGAAAAATCGATATAAATCAACACATAAATAACAAGAGGTATAAAAATCGGAATGAAATGCACTTTTCGCTAAAATTTTAAGCATATAAGCAATACAAAAGTCGCAAGATATCAATATTGTAAAAAAAGCAGCGCTGCTAGTCATTCTTTTCAAACAACTAGCTCTGCTTCACATATTTTGCACTACCTCTACTGCTGATAAACCGTATCCGATAATCTACTCATTTGCATCTTTTTTCATTAATATAACAAAAATGCTTGAACTCAATCAAATCAAGTTCAAGCATTTACCATACTCCAATTACTAATCCAAACACAGTTTTACCCAGATAAAGTAAAGATCCACCGGCGTAGCCGGTGGCTTTTCTTTTGCGGGCAAAGCCCTATGCTACCTGCAACGTCTCAAGACGTCAAGGGGCGGTCTGACACTTGCAAGCCTACTTCCTGCTATTTTGGAATGGATCTTCTAATTCTCTAAGCGTTATCTGATCGTGTATCATATCCTCCTTAAGCTGATTTTGTATGTATTCCGCTATTCTCTTTGCATTCTTTCCTACTGTATCAACATAATATCCTCTACACCAAAACGCTCTGCTTCCATATTTGTATTTTAAATTATTGTGTCGTTCATGAAATATCACACTACTTTTTCCTTTCAGAAATCCCATGAAACTTGATACACTTATTTTTGGCGGTATCTCCACAAACATGTGAACGCGGTCTGCACAGATTTCTGCATCTATTATTGTTACACCCTTCCAATCGCATAATTCTCGCAGTATCTTTCCCATTTCCACTCGATACTCTCTCATCAATATTTTTCGTCTGTATTTTGGTGCGAATACTATATGATACTTGCAATTCCAACTTGTATGTGCTAAACTATTATTGTCATTCATTTGACTTCCTCCTTCTGTGTTTGTGCAGTTGCCAGACCGCACTTCTCATTATACCAGAAGGAGGTTATTTTTTCTATTTATCGCTAAAGCTTTTTTGAACCCCCGGCACAGCCGGGGGTTTTCGTTATACAAGAAACCCGAACCGCATTTACGGTTCGGGTTTATCCAAAGTGGCTCCCCACCTGACAGACGAAAAGAACAAGTATTTGTGTTGGGTGAGAGGTTGTGTTTTGTCACTCCAAAGGAGAAGAAGTAATATTCCTTTTTCATAATTCGTGTTGACTTTATATTAAAATCGTGATACAGACTTGAAATATCATTCAAGCAAGTATCGTTCCGAAATCTTCGGTCAATCTATGTGAATAATCTTCAATTCTGTTGTTGGAATAACCCATATCATTCTTATCCTCTGATGAAAAGCGTGCAAAAAATTCAGCCAGAACATCATACGCTCTGCGTTTGTGCTCGATAACGCCGTTAATATCCTTCTCCCATTCCTGTACATAATCGGGAGCGTCCTCTGACTTGCCGTATTTTTTAGCTATGTACTCCATAAGGAAATCCGCAAGATCGTCGGCGCTCTCAAAAAGTGCATCAATGAAGCTGCCTGTTTCATCAAAGCTGCTGCCGATAGGGCCGTTGTACTTTATAGATGCAGCACTTTCAGCAATTGATTCTGAGCTTACAGGCTCGATTGCACTGGAACAATACATAGAGGTAACATCATCCATTGAGAATACATTAAGATACACAAGATCAAGCAGGAAATTATTATGTTCCATACTGCTTACCTCGGCATTTTCAAGTGTGTTGAGGTCGTAGCGAGAAGCAAGCCACTCCTGCTGCTCAGTAGTGATTTCGTATGATGGGACACTACGGTTGTCCACATCAATCCCAAACCGTTCGAGCATTGTCTTCTTGAAGCTGGAAATTACCCCTGCGTCTGCAATAAAGCCATCAGGTGTTGCGGACCAAAGGTGATATTCAGACCACCTTTCGGGAACATTTTTACCAATCTTCAAATCATCTGCGACAGTGGTAGCGATTGTGTCTGCCGCCTGCGAAACAGAATCGCACAGTGCGTCTGAAAATGACGCTCCAACAACGTTAGAAGCATCTACATCACATTGATTCTGGTATTTTGCTTTCTTTTCGGTTATTTCGTTATTAAAATACGGATTGTGGCTGGTTATATCCATTGTTGTCATAACATTTCTCCTAAAAAGTATATTAGTATAACCCGTCTAATCATACTGCAATTTATCTCGCAACAGAACTGCTTCCTCCGCTATTGTTTCTGAAACATTGATGACGGGTGGAACACTGTTCTGATACTGAAATTCCTCGTTAGTATTGCCCACTAGATCTGTCAAAAGAGCAAAAAACTCCTCGTACAGCGATAAATACTCAGAAATCATTTGTGCCGCTTTTTGTGTTTCAGATGTATTGGTTAGTGAATTTTCCAATGCTTTATTGAAATAATCATATAGCTTCTGATAATTCACAATTCCTTCTTGTACGGTTTCAAGTATATTGCCACCGGAGATTTCGAACTCGTTGAAAACAGACGGGTCAACACACTGAAGCTGTGCAGTTTTGTCGAATGCTACAGGCTGCATATAAATATTACGAAGCTCCTCCTGCGAGTACACATTCAAATATAGCAGGTCTGCTATAAAATTACTGTATTCGGCAGTTATCTTTCCCATAGTATATACTGAGCCGTTTTCCTCCGTCCAACTGTACCGTATGCTTTTCTGCATTGTAGAAAAATCGTGACGCGAGTTAAGCCATTCCCTCTGTTCCTCGGTGATTTCGTGGGTAGGCTCCGACTTGTCGCGGTTAATTTCAAGCTGATTTTTCAGGAAATCAAGAACAGCTTCTTCTGCCTTGTAAATTATTCCATCCTCTGTCACCCATTTATCTGGAGCTTTTGCAAGCTTTTCATCGTTGTAATTTGTTGTGGCTTTAACAAGACATTCGTCAAAGCTGCTTTCGCAATTTTTAACAACAATCTTGCTTGTATAATGGGATTGCACGCGAGTGTTTATTTCGTTAATCATAGATGAACTCCTATTCAGTGAAACATTTTAACAGTAAGCAAAATTGTCACTATTTTTTTAGTTTCATAAAAAGCACCTCCTTTCCTCAAGATTTGTTCCTCTACTTACTACATCTTGAAAAAGGATGATTTGTTATGTATAAATATTATTGTTTTTGCATTTTAGTGCTTTTAGCTAAATACTCTGTTTCAGTTTTGGTTAATTCGCTCGTTAATTCAAAAATATAATCTTTATCGTCCCACAGGATAATGTGGCACTTATTATTGGTGTAATATAATCCAACGTATCCATTGACAGTGGTATCAGTCATTTCGCCTTGTTCGTTGTCTATATGAGTATTAAAGCCATTTTTCGTGTGCTGGCTGAATATGATGTATTTATCTTCAAATTGATTGTAATATGTCGTAGTAACTCTTACTTCGGTTTGGGTTAACGAATACACTTCAAATCCAATCGGCAATTCCGATAAATAATATATATCTTCAATTTCGGTCGGTGCATTCTCGTAATTTATTGCAAACAGCTCCGTATTATCGGAATGTTCTTTTGACAAAAAGCCTGCAATAGCCATTGCAACGGCGGTTATTGATAAAACAGCCAAAAATACTATTGCAACTAAAAGTGTTGCAAATCGCTTATTCAATTTAATGTTATTTTTTGCGGCGGGGCTTTTCGCAAAAATCGTTTTCATTTTCCGTTTATGTCTGATAGAGAAAAAATGATTGGGAGCATTGGAGTATACATCAAACTCTTTGGAATACTTTTCCTCCAGAACTGATTTCAAAATGCTTTCGCTCATAATCTACCTCCTATTCTCAATGTAGTCCAGTATGGATTTACGAGCAAGAAACAGCCTCTGTCTGACAGCTGTTTCAGAAATATGCAGACTATCAGCAATTTCGGCGTTGGATAGCTCCAACATACTGTGTAGAGTAAGAACGTCCTGCTGGAGTATGGGAAGTGTTTCGATGAATTTCAGCAGTTCGGATTTTGATATTTCGCCAAGCACATTATCCTCCAATGATATTTCAAATTCATCTGTGGATATTTCTTCCGAAAGCTCTGTGACGGTTACTTTATTTCTTGCGTGAAAAGCGTCAATTGATATGTTTCTGATTATTACATCTGCATAGGCTACCCGTTTGTTATCCTCCAGCGAGAAAAATTTTTCGGGTTTATTGGCAATACGCAAGAACAACTCTTGAACTGCATCCTCTGCGTCCTGTTTATTATGCAATTTAGAATAGGCAATAGCATACAATCGTTTTGAATACAGCGAATAAAATCGACTCAGTTCTATTTGTTCGCCTTCGGTTTGGAGAACAGCTAATGCTGCTGATATCATAAATGCACTACCTTTCTCAATTTATATATTGAGTATATCATATAAAAAAACAGCCGCAAACGCTGTAACACAGGTCAATATAGAAACAGCAACAGAAAGTAACAACGATATAAGTTCCTTCATTTAATCACCCTCTTATTATCGTGTAGAGTTTACCCTCTCATAGCGATAACAAAACAAGGAGGTTGAGCGTTACGGGTTTTCGACTATTTTTTTGATTTTTGTGGATTGCGCCAATTTAATAAGCTCATTTTTGGATATATTGCCGCCAATGTCAAACAGATATCCATCCATTGTCCATACAACCAAATTTTCACTGCGACTCATTTGAACATAATACCCTTCAAAGCCTTGAATAACGATAGGCTCGGGTGAACTGTATTCAGTATTTATTTTGTGAATATCGTCAATCACTGACTGAGATAAGGTCACTTTTGATTCGCCTTTTTCATATATTGATATGATATCAACATTATCAATAAATCGTTCCGTAAGAGTAAATTCCATATTATCCGACAGGATATATATTTCCTCAATCCTTATTTTATCACCTTCATTTGGAGTGATATATACATCTGAATGGTCTTGATGAAAGTTAAATGAAAACCTCGAAATAGTCAGCCATAGGCTGAAGCCTACCAGCAAGAATATTGCAAGCAATACTGCAATTACCAGATATTTGACCTTTCTGACAGAAAAGCCTTTTCTATACGCATTTTTGTTTTTTATTGAACGGATAGTGTAATGCTTTTTTATTTTGTACGCCAAAGAAAAATGATGTATTTTGTCGGATACACAGTATGTACCATAGCGCTCATCAAGGGTATTTCTAATTTCTCCAGCAATCTTTTCATCAAAGGTCATTAGTTACACCTCGCTTTTCCAGTAGCTTTATAAGACGCTGCTTCGCACGAAATATTCGCTGCCGTGCTGTATTGGATGGTATCCCGAATAGTTCGGATATTTCAGTAGGTGAATACTCCCTGATAAGATACAAAAACAGTATTTCGTAATCATCATCGGGCAATTCGGACAATGCATTTCTGATTAATTCAGAATTCACTTTATGCAGCATTGCATTTTCTACAGAACAATCTGACTGAATATCATAAAGCTCGTCGATATCGACCTCGGGATGCCGATTCTTTTTATTGATCTTATTGATCGAAATGTTTTTCACTATTATAACAAGATAAAAACCAGTTTCGTTACTGCTTATATTGCGGATTTTGTCAAGATTATCAATTATTCGCACAAAAGTGTCTTGAACTGCATCTTCGGCATCGGTGCGGTTATGTAAAATATTAAATGCAACCCTGTACAACATCTGTTCGTATTGCTGATATAACGCAGTTACGAAATCTCGATCTGAATCATCGTTAATTATTGCAAGTAAACTTGCCAGCATTACGATCACCTCATTAAATTTAACTGTATTTCATTTATATTATATACTCCAATCACATTTTTTTCAACTGATCGAAGTATAAAAATTCAGCGGTATCTCTCTTGTGAGGGATACCGCCGTTTTCTATATACAATGTCCAATCCGTAACATTTCTCAAAGAATGCCTTTATGACGACATATATAATTGCAATGATAGTTCTTTGAAAGTCGTCAAAGCAACTGAGAAAGCCTTAGTTGATACAGCTTATAAAGGGTAGCTGTACATAGTGAGTGGAGTTGGGGTGATGAAGTATATTTGCCTTGTCATTGTTTTTATTCTTTTCTATATACCGATATGCCCTTGACTGTTTTACAAACTAAGAATTCGATATTTTTGTTTCCCTGCATTTTTTATATCCATAACGCATTACCGATTAAGAAAGGCATCAGCCCGATTTTAGAAAAGAATTCAGCACCGAGCATATATAAAAACAACGGTGATACAAATATCAGCATAGATACAGCAATACTAACGAAGGATTTGTCGCTGAATTTCGATAATGCAAGTGCCGACTCACCTATTACAACACAGGTTATTATTCTTATTACATTTATCAAAGTCAGATAATTGAGTATTGAAATCTTGAACGGAAAATCCGACAACTGCATAAGACTCTGTACAGGCGCACAAAGCCATTCATCGCCGTATTCTGCAAATACAGTATAGTACTGAGGAATAAATGCAATAAGACAAGCGGCAGATGATATTATGGCGGTAATAAGCACACGATAAATTGCAAGGCTTTGTTTACCATGGACTGTCGAGCTGATTATTTTCTGCAAACCAATTTCCTTGTCCTTGGAATATATCGGCGCGATCAGAACGATAATAAGCAGCACCGATATCATTGACGGTATCACATCATTTGTGAATCCATCAAAAGCTGTAAGCTTATTGTAGCCCGTGTCATATATAAGCTCGCCCTTGCCATCAGCACTGATAACCTGTTGTTCAAGGTAGGAAAATGCACGGCTGCCTGCGGTTTCCTGTAAAAGTGCGGAATAGGTTGCACTATATCCCTGTGCAGATATTTTTCCGCCAGTATATTTTGTCTGAAGCTCGTTTATCTGTTCCTGAACATCGGTAAATCGCTGTTTTTCTGCATTGAGATAGTTATATGTGTCATCGTTTATTTCGCCACCTATGTCATCAATATAGGCGGTTTTATATCGTTCATCTACGTCGTAATTCATTTTAAACGTATTGCCGTAAGCAAATGAAATACAGACGGCAAGTACAAGTGCAATAGCACCTTTGCGTTCTATAAAAATACGATATATCTCATGGAAAAGAAGCGAAGTAGAGAAAAGGCTTTTACTGCTTTTAATTGAATTGTTGCCACTGACAGTAATCTTAGGATAAAGATGCAGTACAGCGCATATCAACATCAATAAGAGCAGAATCGAAAAAGCTATACAGATAAGGCTGTTACTAAACGGAAAACCGAATATATTCAGATTTAAATACTCGCCTATAATTGCCTGTGTATTTGACAACGCCCATAGATTTGCATATTTAGCAATTGCCATATTTGATTGTGATAGAATCGTTAAAAACAAAACCGCTTCAGTTACGATAGCGACTGTGGCAGAAATAAAAACAGAGGCATTACTTTTAAGACAGATGCAAAGAAATGATGCAACAAACCCGAATACGACTGCCACCAAAGCTTTAAATGTTACATTTAATAACAACATTTCGCCTACCGACATAACAAACGGCGAAAAAGTAAAACCCTCTACACCCTGAACAGGGCGGCTGATATCACCAAGACCGTAAACAACAAAAGCAGTACCGATATTAACAAGCGAAATAAATACTGACGATAATACGGCAATCAGTACAAGCACACAAAGCTTAACCGATGCATAATACCGTCCGCCGTTTTTCATTGATAAGGCGAATTGAATGCTTTTTTTATCGGAAAAGAGAAGTATAGCGGCAATGACAGCCATCACCGAAACAGAGATGTTTCCGACAACATTTGAGACAGCTACGTTTACACCTTTTGAAGTGGAATATATAGGTTCTATATTCTCTGCGTTTTTATATACCTCGGCAGATTTGATAATGCTGCGATATTCAAAGGATTTTTTATCGGCAAACAGCGAAAACTCCGATAGTTTCTCCGCTTGTTCCCTGAGAGATAACACAAGCCGTTTATAATCATTTATTGATGTTATATTATCAAACTCCTGTTTATAAAGCATATATTTATGAAAAATCTCAACCGAATCCTCGTCAAGATTTTCGTATTTTTCAATATATTCCGCAGCTTTCTCGTCTTCGAAAAGCTCGGGCATATCAAAGCCCCAACTCAATGCATGATATACTGAATACTCGAAATATTTCTCGCCGATATATTTTTCAGTCTGCTCGGAACTGTAATCGCTTGTCTGATTGGAGAGTTTTATGTAAAGCTCATTATCTATAAGATCATCTATGGGTGCGAAGGCAACGAAAAGCAGTGTTGCGAAAGTGAGAATAGCTAATATCATCCAAAAGCTTTTGCTTTTTATTACCCTTAATAATTCAGCATTAAACACTCTCATCATGTTGCACCTTTTCAAAATATTTCATATACAGATTTTCAATATCGGAGCATTTTTCACTCTCCAAAAGCTGATTTGTTTTACCTGCGGCAACAATTTTACCGCTTTTAAGCAGAATTACCTCTTTAGCAATATTCTCAATATCCGATACTATATGCGTGGATATAATTACAGTCCGTTCATTTGCATACTCTTTAATAAGCGAACGCATGATAACACGTTGTCTTGGATCAAGTCCCGATGTAGGCTCGTCAAGAATAAGTATATCGGGAGTTCCGAGCATCGCCTGTGCAAACAGCAAACGTTGCTTCATACCGCCCGAGAAGGAACCTATTTTATTTCCGACACAATCGTTTAACTCTACTTTTTCAAGGAGCTCCTGCATTTGAGCTTCTGCCGATTTCCTGTCAATTCCTTTCAAGCCCGCTATGTAACCTATAAATCTTGCGGTTGTGAAGGCATCGGGAAGTATCTGCTGCTGTGGCATATATCCAATAAATGATTTATATTTGTTCTTTAACAACTTTATATCATTTCCGTTCAGCGAGATAACACCGCCTTTATCGTGCGGTAAAATTCCTGCGAGAATATTCATAAAAGAGGATTTTCCTGCACCGTTAGGCCCGAGTAGAGCATATATTCCGTTGTTAAAAGAATATGAAAAGCTATCTAAAGCCAAATGCTTACCGTAATGCTTGGATATGTTGCTGACGTTTAAGGTTGTCATGATAAACCTCCGTTGATATTAAGGGGAATAGTGCTAAAGTTTCCCGAAAGAAACTCCTCGGTTTTGCAGTAAGAAAGAACATTATTTTCATCATATCCAAAAACATAATTCTCATTCACTGCATTTGGTTTAAAACATTTATCGGAGAAAAGAAGCCTATTCTCACTATCGGAAATAAGATATGTTTTCCAGTCAGAGGTGATAAGAAGCAAATCATTCTTGTACGGCAGAAATGACATAATACTTCCCGTGAAAACGACCTCGCCGCTGTTGTTTTTTAACTCGTCGGGATTGTCTGTTGATATGTAATGGTGTTCATCGCCGCAAGAAACAAGCATTCCATTTGTTTCGGGAAGCACCGTCATATTACCACTATTAATATCTATTTTCACAGTTTGTTTAAGATATGTTTCCCAATATTCCGATTCAGAATTTTCAAGCAGCAATAATCTATCGTCAATATCCATAGCACTGTAATCCTTTGTTTGTCCGTTCAAATAACAAAAAATAAAATCGTTTTCTGCTGAAAGAATAGACAAATTACCATCGTAAAGTGCTTCGGTATTATATACCAGTTTAGTGCTATTTATAGATAAATCCATTTCTATTATACTAAAATACTCTCTGCCTGATGAAATGTTTGCGGTATCGCCTTTTTTCATAATAGTATCAACAATAGAAATATACAATTTACTGCCTTTGTTTTTGATTGATGTTATAACGGGTGTCCCGCAGATTTCGTCCGCGTTTGATGGCTCTGATGTATAAGTGTATATTTTTACCCTGTTACCACCGCTTTTATCGCTTTTATATAATTCAATTCCGTCATAAATATGGAAATAATATAAGCTGTTATTATAAATAAACGGATATAATATTTGTCCTTTATCAATATAAGCCGTACAGTTCTGTGAATTTCTGTCATGTGTGCAACCCGATTGAACACAAGCAGGCGCAGATGAATTATCATTTAAATCAGTATATGTTATCAGGTTTGAATCTGATGAAACTACTATGTTGCCACATAATGAATTGCGCCCTATTACAAATTCTTCACATTTGCCTTCTGTTTGTGTATTACAGCTACATAATAAAAATGTTAACATAGATAAAATGCAAAGATAAAATGTCCTTCTCATATATTTTTCCTCTTAAAACGATACACTACGGCATCAAGAAGCAATACTATTTCCTAACACCGTAGTGCAATTGATATAAAATGATGACTTTGCTTAAATTAGAATGTAAGATCCAAGGAATCCTCCCACTTAGCAGAACCATTTGTAACTAAATAATCTGCTGATGCAGAAACGGGATAATGGGTATAATTAATCGAGATCTCAGCTCTGCTTGTGCCGCTACTTGTAGAAGTCACCTGCGGACCGCCGCTTGGTATACGATATGTATAACTCAAATCAACAGATGTTGAAGATGGTGCTGCCCCTGATGTAGATATTACTGCGACAACTCCAGAAGATGTTTGTATCAAATCAGCTACAATGCTGGTGTTACCACATGAACCAGTAGTTTTATCTTCTGTTTCGGCAAAAGCAGTAACAACTAAAGATGTACACATAATCGTTGCAGATGTAATTCCAGCTAAAACTCTTTTCTTAATTGACATAATTTGTTCCTCCTAAACTTAAATGATTAATTAATTGTTTCTTCTTCACTATAAATAGTGATAGTTTCAGTTTTGCCGCTTGAACTTGTCAGCGTAAATACAGATTTCACTCGATAAGTGCCGCTTGATAATCCGCTTTTATTCGACATCAAGCAAATTGAGCTTCCATGTTCAGTAGCCGTCCACGAAGCACCATCGACATCATTCCATACCCATAAACCCCAGAATTTCTGTAAGGTTTGCTCAACGGTAATCTGAACAACATCTGATGAACTTTCACAACTGCTTGTGCATTCGGCAGAATTCGATGTAATATTTAGTATATTCTCCACAGAATTTGCATATTCATAAGCTGGCGCTATACCTTCGTTCAAAGCATATGTAGTTGTTTCAGCTGAAGCAGGTATACTTGCACACGAAAACATCATAAATGCCGACAGCAAAAGTGCAAAACTTTTTTTAAACTGCATTGGATTTGCCCCCTTTCGTATGTATTCGAAGTTTTTTGACCTTCTACTTATTACATTCCGAAAAAGGGGGCTTTAGGGACATAAAATTTTAATATTTTTTCAAAAACTTTCAATTTCGTTACAATTTGCTAAATTCATCAACTCTTCTTTGGTGAAATTACCATATAATTCTAAAATGTATTCATCACTATTCCATATAACTGTTGAACTGATTCCAGTGTTTCTTTCATATTCAACACAAATTCCATCGCAATGATTTATATTAATTTCTTCAATTGTATATCCCTCAGTGTTGATATGTGAATTAAACAAACATTTTGTTGTTTGCTTAAAAACAAGTTCTTTATTATGTGCGTTTTTATATATCGTGTATACGCAACTACTATTCTGTGATGTTTTGTATAATTCATATCCATCAGGAATAACCGAAAGCGTATATTCTTCTTCAATTACAGTCGGACTATCGCCTATATCAAAAGCAAAAAGATAAGTATTATCGTTATAAACCGTACCACGAAAGCTGTTGGAGATAAATGCTATAACACAACCTGTAATTAAGGCAAGAGAAACTATGATAATTGCCATAATAAGAATTTTCTTTCTTATACTTAAAGGTCTTTTAGTGACCATTATCATTGGCTGGTTATGTGTAGATACTCTGTTTTTAGCAAAAATATCAAATGCCTTTTTCATTTTTCGATTGTGTTTAGCCGAAAATTTCGGAAGTGCAATTTCTTCAATGGCTGAAAATTCATTCTCATAATACATAGCCATTAAATCGCCGATGGAATAACTCTTACTCATCTTTCATACCCTCCATATACTGTTTAATCTGAGTGATAGCTCTTGCCACTCTTTTCTTAGAAGCCTCTTCTGATATCCCAAGAGCGTTTGCAATATCATTATTTTTTAAGCCTAAGTGCGTTTTAAGATAGATTGCGGCTTTTGTTGTTTCGGGTAGCGTGTCGATGAATTTTAATATCTGTTCAAGAGCATAATCACTCAACATCATCTCTTCGATTGATATTCGTTCATCAAAAACTGTATCATCAAGATCGGTTTCATTCTCGTAAATCTTATGCCGCTTATTCCAGATTTTATATGCAGTATTCCTTACAATTACATTTATATAAGATACTCGTTTATTAGTAGGAATATTAAAGAAAGGTGCAGGATTATTTGCGATAGCTAGAAAAGTTTCCTGTATAGCATCTTCTGCATCTTGCTTATTATGTAACTTTGAAAACGCAATTGAATAAAACTTTTTAATATTACGCTCATATATTTCCGATAACTCATTGCGTTGAGATTCATTTTCGATTATCGCTAAAGCGGCAGAAATCATATCTTTTCCTCGTTTCTTTATAGTACCTCGCTATTAGTATAACATCTAAACACAAAAAACGCAATATATGAAAAGATTGATATTAGATTACTTCAGTTATATGTATTCTTAATTATTACATCTGACATATAGCTGTAAAAGAACACAAAGCCAATGAATAACCATAATGTTTTTATCACAAAAAATCATACTCAATATCCGCAGTTCATACCCCGCAACGCCTTTGGCGGTGCGGTATCAGGTAGTGTTGTTCACAACACTATTCCTGCCTATTCATAATAACACGGCAAATGCCGCATATAGATGACAGCACATATCATCTAATGCGGCATTCTATATATCCCCTACCCTATATCCTCAACACCTCATTGAAATAATCCTGCAAAATATCAAGGCACTTGAATTCCTCATCATTTTTGCACCAAGTATTTCGTGTAGCTAAATACAATTCTCGCTGTATAGGCAGATCAGCTACAATCTTAAAAACCAGCTCGTCACCGAAATACTGCTGCCAGCTATTCTGCGGGAGAAAAGCTACACCCATATTTCTTTTCATCAAATCAATCATTACAGATTTTGTGTCAACTGAGATTATGTTGTTAGGGCAAAAATCCTCTCTGCGACAATAATACTTCACAATCTCCTCATAAGGTACATAATTGATGAAAGAAGAATTTATCAGGTCTGTCTTATGGAGCAAACCCTGTTTTGCGGGAGGGCTATCCCTATGCACCACCACACTCATAGCCTCGGTGAACGACCAGTGACGAGCCTGCACACCCTTCTTGCAGATACCACTGAACAGCCGTATATCCCATTCCTTTTCATTAGATGATGCAATACGCACCTGTATTTCGGGAAGTTGCTCATTCAGCCTGTTCAGAATTTCAGGAATATGCTCCGTCAGATCCTCAAAGGCTATTGTAATTGCTTTTTTCTCCTCGCCTTTGTATTCTGCAAATTCAGCTGTTAGTGTGTCGATAGTGGCACATATTTCATTGCAATGACGATACATAATCTCTCCAGCTTTATTTATAACGAGTTTTTTACCAACACGCTCAAAAAGCTGCACTCCTAGCTCATCTTCAAGACGCTTCAGGTTCTGACTTAATGTAGCTTGTGTAAGACCTAGCGTTTCTGCTGCCTTTGAAATATTCTCTGTTCTCGCAATTTCTCTTAACTGCTTTATCTGTTGTAATTCCATAAAAACCTCCATATATAGAATAGCTCACATATAGGATAATGCCATAATCCATAAGCCCTCAACCCTATATGCCTGTTCCCGTCTGTATAGTATATAAGCAGGAATAGTATGGTGAAGCCATACTACCTAACACCGCCTGCGTTCGGCGAAGCTGAACATCAGGAGCAGGGTGGACGCTTGCGTCCACTCGGCGACCAACTTTATATGCCAAAGGCGTTGCAAGTGGTTCACTATTGAAAAAATGGTGTAAAATGAAGTTCTGTTTTTTAATGTAAAAATGATGCCGCATACTTCTGTGCGGCATCATTTCATATACAAATTCAAGTCACATCACTCATATTTTCTATTTCATCCCCTGCGTTTCAATATAGATCTTCGCAAGGTTTTTAGCCAGCCTCTCGACGGCGGGACTTGCCATCAGATCAATCTCTCCGCCCGAAAGGACCAGCGGTGGAGGAAGATGAACATTCTTATCGTGACATATCAGTTGTCATATTTTACACGTCCAGACCATAGAATCTAAACTTTTCTGTGTTAATTGCCCTGCGCCGTTCAAGTTCTGCCATATATTCAGCTAACACATTGGGGGTTGCAAACACTTCATCAATAGGTGATACTTCACGTTGTATAACTTCTTTACTTTTACGAAGCTCTGTTTCATACCCTTCCAGTGTATACCCCTCTACATGCTGTTTCATTTTTTCCTTATACTCGTCATCACGTTTTTGTAGTCTGTTAATGAAAATATCAGCATATCTTGTGGTTTTAAGAAACAGCAGACATTCAAATTGTTTACCAAATCTTAACGGAATTCCCATTTTAAAAAAACACTCGATACTTGAATAAATGTCAACCGCTTTTGAAATAACAGGCAACATAACTTTATGTGTAACATCTAACGAATGCCTCAATTCGTAAAGCATTTCACTTTCGTTATCGATTTCAAACAAAAACTCTTGGAAACCTCCCTTATAAGCAAAATCATATTTTGCTTCAGTCAAATTAGCTATGTGCGCATTACTCCGCATCCAATTTATATTTTTAACACCAGGGTTTCGGCTTAAATCAATTTCATCACGATAGACAGTCGCAACGCCGCCAAAAATCTTAAAGCATTTTTTCCCTCTTTGATATGAGGGTTCGTTTAATAATGTGATAACATGAATAATCTCCCCACCAGGTACAACCCGCACAAAATAAGGATATTTACTTTTAATCAACTTAAATCCAAGCGGTTCGAGAGCCTCTCCAAATACCTTTTTGAACGCCGCATTCAAAGTCATAGCTTTTTCTTTAGCTTCAGCTTTTTTGAAATAAAGCTGAACTGCCTTTTCGGTGTCCGAAAGTTCCGAACATTCAGCACAAATCAACTCAGGAGAAATACCTAAAATAACCGCAAGTTCAGATAAAGTGTCCTCAACAAAGGCGTTGCTTTTTTCAACGGTTTCAGAGAATCGCTCCCAAGTTCTGCCGTCTGCGAGCATAGGCTCCCAGTATTTGCGGTTTCCTCGAGATGGATCTTCAATGCCATAACCCGAGCCGTCGCCGACGATTACCGTATCTCCACCGTTAAGTGATATCACTGTCTACCACCTCAACGGAAAAAGCACTTGTTTTCAATCCGTCAGCAAGGTATTTCAAATCATCTTGTGCCTTTTTAGGGTTGTCCCTGTAATCTTCACTAGCAAGCGTTACCCAACCGCCCTCGCTGAAAGCCAAAGCGTACGACAAAGCTGCCTCGTCCTCCGCACAAGGTACAAAGCCACGCTTTTTCATAACATCGCAAAACGAATTTATAAAACTCGATCTGTCAATGTTATTCTTAATTTGAATTGTAGTAGAAAATCTACCCATATTTTGCCTCCTTCTTTATCTTTCCGGCGACAAGCATAAAGCTCAACGCAGCAAACGAGTATATTATCGCCTCTGCAAAGTGATGTACTACCAATATAATAATATATTATAGCATAAAGCACATATTTTTTCAAATATAACCATCCTAATTCACTTTGCATTTTACACAGAATTAAAACTTTTCGTTTGG
>JAZUSC010000014.1:0-3543 GCA_045606505.1 Oscillospiraceae bacterium
GTAGAAGCCTACAAGTACGGTGCTCCTCCTCACGGCGGTGCAGGTATCGGTCTTGACAGACTTGCTATGCTTATGTGCGGCTGCGACTCCCTGCGTGACGTTACCGCATTCCCCAAGGTACAGAATGCAAGTGAGCTGATGAGTGAAGCTCCCTCCGTTGTTGCAGAGGAGCAGCTTAAAGAACTTGGTATAGCTATCGTAGCCAACACAGAAGAATAATTTGATACAAAGGGCGACCATAGGTCGCCCCTACTGTTGAAATAACATTCATCGGAAAGGAGTGAGGATATATGGAAAAACAGGAATATAAAGAACTCGCTATGCTGTCAGCAAACGGAGATACCAAATCCTTTGCAAAGCTGTACGAAACCATATACCGTGAAATGTACTATACGGCATTCTACTCCCTCGCCGATGACGCAGACGCTGTCGAGGTAATGACAGACACGATAAGAAATGCATTCAAGGTCATCGGCAGACTTCATACGGAGGGTGCATTCAGACTGCATATTATGAAGACCCTGTGTGCGGAGATAAAGGTAAAATTCAGAGAATATGCCGCCGAAGACAGAGAGGTCTGCTATGACGCCTCAAAACTCCGCCCGAATGACGACGGCGTGGACATCAAGCAGGAATTCAACAGTCTGCCAGATACTGAAAGGCTTATCACCAGCCTTTATGTCGGCGGTAAATTCCGCACAGAGGAGATAGCACAGTTTACAGGACTATCCTTATCCACTGTCAAGAAAAAACTGGACAGAGCTTTACAGGGCTTTGCCCTTGACTAACTGAAAAAAGGAGGGATACGCTTGACGGTATCGCAGCTTCATAACTATATGACCGAAAAGGTCGTGCCTGAGAGCGTTATGCCTCAGAATATAGCAGCCTGCCTTATAGACGAAAACGCACAGATACCTGAGCTTGACGCTTTTACATTCCTTAACAGAGTACGTGCTCTCGGAATAGGCTCTGCCGACTTCCTGTATCTGCTGAAAGGCTGTGACGCCCCCGAAGAAGCTATCGAAAAGATAGAGAACAACCCCGCAATGAATTTGCAGGGTCTTGTGGTGACCCTTGAAAGCTCAGGACTTACTCCGAAGGACTACACACGAATGCTGTATACCGCAAGACAGCTTTGGGAACGTACCCTTACAATGCAGCTTGATGAGATAGAACAAGACGAAACCCCTACCGCCGAGGAAATAGTCCCTGTTTCAGAGGAACAGAACGAGGATAATTACGAGGTTGCGGAGGGATACTCCGAAAACATTGATGAAATAGCGGAAAACACCGAAGAGGAATTTTTCGGAGATGAGGATCTCCCCGAAAACGGAGATATCGAAGAAATAACAGAAGACTATGACGAGGAATACGGCGACCCCGAAGATGATGACTATGCCGAAAACGACAGACCTAAAATAGATTTCGGAAACCACAACCGTGAGGAAGAGGCTAAGACTAACACAGGAAAGATAGTGGCAGCCTCAATAGGTGCTGTGTTACTTTTGGGGCTTAGCGGTGTTATGGACTATATGGGCTTTGAAAAGCTCGACACGGCAAAGCCAAAGGCTCATTTTGCCGCTGACAGTCAGGAGATATTCACCGAGATATATACCGCATATAACAGCGGAAAGCTTGGCGGAGAGATTATAGCACGAAGCTTTGACACAAAAGAGGTCTTTGGCGATATGCTGATAACCCAGCCAACAGACGGACTTGGTGTATACTCTGTCGGAAGCAAAGCCTTTTCCGCTAAACACGATAATATAACCGTATATCAGAGTGACAGCGGCTCACTTTCTGTTTTGGGAACTATACCTGCCCCAGAAAATTCCGAGTTCATAGAAATGATACAATTAGAGGACAGGCTGTGTGCGGTTTTCAGCGGAGATAACAGTGCCGGCTTTATCACCTATGATGAAAACGGAAAGGCAGTATATAGCTGCAATCAGCTTGGGGAACTCACCGATATAAATATCGAAAAGGACAGCATTTCCCTTGGAACTGTGTATGTACCGCCCTTTACCGAGAGCTTTACCGTTGAACATGCAGAGAAATTCACACCTGTTATACAGCTTGACAGCAGCAATGTCACCATACCACCGGAAAGTATAGTAACAAGCGGCTCGGCAACAGGCTGTGGCTACGCTGTTTTTGCACAGTACAGCCTTACTGACGGCACACTGACGGATAGTATGGCAGCTTTGGGCGACCCTGTATTTTCAGGTGCGGAACAATTCTCTGCAATTATGAGGACGCAGGAAGGCTTTGAGCTTATAGCATTGGGACAGACCGAAATCACCGAAGAAGAACAGATAACACCGATATTATGCGAAACACTGACAAACGCACTGTGCTTTGATGACGGAACAGTGTTTGCAACAGCCGAAAGGTCTGAGGACGGCACGGTAAGTGTTTATCTGCGTGGAGAGGATCTCTCCCCCCTGTCTGCGGTCACAAATCTGCCTGAGGAATTCACCTCTCTCAGAATAGCAGATGATATCCTGTACATCTACGGAAAAGACAGCATAATTATGACTATTGATATATCCGACCCTGTAAACCCCAAAATAATGGAGCTTACCTCGGCTTTCGGAGTTATCAGGGACGACTACGCACTTTGCTGCAACGCAACAAGCTCACTTGTTAAGCTCACACTGTACAAGAAAACAGTGGAAGGCACAAAAGAAGCAGGCTCTTACACAAAGACACTGACCCTGCAAAATAACGAAGTTCCTAAGTTCGGCGGAATGAATTCATTCTACATCGGCAATGAGGAACGCTGTGCGGCGACATACTCCTATTTCGACGGAGTGTCAGTCATTTCAGAGGTCGGATTGTTCGGAAAAGTCAAAACTGCCTACACTCTGTTCGATGATAAAACAGGCTTTACAGAGGCGGCGAATATAAACGGTGAGCTTCACCTTATTCACGGAACGAACTCTATCACAGTAAAATAAACCAAAAAGCACCGATGTAATGATCGGTGCTTTAATATTTAATGACCCAAGTCTTTCTATAAGTTGCTCTCTACATACCGAAACGCCGCATAAAACTCCTCTGCATTTTCAAACAACGTATCTTCCTTGAAACGAATTAAATGTGTTTTATTTGTATCGTTATTGATTCTATATTCTATATCAACTAAGTAGTTTTTTAAATTGGAATTATTATGCCAATAAACATAAAACTCATAGAGCCAATGGACCTCTTCGGGGGAATTCTTTCCCGGTTCATATTCCGGATATAAATTGACAAGTATTTCCTCTTCATATTCGGTAATATCCTCTGTCGGTATTCCGTATGGCATATATATATTGTATCTGGATTTCAGCCCTTTTGAATCTAAAAACGGCAATATTATTTCACGTTCAATAAATTGACTTGATTTGGCATATAAATAATTTTCGCCTAAAAATTTTCCATTATTTGCCCAGATAGCAAATCTGACACCATCCTGTTCGAAAATAATAGAATCGTGTCTATCTGATGTAAGAAAAGGTGTACCGGACTCGTAAACCTGTTCAACTATTTTCGCATCAG
>JAZUSC010000015.1:0-29981 GCA_045606505.1 Oscillospiraceae bacterium
AGGGTTATCTCGACCACCCCCACACCTCCGCAGGACGTGTTCCTACTTTTAAGGGCTATCGCTTTTATATTGATAACCTTATGAGTCCCGAGCCTATAAATCTTGACGCTTTGGAGCAGTTTGACGAGCAGCTTTCGGGCGATGCGGTAACCGCAGAGGACATCATCAAGACGGCCTCTTCCGCACTCGCTGAGATAACAAAGTGTGCAACGTTCTCGACTAATCACGTTTCGCAGTTTTCGGTCATCACAAAGGTCGATGTTATCCCGACGGGAAAGAGAATGTACGTGCTGCTGTTGATAACCTCCAACGGCGAGGTCAAAAACAGAGTCTGCCGTATGGAGTTCGACCTTTCAAATGAGCAGATGGAGTTCTTTACACGTTTTATGAATACCCATTTGCAGGGTGTAAATCTCTCCACGATGACAGACGAGTATGTTGAGGGCCTCGCACAGGCACTCGGCGGATATATGATGACGCTTTCTCCGTTGCTGTATGCAGTGTGTGAGCTGTCAAACGAGATGATGCGGGACAGCATAGAGGTAAAGGGCGAAACGAACCTTCTTACCTGTCAGGAGTTCCCGATGGTCGATGTTATGAAATTCCTTGAACAGAAAAATGAGCTTTCAGCTTTGCTTGACAGTGCATTTTCAGGGATAAACATAAAGTTCGGTGCAGAGGAAGGCACATTTGCGATAAGCAACTCTACCTTTGTAAGTGCAAGTTACTACAAGGACGGAAAGCCCGCAGGCACATTGGGAGTTATTGGCCCGATGAGGCTTGACTATCGTAGAGTCATTCCCTACATTGAATATTTCAGCAATAAAGTAACGCAGCTGCTCTCCGAAGAGGAGGAAAACAGCAGACTTGCACAGATAGAAAGCGAGGTAGAACAAAATGGCGATGAATAATGAAGAGCTGAATGAAGAACTCAACGAAGAAGTAAAGCAGGAGGAAGCATCTGTCGAAGAAGCAGCTCCCGAAGTTGAGGTTACAGAAGAGCCTACCGCAGAGGAAAAGCTTACAGCGGAACTTGCAGCGGTAAAAGATCAGCTTTTAAGAACAGTGGCGGAGTATGACAACTTCCGTAAGCGTGTGGCAAAGGAAAAGCAGGATATGCGTCCTATAATCATCACAGATGTGGTTAAGGAATTCCTGCCTATTATGGATAATCTGACAAGAGCACTTGAAGCAGAGTGTACAGACCCCGCATACAAGCAGGGCGTACAGATGATCGATGACAGCTTCCTTGAAATACTTAAAAAGCTTGGCGTTGAAGAGATCGAGAGCGACGGCGTGATGTTTGACCCCTCAATGCATCAGGCTGTTCAGAGAGTTGACAGCGACGAGCTTGAAAGCGGAATGGTTGCCACAACCTTTGCCAAGGGTTATAAGATAGGTGACAGAGTTATCCGCTTTGCTATGGTCACAGTTGTAAATTAAGCATATCCTGCGGAGGATTCCGCAAATAATATATCAGTAAGAAAACGGCATAAGCCGGTGAACATCAGAATGGAGGAATATAACAATGGGAAAGATTATTGGTATTGACTTAGGTACTACAAACTCCTGCGTATCCGTTATCGAGGGCGGCGAGCCTGTGGTGATCACTAACCCCGAGGGAAGCAGAACAACTCCCTCCGTAGTTGCATTCACAAAGGACGGCGAGCGTCTTGTAGGTCAGCTTGCAAAGAACCAGGCTGTTACAAACCCTGACAAGACTATCATTTCTATCAAGCGTCATATGGGCAGCGATTATAAGGTTGACATTGACGGCAAGAAGTACACACCTCAGGAGATCTCCGCTATGATCCTGCAAAAGCTTAAAGCTGACGCAGAGGCATATCTCGGTGAAACTGTAACAGAGGCTGTTATCACAGTTCCTGCTTACTTTACAGACTCCCAGCGTCAGGCTACAAAGGACGCTGGTCAGATCGCAGGTCTTACTGTAAAGAGAATCATCAATGAGCCTACTGCTGCTGCACTTGCTTACGGTATCGACAAGGAAGATGACCAGAAGATAGTAGTATACGACCTCGGTGGTGGTACATTTGACGTATCCGTAATCGAGATCGGCGACGGCGTACAGGAGGTTCTTGCAACAGCAGGTAACAACCGTCTTGGCGGTGACGACTTCGACCAGAGAGTTATCGACTTCCTCAGAGATGAGTTCAAGAAGTCCGACGGTATTGACCTTGCAAATGACAAGTTCGCTATGCAGAGATTGAAGGACGAGGCGGAAAAGGCTAAGATAGCTCTTTCCAACTCCACGTCTGTAAATGTAAATATCCCCTACATCACAGCAGACGCAACAGGTCCTAAGCACCTTAACGTTACAATCACAAGAGCTAAGTTCAACGAGCTTACAGCTGACCTTGTAGAGGCTACAATGGGCCCCCTGAAACAGGCTATTTCCGACTCCGGTCTTTCCACAAGCGAGATCGACAAGATCCTGCTTGTAGGCGGTTCTACAAGAATTCCCGCTGTACAGGAGGCTGTTAAGGGCTTCCTCGGTAAGGAGCCTTTCAAGGGTATCAACCCTGACGAGTGCGTATCTATCGGTGCGTGTATCCAGGGCGGCGTACTCAACAAGGAAGTAACAGGTCTGCTCCTTCTCGACGTTACACCTCTGTCCCTCGGTATCGAAACAGCAGGCGGCGTATGCACAAGAATGATCGAGCGTAATACAACCATTCCTACAAAGAAGAGCCAGATCTTCTCCACATACGCAGATAATCAGCCCAGCGTTGACATCAACGTACTTCAAGGTGAGCGTGAATTCGCAAAGGATAATAAGTCTATCGGTACATTCCGTCTTGACGGTATTGCTCCCGCTCCCAGAGGTATCCCCCAGATCGAGGTAACATTCGATATTGACGCAAACGGTATCGTAAACGTTACAGCTAAGGATCTCGGCACAGGTAAGGAGCAGAAGATCTCCATTACCGCTTCCACAAATATGAGCAAGGACGACATTGATAAGGCTGTCAAGGAAGCAGAGGCTTTCGCAGCTGAGGATAAGAAGCGTAAGGAAGAGGTTGACCTCAGAAATGAGGCTGACCAGATGGTATACCAGATCGAAAAGTCTATGAAGGACTTCGGCGATAAGGTAACAGAGGACGATAAGGCAAAGGTAGAGCCTAAGCTTAACGAACTTAAAGAGGCACTTAAAGGCACTGATATCGAGGCTATCAAGGCTAAGAAGGAAGAGCTTCAGAATGCGTTCTACGAGGTAGCAGGCAAGATCTATCAGGCACAGGGCGGCGACGCAGCTGCAGCACAGTCCGCAGGCGAGGCGGCAGGTGCTGCTTCCGAGGATAACGGCCCCGTAGACGGCGATGTTATCGACGCTGATTTTCAGGAGAAGTAATTTATAAGCTTTAATAGACAACGCTCTGTGGCATAAGGCGACGGAGCGTTGACTACATTTCAGACAGGATTGATTTTATGGATAAAAGAGATTATTATGAGGTACTGGGTCTGCAAAAGGGTGCTTCTGACGCTGATATAAAGAAAGCGTACAGAAAACTTGCTAAGCAGTATCACCCCGACCTTAATCCCGATAACCCCGATGCGGCGGAGAAATTCAAGGAAGTAAACGAGGCTAACGAGGTGCTTTCTGACCCCGACAAGCGTGCAAAGTACGATCAGTTCGGTTTTGCCGGTGTTGACCCTAACTACGGTGCGGGTCAGGGCGGCGGCTTTGGTGGATTTGGCGGTTTCGGAGGCGGCTTTACAGGTGATATCGACCTCGGAGATATCTTTGATAATATCTTCGGCGGTGGTTTTGGCGGCGGTGGAACACGCTCCAATCCCAATGCCCCCAGAAAAGGTTCGGATATTGCTGTTTCCCTTAGCATCAGCTTTATGGAGGCGTGTAAGGGAATCACACACGATATCGACGTAAACCGTGTTGAACAGTGTGAGGAGTGCAGCGGCACAGGTGCAAAGACAGGCTCTTCTGTCAAGAGTTGTGGCGAGTGTCACGGTACCGGTAAGGTGAACTTCCAGCAGCGTACTATGTTTGGTACTATGCAGAGTACACGTGCTTGTACAAAGTGCGGCGGCAAGGGTAAGATCATCGAAAATCCCTGTCCCAAATGTTCAGGCAGTGGACGTGTACAGAAGAAAAAGACCATATCTGTCAATATTCCCGCAGGTATCAATGACGGTATGACACTGGCTGTAAGAGGTCAGGGCAATATGGGTACGAACGGCGGTTCAAGGGGCGATCTTAATGTACGCATTTCCGTGCGTAAGGATCCTGTATTTGAACGCAGAGATAACGACATCTGGATCGAAGTTCCGATAACCTATATGCAGGCGGCTCTCGGTGCGGAGATCGAAGTACCTACTATTGACGGCAAGGTAACATATAATGTTCCCGCAGGAACACAGGCGGGAACAGTGTTCAGGCTCAAAGGCAAGGGTGTGCAGAAGCTCCAACGTGAGGGCAGAGGCGATCAGATGGTAAAGGTATTTGTAGAGATACCTAGAAACCTCAATAAAAAGCAGAAAGAGGCACTCAAAGCATTTGAGGACACACTTGACGACAAGAATTACGAAAAACGCAGCTCATTCTTTGATAAGATCAGGGATATGTTCGGCGGTAAGTAAATAACAACTGAAAGAACGGGTAGCACCCGTTCTTTTTTTGTCATAAAATATAGGATATATAGGTAAATATTTCCGATAATTCTGCCTATAATATATGCGTAAGGGAATTACCTCTGCGTATTTGGTACAAGATACCCTTGCTTTTCGGAGAAAGACTCTGTAAAAGCAAGGGGCGATATAGATATAACAGTGTCAGACAATATTGAAAGGAAACCACCTATGATATCATTCAACGGATTTACCGAAAAAGCTTCCGCAGCACTCAATGCCGCAGTTGCGGCGGCAATGGGCTTCGGTCATACGTATGTTGGAAGCGAGCATATCCTGTATGGTCTTACTTCCGATGAAACATCTCCCTCGGCTATGCTGCTTAAAAAGTACGGAGTAGGAAAGAAAGAGGTGCTGATAAAGCTTGAAACCCTTGTCGGCAGAGGTGTCCCGACAAGGCTCTCAACATCAGACCTTACACCTCGCAGCAAAAGGCTTATGGAGAGTGCCATAAAACTAGCAAACGGAGAGGGGATAAAAACAGCGGGTACAGAGCATCTTTTAAAGGCGGTGATACTCGACCGTGACTGCTATGCAAATGTTATCCTGTCAGAGCTTGGAGTAAGCGGCGACAGATTGGCGGCGGAAAGCACAGCTCGGAGATATGTCGAGCCTTCGTTTGATAGCGGCAAGGAGCAAAGGACAAAGACTCCTTCACTTGCAAAGTACGGACGTGACCTTACGGCAATGGCACAGGCAGGACAGCTTGACCCTGTGATAGGTCGTGACGAGGAGATAGAAAGTGTTGTCCGTGTGCTTTTGCGAAGGTATAAGAACAATCCTTGCCTTATAGGTGACGCAGGCGTGGGAAAGACCGCAGTAATAGAGGGCTTTGCACAGCGTATTGCTGACAGAAACGTGCCATCTGAGCTGTGCGGCAGACGTGTTTTTTCGCTTGACCTTACCGCAATGCTTGCAGGAGCGAAGTACCGTGGTGACTTTGAAGAGCGTCTTAAAAGCGTTTTGGAGGAGGCAACAGCACAAAGCGGAATTATCCTTTTTATTGATGAGCTGCACGGTATAGTCGGCACAGGAGCGGCAGAGGGTGCGATAGATGCGGCGAATATCCTTAAACCGAAACTTGCCCGTGGTGAGATATGCGTTATAGGAGCTACCACCACAGAGGAATACCGCAAATTCATCGAAAAGGACAGTGCCCTTGAAAGAAGATTTCAGTCGATACGGGTCGACGCTCCCGATGAGCAGACTACACTGACCATATTAAAAGGTCTGCGTACACGGTATGAGGCTCACCACCACGCTGTCATCACCGATGACGCCTTAGATGCGGCTATTTCGCTGTCGGTGAGGTATATTACAGACAGGAACCTCCCTGATAAGGCGATAGACCTGCTTGACGAGGCTGCCGCACAGGCACGTTTAAAGGCTTTTTCCAACTTCCCGACAAGCACGGGGGAAAAATCCAAAAAGCTTGAACAGGTACGGTTTGAAATTGCAAAAGCGATCGCTGAAAAGAAATACAGTAAAATATCCTCTCTTCGTGAGGAGGAAACAGCCCTTTCTCCCGGTGGCACGGAAATGCCGAGGACGATAGTTGACGCTGATTCGGTAGCAAGGACAGCCTCTGTTATTACGGGGATACCGGCAGCACAGCTTACAGCAGATGAAAGCAAACGGCTCTGCGAGATAGAGGATCTTCTTAAAAAGCGGATAATCGGACAGGATAAGGCAGTCCAGCAGGTAGCGGCGGCTATCCGCAGGGGACGTTCAGGACTGAAAGACCCACGCAGACCTGTTTGTTCGTTTTTGTTCTTAGGACAGACGGGCGTAGGTAAAACAGAGCTTTCAAGGGCAGTAGCGGAGGCTGTATTCGGTGACGAGGACAGATTGATACGCTTTGATATGTCTGAGTTTATGGAAAGACATTCCGTGTCAAAGCTTATAGGCTCTCCTCCCGGATATGTGGGATATGATGAGGAGGGTCAACTTATCAAACGTATCCGCAGCAAACCGTACTCCGTGGTGCTGTTTGACGAAACCGAAAAGGCTCACCCCGAAGTGCTGAATATTCTTTTACAGATATTAGAGGACGGCATTATCACTGCCTCAAATGGACGTAAAGCGGATTTTCGCAACGCCATAATCATAATGACAGGTAATATAGGTGCAGAAGAGCTATCGAAGGCTGCGATGGGCTTTGGCGAAAAGCAGGAGCATACCCGTCAGCAGGACGTTATGAAAGCACTTAAAAAGCAGTTCAGACCCGAATTTTTGAACAGGATAGACAATATCATTGTGTTTGAAAAGCTGGGCAGCAGCAGTCTTGAAAGAATATGCACACTTATGCTGCATACTCTGTCGGAGAGGGCAGCGGCCTGTGGTATCGAGCTTACCTTTGCGGAAAGTGCGGTAAAACAGCTTTGTGCAGACGCAGTTGAGCGTGAAATGGGAGCAAGACCGCTTCGCCGAGTTATAACCTCCGAAGTGGAGGATATGCTTTCGGGGAAGATAATAAGCGGAGAATTGAAACAGGGCAGCCGTGCAGAGGTAAATGCAGAGGGCGGAAAGCTGGGCGTAAAGCATATACTGGTAAATATAAAGCATTAACAGACAAAGGCGAGGAAAAAACCTCGCCTTTTCGCTTATTCTGTTTTCTTTTTCTTGAACACGAATACCTTTGACAGGATATAGTTTAATATAAGCACCACTATGTTTGATAATACCTTAGCGGCAAACTCATACAGACCGTTTTGTATACCTGTAAGGTCTACAAGCAGGAACATAATAACAAGGTCAACCAGCAGTGTGAACACCCTAGAAAGATAGAACATTACACCCTCTTTAAGGATACCGGCTTTTTTTGTCTTGCTTTCAAAAACAAACAGACGGTTTGTTATAAAAGCGAATGTGACAGAGCATATCCACGAAAGCAGTACGGGAAGTGCAGTGGCACTTTCAGTCCCGAATGCTGATGTTATGCCGAATATCCACTGTAACCATACGGGTACACTGTCCACATCGGGGAATATCCAGCGGAACAGATAATACGTTATAAACGAAACAACCGTAGTACCTATACCGAAGATGATATACATAATTATCTCTTTATGCTTTATAAAGAGTTCTTTTCTGCCCGCAGAGGTCTTTAACATACAAAGGACCTCTTTAAGGTCTATTCCTTTTACAGTAATTGAAATTCGCCTCCTGTCAGACATTGCACATCTTTACGAGGGTGTAGCTTTCTATGTCTTGTACCTTAGCGGTTTCAAGAAAATACATCATAATTTTTGCACAGGTGACCTCGTCAGTTGTCTTTTCTACAAGTCTTGTGCCGTTGTCCGTTTCAATTCCGACCTGAACGCTTATCATTCTGTCGGGAAGACGTGCCGCCTGAACGAAATACACACCGTCGAACAGCGGTTTTTCAAGCGAAAGAGTAAGAAATTGTTCATCATTTTCAAACGCTTCGTCCAGCATATACATTGCAGCGTTAAGCTCTGCGGGAACACGGCGATCCTGATTTTCCGCCATTATGCCGAAGCTGTTGCCGACATCAGCTCTCTTGCCCTCTACTGTTATCGTCACAGGCTTGTCCTTCCTGCGAAAGATCATATCAAAAAATCCCATTATGATTTTACCTTTTTCATTACATTCTTGTCAGCTTGAATAACTGTGCTCCGTGGGGCTTTACACTTGCAGAAACAGTGTTTATCATACCGATTATACCGCTGTCTTTTTTTGCCCATACATCATAAACGGAGAATTCAGCTTCAAAGGGAAGCTCTGCGGTGATATCGCATTCGTTTTCTCCTGCATTGAAAAGTGCTATATAATAGGTTTTTCCGTCGTTGTGGGAGGTAAACCACGCAATATGCTCGTTTCCGTCAACGACCTTTCTATAAAGGGGGTGAGCGGAGTGTGTATTGTTGAGAATTTCAATAAGCTCTGCATTGTTTAGCAGGCTCATTGTGAAATCGTCGAACTTTGTCATCTCACCGCCTATAATGAGGGGAGAACGCATAACGCTCCAAAGGGTCATCATAGTGATCTGTTCGTCTTTGGTGAATTTCGTTCTGATATCAGGATTATAGTCCTGTAAGATAGCACCTATGGGCAGCATATCGCAATCGGGCCAGTGTCCTGCGGCAGAGTGGATACACCATTTTTCTGCACGGTCGAACATATTGTACAGCAGTTCCCACTTATCCCAGAAATCATCGGTGATACGCCACATATTTGCGTTTTCCTTGTAAAGCTCCGCTTTTTCAAGCAGTGCAGGGCCGGGAGAAAGGCTGAATACCATATCTCTTCCGCAGTTGCGGATAGCCTTGCTTACCATAAGCAGCTCAGTTTCTTCGTGGGGAAGCTCACGGCAGATATCGTCTATTTTGATAAAGTCAACGCCCCACTGAGCATACAGCTGGAACAGGCTGTCGTAGTATTCCTTAGCACCCTCTTTTTCAGGGTCGACACCATACATATCGGTGTTCCACTGGCAGATGGAGGAGGTCTTTGCTATCTGTCTTGCTGTCTTGTCTGTTCCCTTGATAGCTGTATTGCGGTGTACAGCCTGACGGGGAATACCTCTCATAATGTGTATGCCGAATTTAAGTCCAAGAGAATGAACGTACTCCGCAAGGGGAGCAAAACCCTTTCCGTCAGCAGAGGAGGGGAAACGGTTCTCCGCAGGGATAAGACGGGAATACTCGTCCATACAAAGCTCGGTAAATTGATGATATTCGTGATTGTCGGCATTAGGCTGTGACCACTGGATATCAACAACGATATATTCCCAGCCATACTGTTTGAGGTGCTTTGCCATAAAATCTGCATTTGCACGGACTGTTTCTTCGTTTACAGCTGCACCGTAGCAGTCCCAGCTGTTCCAGCCCATAGGCGGTGTTTTTGCTATCATAAACAATCTCCTTAGGTAAAATATAGTAATCACATTGTAGCATATTTCAAAGGATAATTCAATAACCTTTTTGCATTTTGAGTAGCTTTTATAACAAAAACGGCACCACCAAGGTGATACCGTTTCGTGTTATCAGAAGATGTCCTTTTTGTTTTTGATATATCGTCTTATCAGTATTCCTATCATAGCAAGGATACACAGGATAAGGAAAACAGGAACTATCCACTGGTTAGAGCTTTCAGGCTGTGCGGATTTCATTTCCGTCCACAGTGTCTGCATAATTCTGCTCGCCTCATCGGAGAGGTTTACGAATACAGTAGTGTTGTTTGCGATATATTCGTTTGTCGGGTAGGAAATGGGGTCGTTCTGTGTTTCCTCGTCAAGCATTTCAAATGCAGCGGAGTGGGGAGTGGAGTAGCAGATATAATCGATGTTCGCATAAGCGATATCAGGCTCGCACATAAAGTTGATGTACATCTCAGCTGCCTCTTTCTGCTTTGCACCGACAGGGATACACATAGCGTCTATAAACAGGTTAGTTCCACTTGCGGGGACAACGAAGTCAAGATCCTCATTCTCTTCCATAATAGTGAGGGCGTCACCGGCGTAGTAGGGAGCTATCCAAGCGTCACTTGCCGCCATTTTATCAAAGATCTCGTCCATTACATATCCCTGAACGATCCCCTTCTGCTCTTTAAGACGTTCAGCGGCGATAGTAAGCTCGTCCTTGTTTTCGGTGTTTATGGAGAAGCCCTCCATAATCTCCGCAATAGCGAATGCGTCACGGGGATTGTCGAACATCAGTATCTGATCACGGTAGTCCTCGTTCCAAAGGATATCCCAGTCGATCTCCTCTTTATCAAGGTCAACCATTGTGGTGTCGTAGATTATTCCCACAGTACCCCAGGTGTAGGGAACTGAATACTCGTTTTCGGGATCGTATGCGAGGTTGCGGAAATTATCCATTATATACTTGAAGTTCGGGATATTATTAAAATTAAGCGGCTGTATCATCTCTTCCTTTATCATTTTGGACAGCATATAGTCGGAGGGGATAATTACATCGTAGGTAGCTCCGCCGCCTTTAAGTTTTGCGTAAAGCTCCTCATTCGTTGCATAGTTCGTGTAGTTTACCTTGATACCTGTGAGCTTTGTAAACTCCTCGTTTACGTTTAAAGTACCCTCGTCTGAACCAACAGAGATATATTCGCCCCAGTTGTATACATTTATGGAGATACCTGCGTCTTTAAATCGTGTGTAGTATTCCATATCCTCAATGGTGAGGGTCTGTGCCTCTGCCTCGCCTGTTTCAGAGCTTTCGGCAGACTCGCTGTCTGTGGCTTCTCCGCCTGAGCAGGAGCAAAGCAGACTAAGTGAAAGTACAGCGGCAGATAATCCCTCAATAAGCTTTTTGTTCTTCATCAGTAGTCCGCCTTTCCTTTGGTCTTCGCCTTGTACTGGCGGTTTTCAATTATGTTCTTAACGATAAGAACTATAACTACCACAACAAAAATGATAGTGGAAAGTGCGTTTATCTCGGGGGAGACCTTTCTGCGTGTCATCGAGTAGATAGTGATAGGGAGCGTCTGAGAGGTCGCACCTGTTGTAAAGTAGGAGATAACGAAATCGTCCAGTGAATAGGTAAAGGACATAAGAAATCCACTTAAAACACCGGGCATTATCTCGGGGAGAATTACCTTTATAAACGCCTTGAACGGGCCGCAGCCAAGATCCTGTGCCGCCTCAAACAGGTTAGGATCCATTTGTCTGAATTTCGGCATTACGTTAAGGATAACATACGGCACGTTAAAGGTGATATGTGCGATGAGCAGAGTCCAGAAGCCGAACTCAAAGTTCATTCTTGCGGCAAAGAACACAAACAACAGCATCAGCGAAACACCTGTTACGATCTCAGGGTTGATGATAGGCATATTTGTGACATTCATTACAACCGCCTTGGGAACTTTTCTCATAGAGTTTATGCCGATAGCGGCAAGTGTGCCGAGGATAGTTGCAAGTACACTTGCGGCAACTGCAATGATTATCGTGTTTATAAGCGAGGAGATGATGATATCATTCCTGAACAGCTTTGCGTACCAGTCCAGTGTAAATCCGCTGAATACAGAGCGGCTCTTTGTTTCGTTAAAGGAGAAAACGATCAGCACAAAGATCGGTATATACAGGAACATCAGTACAAGCGTTACATAGATCTTTCCAAGTCTTTTCATTCCTGCACCTCCTTAAATAAGCACCTGATCGTCGGGGCTGAACTGGTTCATAATAGTCATAATAAGCAGGATTATCACCATAAGCACCAACGAAATAGCCGCACCGAGATTGGGGTTGTAGGAATTTCCGAGGAACTGCATCTCAATAAGGTCGCCTATGAGCAGGTTAGAGCCGCCGCCCAGCATTCTTGAAATGATAAATGTACTGATAGCGGGAACGAAAACCATTGTGATTCCCGAGGTGATACCCGGCAGACTGAGTGGTACGATAACACGGAAAAGCTTTCCCCAGAAGCTGCAACCGAGGTCGTCAGCGGCTTCCAGTACGGATTTGTCTATCTTCACCATAATGGAATAGAGTGGAAGTATCATATACGGCAGATAGTTGTAGACCATACCTAGGACTACTGCACCCTCCGTATTTATCAGCTTTACAGTACCAAGACCGAAAAATTCGAGCATATTGTTGATAATGCCGTTGTTACCGAGGAGTGTCATCCACGCATAGGTACGCAGCAGGAAGTTCATCCACATAGGGAGCATAACTATCATCAGCATAGTGCCCTGATGATGCTTTTCCATACGGGAGAGTATGAAAGCAAGTGGATATGCGATTACAAGGCAGATTATCGTTGCGATTATCGCAAGCCATATAGAGCGTACAAAGATGTTTGCATACTGTCCAACATTGGAGATATGTTCCAGCGTAAACGCTCCGTTTGCGTCTGTAAATGCAAAGTATACCACCATAAGCAGCGGCACTGCGATAAATACGACCATCCATACAAGATAGGGATAGGCAAAGGCTCTGAGCTTATTCAATTATCCTTCCTCCTTTACCTTTTTCATAATATGAATGTCATACGGGTCGAAGTGCATACCTATCATATTGCCGACAGCCTCAGCCTTTGTGGAGTGTATCATCCACTTGTGGTCTACGCCGTCAACTATCATTTCGTAATGAACGCCCTTGAATACTACCGATTCAACGATACCTGTAAGCTTAGCCTCAGACGCAGGGATAACCTTGATATCCTCTGGACGGATAACCACATCGATAGTTTCGTTGGGGGAGAAGCCCTTGTCAACGCACTCAAACTGTTTGCCGCAGAACTCCACAAGGCAGTCACGGGGCATACAACCATTGAGGATATTACTCTCACCGATAAAGTCCGCTACGAAGGCATTTACAGGCTCATTGTAGATATCTGTGGGAGAGCCTATCTGCTGGATATGACCGTTGTTCATAACCACAACGGTATCGCTCATTGTAAGAGCCTCCTCCTGGTCGTGGGTAACGTACACAAAGGTAAGTTCCAGTGCCTGCTGTATCTTACGCAGTTCTATCTGCATCTCCTTACGCAGTTTAAGATCGAGAGCACCGAGAGGCTCGTCCAGAAGAAGTATCTTGGGACGGTTTACAAGAGCCCTTGCGATAGCCACACGCTGCTGCTGACCACCTGAAAGACGGTGAGTTGAACGCTTTTCATAACCACGGAGATTTACTATATCGAGCATTTCCGCTACACGTTTTTGTATCTCTTTTTCGGGGAGCTTTTTTACCCTAAGACCGAAAGCGATGTTCTCATAAACGTTAAGATGAGGGAAAAGGGCATAACGCTGGAATACGGTGTTTACGTCACGCTTGTGGGGAGGAAGATCGTTTATACGCTTTCCTTCGAGCATTACATCGCCGCTGTTGGGAGTAAGAAAGCCGCCGATGATTCTGAGGGTTGTCGTTTTTCCGCAGCCTGACGGACCGAGAAACGTTACAAACTCCTTGTCCTTGATATCAAGGTCGATATTTTTGAGTATCTGTTCGCCGTCAAATTCCACGACGATGTTTCTCAGACTGATGATGTTATCCATTTTTGCAATGATCCTTCCTGTAAAAAAATAATAGACCACAGTAATACTGTTTTAAAAAGGGCAGGACATCCCTTATATAAAACATAGTACTCTAAGCATATATTTTAGTTTAAAATATCTTTTATGTCAATAGTTTTTACGAAAAAAGCCGCTTTCACACGATAAAATGGATAATTTTGCCTTAAAGTGTTAAAATATGGGCGGAAATGTAGGATATTATCCCGAAAAATGTCGCAAAATGTCCTTTAAATGCTTATTATGTATTGACTTGAATTCCATTTTTTGATATAATAATAAGGACTATAAGATAATATATAAATATAAAGTATGGTTTTTCTTGCGGATATAGTTTTTTGGTATCCGCATAAGGGGGATATATGGATCGTTTCGTAAAGGGTTCGCTATGCCTTATCGCTGCAGCGATATTGCTTTGCGGATGCTCATCAAGGGATAGTCAGCCTGTGGAATCGGGCTTTAATATAATAGACGCTGGCGGATATTCTTCGGAGCTATCAAATGCTGATACTACGGCGGAATCTTCCTCTGCCGATGTCACTTCCGCACAGATGTCATCGTCTGAGATCGTAACATCACAGACAGAGCCGACAGAAGTAACGGAGAAAAGCTCTTCTTCGGCTGCCACAACAAGAGAGCCTGTGATACTTGATGTCCCTGTGGACAGCACTCCCGAGGAAACAGAAAGCACAACGTCTGAAACCGAGAAAACATCTCCTCCCGAAACCACACCTGATACACCTGCTGAAACCTCTGCTCCCGAAACTACGGCAGAGACCAAGCCACAACAGCCCGTTGAGCTGCCAAACGGCTTTGGTACGAATATATACACCGCCTTAAATCACAGCGAGGTGCAGGGTATTTGGATATCCTATCTTGAATACCTTTCACTTCTGCAAGGACAGAGCGAAAGCTCTTTCAGAAATAACATAGCAAAGGCATTTGATAACTGCGTCGATATAGGACTTAATACCGTGTATGTCCACGCACGTTCACACGGAGACGCTTTTTATCAGTCTGAACTTTTCCCGTGGTCGAAATACGCTTCGGGCAAGATAAATACATCTCCCGGATTTGACCCGTTGGAGATAATTATTGAAGAGGCTCACGCTCGTGATATATCGGTACAGGCGTGGATAAATCCGCTGCGTATGTGCAGCACCTCCGATATGTCGGGTTACGGTGATTATATCGTGGCAGACTGGCACAGCGACAGCTCTACATCGGGCAAATACATCGTAGAGGTAAGCGGATACTACTACTTAAATCCTGCCTACGATGAGGTGACAGAGCTTATCTCAAAGGGTGCTGCGGAGATAGTGGCAAACTATGATGTTGATGGTCTGCATATAGACGACTATTTCTATCCCACGACTGACGCATATTTTGATAAGGCGGCATTCAATGACAGCAGCTATACTGTGTTGTCAGATTTCCGTTTTGCTAATTGTGATAAACTTGTGGAGAGCATATATTCCGCCGTTAAATCGGCAAATCCCACGGCTCTTTTCAGTGTTAGTTGTCAGGGCAGTATTGAAAACAACTACAACCTTATGTATGCCGATGTTGAGAAATGGTGTACAGAAAGCGGCTATCTTGATTACATCGTGCCGCAGATATATTACGGCTTTGATAATTCCACGCAGCCGTATGTGGAGTGTCTTTCCCGTTGGGAGGCTTTTGCCAGAAAGGGAGGTATTCCGCTTGTGGTGGGACTTTCCGTATCAAAGGTAGGCTATGAGGATAAATGGGCGGGCGAGGGCAAAAACGAGTGGCTCACCGACAGCGATATCCTTGCAAGGCAGCTTTCCGAGGCTATGGAATGCACGAGCTACGGCGGTGCGGCTCTTTACAGCTACAAGAGTATATTCTCTGCTGAAAGCAGTGTTGCAAAACAGGTAGACAAGGAAATTGCAGCGTATTCGCTGATGATAAAATAAAAAGATATAAAAAAGTGTTTAATACACAACAGGGGAAAATAATGAAAAAGAAGATATTAAAAAGATTACTGTGTGCAGTCCTTGCGGCAGGAATGTTATTCTCCGTAACGACTGCTTATGCACAGCCTGTGGGGGACGCTCCACAGGAAACGATAACGGAGTCAGCACCCGAAGAGGAGCAGACTCTCCCGATAACAGGGGAGAGCAGAGTGTTTCTGCGTAACGGTATGAGGGCGGTAACTCTTACACCCGGCAAGGACTTTTGTGCGGGGGAGGATACCTCTGACGCAGCACTTGCTGAGGAGATGACCGTACTCACCGCTGATGTGATCAGTTACGGTATGAACACAGTATATCTTAACACAGACTATGAGGGTACGGCATATTACGATTTGGAGCTTAACTCAGGTACAAGCGTACTGGGTACTGCTATCGAGTCCTTCCGAAATTCTGGACTATCCGTTTTTGTGGTGCTTGATGTAAATAATCTTATCACCCGTCTTGCCGAAAACGGAATTGGTATAAAGAACGGATTTTCCGCTGCGGTACATAAGTTCGTTATGAAGTATTACTGCGACGGCATCATTCTCACAAATTACTATACATCTGATACTACTGCTATGTTTTCGCAGTATATGGAGTGCGGCTCGGGTATAGGCTATGAGAACTGGCTTTATGAAACCAACGAGTACATAATCCGCAGCATATCCGAAATAACACGCCGCACGAATAACACCGTTGCGGTGGGCCTTATGATAAATGATATGTGGGCAAACAGCACCTCACACGAGGACGGCTCTGTGACCGCAGACACAGTACAGGCATACTTTGACGGCTACTCCGACACAAAGAAGTATGTTGAAAAGGGTTACAGCGATTTCGTGGTAGTAAAGGCATACGGTTCGACATCGGATACCGCACTCAATTTTGATGTGGTGGTAAAATGGTGGTATGACCTTGCACAGGCAAATGGGAACAAGGCATACATAATGCACCTCAATGAGAAGATAGGCAACTATAACGGCTGGTATGAGGACCAGCTTCTTCGTCAGCTTACGGTGTTGGAGGGCTATGAGGATATCGGCGGAAGTGTATTTAGCTCCTATTCCTCATTACAGGCAAATCCCCTCGGTACTACTGATACTCTCGCAAAATACTTTGCGGAGCAGATAAACACCGAAACTATATTTGAAGATCTGGAAATGATATCTCCCACTTCCCACAGCTTTGTTACATACGACTCCACCGTTAAGTTTATGGGTACGTTCGATGAGAACTTTGACGTGTACTTTGACGGAAAGAAGATAGAGCTTAACGAGGTAGGAAACTTCTACTTCCAGAAAGAGCTTAACGTAGGCTGGAACAGTTATGTTATCGAGCATAAGGGCAAACAGCAGAAATACTCCATAGAACGCAGGGTAGACGTTATGCAGTCCGTTGAAGATGAAGACGTCATCGTAGAGGGCGGTACAAAGATATCCCTTGTTGCGGTAGCGTACAGCGGCTCTAAGGTATCAGCGTCTATTGCAGGGCAGATAATCAACCTCACCGAAAAGGAAAACAGCGGCGAGGAGCTTGACGCAAACTCGTCCTATGCAAAATATGTCGGCTATTACACAGTAGGCGACGGAATGATAGGACAGCAGCAGTACCTTGGAGAGGTAAGCTATTACGCAAACTACCTTGGCTATGAGGAGTATATGACAGGCGGCACAGTTACGATAGAGGCAAAACCCGAGCCGCCAAAGGTGGATATCATTACAGATATCATCGCAGACCAGAGTGCGGTAGGCACAGGCGAAGTGGTAGGTACGATGTCACCGCTGGTGTCCGATACGGAGTATGTTACCTATGTCCGTGTCAAGAATAACTACACAAATGTCTACGACAGTATGACAACAGGTGCTATTCCCTCGCCTTTGTTTTTCCAGCTTCCTGCGGGAACACTGGATTATTACAAGAGCGAGTCCGGTGGATATATTACGACATCATCTGGTAAGCGTTTCAAGGAAGAAGATGTTACCACGTTTTCCGATACAGGTCTTGGACAGAATGCATTGCTTGTAAAGGCTGTCGGTAACAGCGGCGGCAAGAGTTTTATAAAAATACATCTTGACTATAAATCCTCGTTCAACATTACAACACCCGTGACATATCACGATGACCTTGACGGCGGCTTCGGAGTAAACAGCTACGACGCACAAAAGGTATATATCACCTTTGATAATGTTACAAGTGTTACAAAGCTCCCTGATTTCAGTGCCTGCTCACTGTTCAGCGGCGGTGACTGGGAGACCGTAGAGGAAAACGGTGTGCCGAAATTCCGTTTGGTACTTACACTTACTCAGGCAGGAATATACGGCGGCTGCGGAGCGTATTACGACGGTAACGGTGACCTTATGCTGACGTTCAATGTTCCTACAAACTCTATGTCGGGAAAGGTCATCGTAATAGACCCCGGACACGGTTACGGCAAGACCGCTGATAAGCTTGACCCAGGTGCAATCGGAAACGTGACCGAGCAATCCGTAAACCTTGCTGTGGCAAAGCAGCTAACCGAAAAACTCACATCACTTGGTGCGACCGTTTACCGTTTGAAGACAGAGAGCGAGTTTATCTTTACTAATTCACGTCCGATATACGCAAGAGATTGGTATGGTGCGGATATGTATATCTCACTTCACTGTAATTCTGCGATAAATCTTGACGCACACGGAGTTGAGGTATACTATTTCACTTCGTTCTCACAGCCTCTTGCAAAGGCGATAAACGACCAGCTTGTGGCATATTACGATAATACAGTTTACGCTGACGGAACAAACAGCAACCGTGGTGACAAGTATAGTTATTACTGGGTAACATTGCAGCAGGATTTCCCCTCTGTCCTTGTTGAAATGGGCTTTATCTCGAATGAGCGTGAGTGTATGGTAATGGCGACTCCCGCATATCAGGAGGGTATGGCTAAGGCGATAGCAAACGGTGTGTACAGTTATTTTGCAAGAAGTAATATCGCTTATGCGGGAAACGGAAGTACAGACGTTCCCGATATGGGCGGCGGCGAAACACCCTCGCTTCCCGTTGAGCCTGATATTCCCGATGAGGAAAGTGCAGAAAGCAACGAGAGTGAGGAGAGTACCGAAGAAACCGCCGAAAGCGAAGAAGTACCCTCCTCAGGCGTTGGAGTGCCCGTAGAATAAAAAATGTCCCTTTTTCGAAAAAAATGTTGAAAAACGGTTGAAAAATTTTTTGAAGTGTGTTATTATATTAGTAGTATCAACGATCTTCGCAGTTTTGTGGCAGATCATATTTTAAATCTGAAAGGAAATCAAAGATATGGCAAAAGCAAAGAAAACCGTTGCAGCTCCTGTTAAGAACGAAGTTAAGGCTGCTGCACCCGTAGTAAAGACAGAGGTAAAGGCAGAAGCTAAGGTAGAGCCCAAGGCTGTTGAGCCTGTAAAGGCTGCCGCAAAGCCCGCTGCTGAGAAGAAGGCTGCTCCTGCAAAGAAGCCTGCTGAAAAGAAGGCAGTTCCCGCTGCTAAAAAGGCCGCTGAGAAGAAGCCTGCCGCAAAACCCGCAGCAAAGCCTGCTGCTAAGAAGGCTGCTCCCGCTGCAAAGACAGCTGCTAAGCCCGCTGCAAAGAAAGCTCCCAAGAAGAAGGAACTCACTGTTGATGATGTAGTTGCTAAGCTCACAAAGAAGCTTGACAAGAAGGCTGCTGCAAAGATCGAGGGCAAGGCTGCTGCTGACATCAAGCTGTATGGTTCATTTGAGGCACATATGTACATAGAAGTAAAGGACGGCAAACTTACAGTTGCTCCTTACGACTATATCGAGAGAGATCTTGAAGTTGCTATCTCCGTTGAGAATGCACTTGCTATCGCAGAGGGTAAGCTTAAACTTGCTGACGCTCTTGCAGACGGCAGACTTTATGTATTCGGCAACGTCGGTATTGCTGCAAAGATTGCAAAGCTGTTTGGCTGATAATACATATAAAAGCGGTACTTATGTGCCGCTTTTTGTTTTTTTATATATTGTAATAAACTTTTGAGAACGTATATTTATTAAAAATTTCGTCTTGATATTCTTGCCAAAATATGATATAATAAGCACAAGTGTTTATTATATATTTAAAGTCCTTACGTATACACAGAACGAAGAGTTTTTTCTGTGTATCGGACTATCATATTGTTTTGGTATGATGATACATAATATTCTGGTGTCGGCAGAGATTTGTTTTTCCTCCTGTCGTACACAAGCGGAAATAACCGCATAAATAAGTGCCACAAGGCGGAATGGAGTAATTGATGGAAAACAAAACAGAATTTAAACCCTATGTTCCCGCATCTAAGGTAACACCCGAATTTACGGTCACATCGATCATTATGGGTATTATCCTTGCCGTAGTATTCGGTGCGGCAAACGCTTATTTGGGACTCAGAGTAGGTATGACAGTATCAGCGTCCATACCTGCGGCTGTAATCGCTATGGGCGTTATCAGAGTTGTTATGAAAAAGAACTCTATCCTTGAAAGCAATATCGTTCAGACGATAGGCTCTGCGGGTGAGTCCCTTGCAGCAGGCTCTATATTTACACTTCCCGCACTGTTCCTGTGGGCGGCTGAGGATATTATGGAAAAGCCCGGCATCATTGAGATAACTCTCATTGCTCTTGTTGGCGGTCTGCTGGGTGTATTCTTTATGATCCCTTTAAGAAACGCACTTATCGTCAAGGAACACGGCGTTCTTCCTTATCCTGAGGGCACAGCCTGTGCGGAGGTTCTTCTTGCAGGTGAAGAGGGCGGTTCTAACGCTTCCACGGTGTTTGCAGGTATGGGCTTTGCAGCTTTATTTAAGTTCATCGTTGACGGCTTAAAGGCAGTTCCCGGAGAAGTATCTTTAAAGTTCAAGGGCTTTGCCGGTGAGATCGGTACACAGATATATCCCGCTGTAATGAGCGTAGGTTATATCTGCGGCCCTAAGATATCCTCGTATATGTTCTCGGGCGGTGTTCTCAGCTGGTGTGTTATCATTCCTCTGATAGTAATGTTCGGCTCTGATATCATTATGTATCCTGCTGCTGACAAGACGATAGGAGCAATATTTGAAACAGCAGGTGCGTCGGGAATTTGGAGCAACTATATCCGTTATATCGGTGCAGGTGCTCTTGCAGCGGGCGGTATAATCTCTCTTGTAAAGTCTTTACCGCTTATTGTTCGTACTTTTAAAGACGCTATAAAAAATATGAGATCAAAGTCGGGTACGACACTTGAAAGAACCAATCAGAACATCAATATGAAGGTCGTACTTATTGCTATTGCAGTATTGACTATTGCGGTATGGCTTATTCCTGCTATCCCTGTATCCTTCCTCGGTGCAGTAGTTGTAGTTGTATTTGGTTTCTTCTTTGCAACCGTTTCTTCAAGAATGGTAGGACTTGTAGGAAGCTCTAATAACCCTGTTTCGGGTATGGCTATCGCAACTCTCCTTATTGCAACTATGATATTGAAGTTTACAGGTGCAAGTGGCCCTGAGGGTTACACAGCAGCTATCGCTATCGGCTCTATCATCTGTATCATTGCTTCAATAGCCGGCGATACATCTCAGGACCTCAAAACAGGTTACCTTCTTGGTTCTACACCCAAAAAGCAGCAGATAGGCGAAGTGATCGGTGTAGTTGCGGCGGCACTTGCTATCGGCGGTACACTTTATCTGCTCGACTCCGCTTGGGGATTTGGCTCAGACGCTCTTGCAGCACCTCAGGCTACACTTATGAAGATGATCATTGAGGGTGTAATGAGTGCAGAGCTTCCTTGGAATCTTGTAATCATCGGTGCTGTTGTTGCAGTAGTTGTTGAGATAATCGGTATTCCCGTACTTCCTTTTGCTATCGGTATGTATCTCCCTGTACAGCTCAGCGGCTGCATTATGATAGGCGGTATAGTACGTCTTGTATTCGATAAGATGTCCTTTGGCGGCGATGAGAAGAAGAAAAAGGACGTAACCAATGACGGTATCCTTTTCTGCTCAGGTATGATAGCAGGCGAGGGCCTTGTAGGTATCGTACTTGCACTTCTTGCAGTGTTCGGTGTGGACAAGATGATAGATATTTCGGGTATGCTTGGTCTGCCTGAGGGTGTTCTTTCTATCGGCTCACTTGTTGTACTTGCACTGATCATATTGTCACTTCTTAAATTCTCTATCTGGAAAAAACGTAAGCCTCAGGCTATGGAAAAAATGACAGATGAAAAATAAAAAAAATAAGACCGAGGTAAATTACCTCGAAAAGATACCTGTAATCTCGGAAGAGATAGGCTGGTCGGCAGACGAAAACGGTATCGTCACCCTTGATATAGAGAACAAGGGCGTAATGAACAGGATTTTTCAAAAGCTTTTCAAAAAGCCAAGGTTCACACATATCCACCTTGACGAGATCGGCAGCTTTGTATGGCCTATGATCGACGGTAAAAAAAGTATCGCAGATATGGGTGAGCCTATGGAAGAGCATTTCGGCGAAAAGGCACAGCCCACATACGAACGTCTTGCAAAGTATTTTCAGATACTCGAAAGCTACCGATTTGTTCAGTTGAGCGACCCGAAAAAGTAACAAAAGAAACCCACGGCGGAGACCGTTAATTTTAGGAGGATAAAATTATGGATTCAAACAAAAGACCGGAGACAATGGAGAGGATCACTACTCCTGCACTTGCAGATGCATTTATCGAAGAGCAGGTAGCGGCAGTCCGTGAACAGGTCGGCGACAAGAAAGTGCTTCTTGCTCTGTCGGGCGGTGTTGACAGCTCTGTGGTAGCTGCACTGCTCATCAAGGCTATCGGTAAGCAGCTTGTGTGTGTTCACGTAAACCACGGACTTATGAGAAAAGGCGAGAGTGAGCAGGTTATTGAAGTGTTCCGGAATCAGCTTGACGCTAACCTTATCTACATTGATGCAACTGACCGTTTCCTTGATCTGCTTAAGGACGTTGCTGAGCCTGAGAAAAAGAGAAAGATCATCGGCGGCGAGTTCATCAAGGTATTTGATGAAGAGGCAAGCAAGCTTGAAGGAATCTCTTTCCTTGCACAGGGTACTATCTATCCCGACATTCTTGAAAGCGACGGCGTAAAGGCTCACCATAACGTTGGTGGTCTGCCCGAGGATATGCAGTTTGAGCTTGTAGAGCCTGTTAAGCTTCTCTACAAGGACGAGGTTCGTGTTGTAGGTAAGGCACTTGGTCTGCCTGCTTCTATGGTTGATCGTCAGCCTTTCCCCGGCCCCGGTCTTGGCGTTCGTTGTCTTGGTGCTATCACCCGTGACCGCCTGCACGCTCTCCGTGAGGCAGACGCTATCCTCCGTGAGGAGTTCGACAACGCAGGTCTTAACAATACTGTATGGCAGTACTTCATCGCTGTTCCCGATATGAAGAGCGTTGGCGTTAAGGACGGTAAGCGTTATGAAGGTTGGCCTGCAATCATTCGTGCAGTAAACACCACAGACGCTATGAGTGCAACCATTGAGGAGATCCCCTATGCACTTCTTCACAAGATCACAGCTCGTATCACCGCAGAGGTAGAGGGCATCAACCGAGTGCTTTATGACCTGACTCCTAAGCCTATCGGAACTATTGAGTGGGAGTAATAAACGACACCTCACAAAGCCTTTTGTAGAGCCAAATTGATTGTGAAAATGAGCGTTTTGGCAACAGTTTGGCAACATTCATTATTGCAATAAAAAGCCCTGACTGATTTTGATATCGGTCAGGGCTTCATTTTATGCCTCGATACAGGTTTTCAACTCGTTGAATTTGGCATTTCTTTCTACTTGTTCTAATTCTAAAAATGCTAATAACATCATTTGATAGAGTTCGTCATACCATTCTTCTAACTTGTTCTTTTTCATTTTGGCTACATATTCTTTATAGTTTTTGTCTTTTTTGCTTCTATTGTTGTGACGCAAGTTAAGGTTATTTAGCATATAAAAGATGTTAGTTGTGAGTTGAATATTTATAGAAGATAACTGTTTTCTCTTTGGTTCTAGTTCATTGGATAAAACGAGAAGTATTGCTTTCTTCTTTTCAATATCACCTTTTAATGTGTGATGATTGTATTTCACAATTTGGTATGATATATTGGCTGAAGTTATTTCCGCAACAGCCGTGACTTTGGCTGATTTTTCTGTAATGATTACTTGTTCTTTTTCATCAAATATGGTAGCTTCAAGATTGAGCCAATCCATAACAGAAGTTAAGTTATCTTCAAGGGCTATTGATACAGGCGTCTTATGTAATTCAAAACCATCGACTAATTCTATTGTTTCAGATAAATATTTTATATTAGCGACATATTCGATAAATGTAATTACCTGTTCTTCTGTAGGATTGTCTATTAATAAAATATCATCTAAATTTAAGCTATTACGCATATCTAGACAATTAATACAAGTTCCTCTTCCTTTCCATTGTTTAAATCCTAATTCGTCAACGAATTTTTCTATAGAATAGTATCGATATTCGCTTTTTTTAACTGATCTATAAGGGGGATCTGGTTTTATTTCTACTCTTATTCCAGATTTATCTTTCAAAAGATCATTTAATCTGTTTATTTCTGTTGACATAGACATAATATCTTTTAGTTGCTCAAATAAAGTTTTTCTCATGGTAGCCCCTTTCAATAATTTGTTTAGCAATTAGTTAAATAGTATCTTTATATCAATTATATATTATTAGATATAAAATGTCAACGAAAACCCGACCAAACTAACTCGATCGGGTTTCCTATGCAATATCTAATTTGTGAAAAGAAAAATGCGACGATAGCGACGACTGCGACGGTATTTTTTGAGCACCTACCCGTCGCACAGCGTCAGATTTATAGTTCGGCTCTCGTGACCGTGCGAGCGTTCGTATCTGATGTTATATTCCTCTTTCAGTCTTGCAGCGTTGATGTTAAGCTTCCTTGACAGTATATTCGGAGTTAGATTACAATCAAGCAGCTTTGCAAGTGTAGTAGCCGTCCCCTCCCACAAAGGTGCTTCAGTTGTCACAAGCTGAGATATTTTTTCAAGCAGTGGATCGGGCGGAGCCTTCCACAGTTCGCTGTCTGTGCGTATAAGTTCCCATAGCAGTGTATCCATATTCTTTTCGAGGTATAACATCTGCTCCTGCTGATCTCTGCCTGATATCTCAAGAACAGCACAGTTTGATGTGCGTTTTTCCTTTTCTAGTATAAATGCACCATCAGCAGCACCCAGCAGACCGTTAGTTCCTGATATCTTATCAAAGCGGTCGTCGGACTGCTGTTTCCTTGTGTGGTGAACTATCAGCAGGCATATTCCGTATCTGTCAGCCAGAGCTTTCAGGAGTGATATAGCCTCGTAATCCGAAGAATAGCTATAAGTATCACCCTTGTTCTCTCGTATTTTCTGAAGTGTATCGATGATTACAAGTCGGGTATCGGGATGTTCATCAAGAAATCTTGAGATCTGCTCATTCAGTCCGCATCCCATTTGATGAGCCGCACAGGAGAAGTACAGGTTATCCGTGCTATCTGCACCGAACATCCTGTATAAACGCTTCTGGATACGCCTGTAATCATCCTCCAGAGCAAGATACAGCACCGAGCCTTTATTGACATCATAGTTCCATAGCTTAGTTCCGGTGCTTATATGATACGCAAGCTGAGCCATAAGAAAGCTCTTGCCGACCTTTGGTGCTCCTACAAACAGATATGCCCCCGGATATAACAGACCGTCGATGATCGGTGGTCTGCTTTCGTATATCATATCGTATATCTCGGACATTGAGCAAACAGGCAGGTAAGCGGGATCGGTAATCTGCGATATGATGTCATTTATTCTTTCATTCAATCCGCCCACCTCCGTTATTTCATCCTGCCTAGTATTTCGGTGATGAAGCGTATCGTTTCAAGCAGCTCTGCGGATGGCTCTCCGCTATCAAGCTGTTCAAGAGCATCAAGCACCTCTGTCAGCTTGTCTTTAAGTGCTTTGTATATCTTCGGGCTGTTTTCTACGATTATATCCCTCTGCAAAGCTCGGCTGATGAGATAATCCTGCTTGTTCATACCTGATAAAGCAGCGTAATTATCGAACAAGAATTTTTCCTCGGGTGACATTCTCACTCCCACAAAGCAGCTTCTGAATCTGCCCATTCCGTCAAGGTTTTTCGCTGACATCTGCATCACCTCCAAGCTTTATATTGTTAAGATCGTTTGCCATATCTGTCTGCACAGACGGGAACAGGTGAGCGTAGTGATATGTAATATCCGCACTCTCGTGTCCGACACGCTCACCGATCGCAACAGCACTGTACCCCATATCTATCAACAGGGAAACATGGGAGTGCCTCAGATCGTGGATTCGTATCCGCTTAACACCTGCCGCATTTGCACCTCTGGTCATCTCGTTGTGAAGATATCCCTTTGTTATCTGAAATATCCTGTCGTCAGGCTTTATGCCGTAGATATGGTCGATATAGTTTTCTATCTCCTCGGAAAGAAAATCGGGCATTTTAATAACCCTGTTGCTTTTAGGTGTTTTGGGATCTGTTATAACATCACGACCGCCAAGCCTCTGATATGATTTGTTTATGGTGACAGTGTTCTTTGAAAAATCAAAATCACCACTTGTGAGGGCAAGCAGCTCGCCCTCACGCAGACCGCACCAATACAACAACTCAAAAGCGTAGTAGGATATCGGCTTATCCATTATCTGTTCGGAGAATTTCTTGTATTCCTCCTGTGTCCAGAACAGCATTTCCTTGCCCTTTCGCTTGCCCATTGCCCCTGCCTTTGCTGCTGGGTTATAGGGAAGCTCATAGTATCTCACAGCGTGATTGAACACAGCACTAAGCTGATTGTGGAGCGTTTTCAGATAAACGGGAGAATATTTCTTCCCCCTTTCATCAATATAATCCATCATCTGATTCTGCCATTCGATCACATCCTTTGCCTGTATCTCGTTCATCTTCTTGTTTCTGAAAAAAGGAAGTATCTTGGTCTGATATATGGCTTCCTTGGTTATCCAAGTATTTTCCTTTACACGCTTTTTCATATCGTTGGTGTAAATACTGAAAAAGGTTTCAAAGCTCATATCAAGCTTTGCTTCACTTTTGCACATCTGCTGATGTTCCCAAGCAGCCGCTTCACGCCTTGTGGCAAAACCTCGCTTCTGCGTCTGCTTACGCTCTCCCATAGCGTTTGTGTATCGGAATATCACTCGCCAAGTGTTAGTTTTCTTTTCCTTATAAACAGGCATTTCACGCCTCCGTTTCTTTCACAAGCTCCGTACCGCAGCCCAGCTTTTCAAGAAAAAAGCGTCTGTTTACCTTGCCTGTTATGGTCATATAGCCTTTTTGTGCCATTTCCTTGTTTAACATCTGTATCATCTTATATGCATAGGATTTTGATACACCAGTCATTTCTGCGATCTCCGCAGCATTGATAAATAGTGGATTTTTCATAATTGACCTCCGTTTCAATCATCTTTCAATATCGGGCGAATAGCCCATCCGATATATCATTTCCCGTATTGCATCCTTACTCATATCTCCACGACCGAACACGCTTTTTGAGAGCTGTATCAGTCTGTCATCATCACGCTCAAGTAATGTCCTCAGAAGGTCAGTCATTGCCTGAGCCATATTCAATGCGGTGTTGATATCGTTATCTTGTTTTATTTCTCCTTCTGTAATAATACGGCGTTCATTCACTATTGTACGAAGCATCGTATTTCCCATTTTGTTAAGTATCTCGTCATTAAGCCTTTCTATATAAAGCTCTGTCTGATAATGTCCCCAGTTGCTTTCATCGTCGTGCAGCAGCTCGTTATACATATCCCGTGTATCAAGTATATCCTTGTAGATAGAGCCAATGCTTTCGCTGTAATTTATCAGATATGATGTCACAGCGTCTAAACTTTTCTTTATATCTTCGGGCATATACTGATAACTGCACTGACCTCGTTTCGGGAGCTTATCTCTTATTTCATCAAGCATTCTCTTTATTTCAATAAGATAATGCTCGTTACCGCCGGATATTTCCTGTGCTGCTTGCTGCCGCATCTCCTTGATAAGCCTGTCCTCTTTGTTGTGAAGCTCATTGAATTTATCACGAAATGTGTGTTTGATAGCATCAATGCGTATTCTGTCACATATTACAGGAGATACAGTCTTGCGGTAGATCTGCTGCTCCTTATCCCAGAAGCCTATATGGACATGCGGCTGCCCCTCCTTAAGGTGAACAGCGGCGATGTATTCGAGATCGTCATACCGTATCTTCAAATGGTCTGAGATCTCGTAAATACGCTGCTTAACCCAATTTTCCCAGTCGGTAAGGGTGTGAAGTCCGGCTTCTGTGGCAGTTTCAGGCTTAAACGAATACACGCTCCAATAAATATTCCGATGAGTAGTGCTCATACTGCGTACATAATTCTGGACATCAGTGGTAGCATAGCTGTTTGAATATTCACCCCGTATCTTACCGAACAAGCCGTTGTTGTGCTGTGTCAGGGCGGCGTGCTCACGCTCACCGATGTACCTGATATGCTCGGTATTCTTTTCGGCAATCAGAGCGTGCTCTCTTTCACCTATATATTTAATGTGGCTCGAATTCCTTTGGGGAGTACTACGACGCTTGGTTCGTGGATCAGTATGCCGCATTTTGAAAACTATCGGTGTCAAGGATTGCTTTCACTTCCTTTGAAGAAACCCTTTGCCTCTGCTATATACTGCTCCTCGCTGCTTGCCCTGAGATGACAGAAATCCGATGCGGCTCTTATACTGTCTGCAAGGACAAGCACATCTCCCCTCGGATCGGTAGAGATAAGCTCATAGGTGCTTTCGGCAAGATACATAGCAGCAGCCGAATTTCGTGCGGCTCTCCAGCATATACCTGATAGCTTTTGGCTGACAGTATCAAGCATCGGTTGCAGAATATCCTGAAGCGTCTGAGATATCGCTACCCTGATTGCAGAGCTGTTTTCGTCAAGATCATTTCTTGCGAAGCCCTCCGCTATGAATTCTCTCAGCACATCTGCAACAGTGCAGTGTTTCGATGCGGCGAGCCGTTTCAGCTTTTCATAGTCGTCGGTAGTCAGCGTAACTGAACGCTTGATGTTGCCTTGGTTTTGTGAGTTATTTTTCATTAAGTTTCCCTCCTTTGATTAGATTTTGTAAAACACTTGCATTTCTGAAAGAAATGTGTTATACTTTTGATGTGATGATTGGCAAATCAACATCATTGGTATATTGACAAGTTGATAAAATCATTTGCTTGGCAATACAACCTGTACCTACATTATATATCTCGCTTGGCAAAATGTCAAGTGTATTTTGCTACGCCTTTTGATATTTATTAACTTTTAACAAGTGAAAGAAGGATAATATGGATATTTTGGATAAAATTCAGCACCTTATAAAAGAAAAGGGTTGTATGCAGCAAGATCTTATGCAATATCTTGGCTTAGATAGAAGTGTATATAGTGCTTGGAAGAACGGTAAAAATAAGTCATATATGAAATATATTCCGCAGATAGCGGATTTCTTTGCTGTATCCACCGATTGGTTAACCGGAAAGATACGCTATAAGCAGGATAAGCTAGCTGATTATTATGTATGGAAGGTAACTTGTGTTGACGGATTCGATCCTGCATTCGACTTCGCTCCCATTATAAAGGAGATACGGGAAAGCAATGGAATTACTGCAGAACAGCTAGCAGAGGCGATTGGTATTCCGTCTGATAAGTATGAGGATTATGAGATCGGATACGAGCCATTGACTAATGCCACCGCCGATGCAATATGCAGAGCACTTGGTACTACTGTCAAGGAAGTTCTGGTTAATGCGAATAAATTTGAGGCTGACAATGCTCCTCGCTCACGAACAGAGGGACTATTTAAGCTTATTGAAAAGGCAGCATATACAGACACATCATATATTGCGTTAAGCCCCGCTGAAAAAGCAAGCTTCAAAAAGAACGTCCTTTACTTTTTTCAGAAAGATGGCTATACTCTGAGAACGGGAGCAGACAAACTAGGACTAAGCAAAGAATTTTGCGACAGTATTCTTGATCAGTATGAGAGTATCCTATGTCTTGATGTTCAGAAAATAGCAGACCATTATGGTGTGGATTTTAATTTATTGGCAAAGCACGATTTGACGAGGGACACAGGAAGAAAAGTTGCTCAATTGGTGAAAGAAAAAGGTTTCTCTGATCGGAAACTTGCCAAAAAAACCGATCTCCCCGTACAACTGCTGCGGAATATGGAGTGTGGTTATCTACCTACTGCGTATGAGCTGAGCAAAATCGCAGAAGCTCTTGATATGGATATTCTGGATATGCCGATACAGGGCGATGAGTATTTCTGCTACAATGGTATAGC
>JAZUSC010000016.1:0-70050 GCA_045606505.1 Oscillospiraceae bacterium
CAATCAGAATCATAATATAGTCTCCTTATTCAAAAAAATCGGGAGGTAAATCTCTCTACCTCCCGAAATGGAGCGGATTACGAGGCTCGAACTCGCTACCTCCACCTTGGCAAGGTGGCGCTCTACCAGATGAGCTAAATCCGCATCAACAATGGTGCCTCCGGTCGGAATCGAACCAACGACACGAGGATTTTCAGTCCTCTGCTCTACCAACTGAGCTCCAGAGGCAAATTTGGCGACCCGGATGGGGCTCGAACCCACGACCTCTAGCGTGACAGGCTAGCGTTCTAACCAACTGAACTACCGGGCCGTTGGGAAATGCTAAGGGAAATTTGGTGGGAGTTACAGGGCTCGAACCTGTGACCCTCTGCTTGTAAGGCAGATGCTCTCCCAGCTGAGCTAAACTCCCATTCAAATCCTTTGTCATCAACTGTTCCCTGACGACTTTTATATTTTACACTATCGGACTGTTTTTGTCAACACCTTTTTTAAAAAAAAGCAAAATGCACAAACGATATTTAGTTTTTATCATAACGGTATATTGATTTTACACAAAATCACTGGTGAAATCTTCAATAAAGCTAAAAGAATAAGACAAAAAGATGTGCATAGACTATATATTGCAGTACAATTTGTTCGTTTTGCGTCCGTTATGATACATTCGCTGACGAAAAATACTGCATAGCTTGTTAAAAACAGCAAAAGGAAGGTGAAACTATGATCGACAAAATAGCACTTACACTGCTTATTATCGGCGGTCTTAACTGGGGACTTGTCGGTATTTTCAGCTTTGACCTTGTTGCGTGGGCATTCGGAGGTCAGGGTGCGGCTATAAGCAGGATCGTTTATATATTGGTAGCACTCTCTGCGGCGTGGTGTATCTCTCTGCTTTTCAGAAGAAACGCAGTCACGGCTGAGGAGATGTAACCTCAGCTTTCTCAGCCCGAAGCATAGACTTCGGGCTGAGTTATATGTAAAGATATTACATAAATGACATTTGTCTTTATATCCTCAACAAATGCAGTGACCCGATTTTGTGTAATATGAACGAAAATTATAAAAAAACAAAAATCTTATTGACAAATTATCCAAAACAAGATATAATATAGACAAATAAATGGTCTGAGTTAATTCTCCGTTCATTTGTTTTGTTTAGTTGTCTCCTTTCTTTTGTTCTACACATAATTATTATTTTACTTGGCGGAAGGATTTCCGCATCAGACCCGTTTGGGTCTTTTTTTTTGCTAATTTTCACATAAAGCACTGGAAATACAGTAAGAAATGTGATATACTAATAAAGTATATTATTATAAAGCTGATGCGGAAGTCTTTCCGCATACAAATACATAGTGAGGTGTTAGATATTTTAGAACGTAAGCAGTTGGGTGAGGGTATCTGGTTCAGCAGGTTTACGGACAAGCGTTTCAAGGTGAACCGTATATCCGTCAGTATTTATACAGAGATCGACAGCGGCTATACAAGGGCCGATTATGCAATAGTACCGTATATTTTGGTAGACAGCAATGCAAAGTATCCCGATTACTCCAAGCTTTCACTTAGATTTTCGGAGCTTTACGGTGCGTCTATGTCGGATAATACATCTATTTTAGGCGATGTGCGTTGTTCAAGCCTGGCGGTAACATCTATTGATGACCGCTTTGCGTTGGAAGGAGAGAGCATAGAGCGTGACACCTGTCAGCTTTTGCTTGATTGCCTGCTTGACCCTCTTACCGAGAACGGCGTATTCTCTGCGGAGACCACAAGGCTTATGCAGGGGGAGCTTATCGACTCGATAGACAGTGTTATCAACGACAAGAGAAATTATGCAGCACAAAAGGGCAGTGAAAATGCCTACAAGGGCGAGGCTTGGGGGCTTTCCGTACAGGGCAGCCGTGACGAGGCAGAAAAGATAACTCCCGCAACGGCATTTGGTGCATATACTGAAATGCTCACAAAGGGACGTATAGAGATAACCGCAGTTGGGTGCAGTGATTTTTCCGAGAGCGAGAAGATGCTGACCGAGGCCTTTTCCAAGCTGGAAAGAAATGATATCTGCACTCCCTATACAGTACCCAGCAAACTGAAAGAAGAGGTGCTTTCCGTTAGTGAGAGCATTGATATGAAACAGGCTATACTGCGTATGTATTTTAAGGCTCCCGATATGGACGACAGATACGCAGGAGCATTGCTTTCAATGGTGCTTGGCGGTATGACGACATCACGATTTTTCACCAATATACGTGAAAAACAATCGCTTTGTTATTATTGCAGCAGCTTTTCCAACCGCTTCAAGCGTGTTATAACCGTGTATGCGGGCGTTGACGGACAGAATGTTGAGCGTACCCGTGAGGCGGTACTTGCGGAATTCCGTGACATCTGCGAAAATGGTGTTTGTGAGGACGAGCTGTCCCGTGCAAAGCTTGAAATAATAAATGATGTCAAGTCTATCTATGACGGAGTGAATTCTATCTCCTCGTGGTACGGCTCACAGATACTGGACGAAGATAGCGTTACTCCCGAGCAGTATATCGAGCGTATCAGCGAGGTCACACCCGAAAGGGTGCAGGCAGCCTGCAAAAAGTATTCGCTTGATACGATATATTCACTTATGCCGGAGGGGGGACAGGAATGATACAGGAGATAAGCAGCTCCCGCATAGGGGAGAAATGCTATAAATACACCCACAGCAGCGGAGTTACCGTGTGCCTTTGTCCTATGGAGAGCTACTCCACGGTGAATGCACAGTTTTCGGTCAAATTCGGCTCTGAGGATAACCGCTACCGTATAAACGGCGGAGATATAGTAATAATACCTGACGGCACAGCACATTACCTTGAACACAAGCTGTTTGAAAGTCCCGAAAAGGACGCATTTGCATTGTTCGCCGAAACGGGAGCGTCCTGTAATGCGGGTACTTCCTATGACAGCACTTGTTACTATTTTTCCTGTGCGGAGAATTTTGAAAAGAACCTTGAAATACTCCTTGATTTTGTTCAGCACCCGTATTTTACTCCCGAAAACGTGGAGAAAGAGCGTGGTATAATCGGTCAGGAGATAACGATGTATCAGGACAGCCCAGGTTGGCGTGTTCTTATGGAATTGTTAAAATGCGTATACAAGGAAAATCCCATAAAGACAGATATTGCAGGCACGGTGGAGAGCATTGCGGATATCACCGATAAGATGCTTTATGATGTGTACAATGCATTCTACAATCCTTCAAATATGTACCTTAGTATTGCAGGAAATTTTGATATGGAAAAGGCGATCGAGGTATGCGAACGCTGCCTGCTTCCACGTACACCCGAAGCTTTACAGACAGTGCCTCACAGTGAGCCTTATGAGGTAGTTGTTCACCGCACTGAGATGAAGATGCCTGTGGCAAAGCCACAGTTTGCGATAGGCTTTAAAAGACCCGACGCAGACGGACAGGCCGCCCTTGATGAATACATCTACTATAATATGCTGGTGGATATAATCTTCGGAGATACCTCGGAATTCTACAAGCGTATGAGGGACATAGGAGTGCTTAACGACGCATTCCGTGTAAGCGTGTTTATGGGCAGGGGATATGTTCTTCCCATTGCAACGGGCGAGTCAGACGACCCTGACCTTGTACTATCCGAGATGAAGAAGGAGATAAAGAGGTTTAAGCAGACGCACCCCGACAAGGAGATATTCAGCCGCATCAAAAAGCAGACCTACGGCTCTGTTGTCCGTGGCTACAATAACACCGAAACAGTGGCACAGTATATGACAGACGCAGCACTTGCAGGACTTTCGCCCTACTCTCTTGTGGAGAGTGCGGCAGACGCTTCCTACGAGGAGATGTGCAGAAAGCTTCTCGACCTTGACGAGGAAAATTCCTGCGTATCTATCATCTATCCCTTATAATATTCGGAGGAAAATATGACAGCTATTTCAAATATTATTTCCGCCTCGTCAGCCTTTGAGGAGATCGAGCTTGAATTTCCCAACCTGTTCGGCGGAACACAGATAAACTATTACAGAGGCTTTGAGCTTTTCGGAATACCTATCTACTGGTACGGTGTTATCATCACTGTTGGCGTGATACTTGCATATCTCTATGCTATGTGGAGGACAAAGGATTTCGGCCTTAGCCGTGACAGAGTTTTCGACGTAGTGTTTGCGGCACTAATCGGCGGATTTATCGGTGCGAGGGCATATTACTGTATCTTCGCTACCGCACAGGGACTTCACGAGTACACGTTCATAACTGCTATTACCGAGATACGTGACGGCGGTCTTGCGATATACGGCGGCATAATTGCGGCACTTATAGTCGGTGCGGTTATGTGTAAGATACGCAAGGTAAAACTTGCTCCTATGTTCGACCTTGCCGCACTTGGTTTCCTTATTGGTCAGTGCATAGGCAGGTGGGGCAACTTCGTTAATCAGGAGGCCTACGGCGGAGCAACTTCCCCCGACTATATTTTCGGTATGTCGGGTACTATCATTCAGAACAGTTCGGGTTTTGAGGGCGGAACGCTGGTTCACCCCTGTTTCCTGTATGAAAGCGTGTGGTGTCTGCTTGGATTTATCGGACTGCACTTCTATTCTAAAAAGCTCCGCACCTACGACGGAGAGGTGTTCCTACTGTACATTGCGTGGTACGGTCTTGGCCGTGCTTTTATCGAGGGTATGAGAACAGACAGCCTTATGGCAGGTGAACTGCGTATCTCACAGATAATTGCAGGTGCGTCCTTTGTTGTGGCACTGGTACTGTTTATCGTATTCAAGATACTTGCAGAGAAGAAGCAGATACCTCTGTATGTCAATACTGAGGCGTGTGCAGAGCTTCTTGCCGCAGACAAGGCAAAGGACGAGGAACGTGCAAGGAAGAAAGCGGCAAAGGAGAATGAGGTTGCACAGAGTATTCTTGCAGATGACGCTGATGATGTGACACTTGAAGATGATTCCGAAGAAGAGGAGCAGGAAAACTCTGAAAATGAAACCGAAAACAACGCTGACGACAACAGCGACAGCGAAAATAACGAAACTGAAAAAGACGATGAAAGCGAGGACTAAATAATGGCAGCAAAGATCATTGACGGAAAAGCGGTATCCGCAAAGGTAAAGGAAGAGGTAAGACAGGAAATAGAGCGTGAGGGCCTTGAAGTAGGTCTTGCGGTAGTTATCGTAGGCGACGACCCTGCAAGTCGTGTGTATGTAAACAACAAGAAAAAGGCTTGTGAGGTATGCGGAATAAAGAGCTTTGAATATGCTCTCCCCGCTGACACAACAGAGGAAGAACTTTTGGAGCTTGTGGACACGCTTAATGCTGATGATAATGTAAACGGTATTCTTGTACAGCTTCCTCTCCCTAAGCACCTCAACGAGGAAAAGGTGATCGAGCGTATTTCTCCTATGAAGGACGTTGACGCTTTCCACGCTGCAAACGTAGGTAAGATTATGATAGGAAACTATGCTTTCCTCCCCTGTACACCCGCAGGCTGTATGGAACTTATCCACAGCGTAGGCATTGACGTAAGCGGTAAGGAGTGCGTAGTTATCGGACGTTCAAACATCGTTGGTAAGCCTATGGCAATGCTTCTTCTCCACGAAAACGGCACAGTGACGGTATGTCATTCTCGTACAAAGGACTTAAAGGAAGTTTGCCGCCGTGCTGATATCCTTGTTGCGGCTGTCGGCAGAGCAGATTTTGTTACCGCTGATATGGTAAAGGACGGAGCAGTTGTTATCGACGTAGGTATCAACCGCAACGAAGAGGGTAAACTCTGCGGAGATGTATGCTTTGACGAGGTCGCAGAAAAGGCTTCTTACATAACACCCGTACCGGGCGGCGTAGGTCCTATGACTATCGCAATGCTTATGAAGAACACACTTATGGCTAAGCGTATCCAGTCCAGATGAAAAACGGAGCAAAGGCTTTTTTAAAGAATGCGATACTTCTCACTGTCGCAGATATTGTTATCATTCTTTTTATGCAGCAGTGGGGACTGGCACAGGTGATAATCGTTTTGCTTGTGACTTTACTTGCCGCAGGTCAATGGGTATTGTGGGCATATATGAGAAAGAACGGCTGAACTTTTTAATCGGTTATAAGTGTACGGAATGACCCGAAACAATTATCGGGGGCAGAAAACTCCCGATGAGAGCAATTTCTGTCCCCGATATTTTTTTAAAATTACAGCCCGAAGCTTACCGAGAGGGCGTTGTTCACCTGAGTCATAGCGTCGCTGTCAAGCTCTCCCATACGTTCTTTGAGCCGTCTTTTGTCCAATGTACGAACCTGTTCCAGAAGAACTACGGAGTCCTTTGCCAGTCCGCAGGACGAGGCGTTAAGCTCAATATGTGTCGGAAGCTTGTTTTTTTCCTTCTGGCTTGTTATTGCGGCGGCGATAACAGTGGGGCTGTGCTTGTTGCCGATGTCGTTCTGAACTATCAGCACAGGTCTGACGCCGCCCTGCTCTGAGCCTACCACAGGGCTCAAGTCGGCGTAATATATTTCGCCACGTTTTACTAGCATTTTAAGATCATTCCTTTCGTTGAACATTTCGGACAGTACCGAAAGATTACCGTTTTTATCTGTCACAGATATTATTGCCTTAGATTTATTGGATATGCAACCGCAATTCGGTAATCAATATATTTTATTCTGAGTGTAGCTTTGGTGTTACGCTGAAAAGAGGTATAAGATTATGTCTAAGCTTAGTTGGGACAAGCTGCTTTGTGCAAAACGGAGCAGGGAAAGCAGTGGAAAAAGCGGTGAAGATGTCCGCACGGAATTCCGCAGAGATTATCACCGAATAATAGGCAGTGCTTCATTCAGAAGATTGCAGGATAAAACACAGGTATTTCCGCTTGACAGGGGAGATTTTGTCCGCACAAGGCTTACACACTCGTTGGAGGTGTCCTCCTTTGCAGGGTCACTTGCGGATACGGTTTTCAGAAAGCTTATGGACAGGGGATACAGCGAGATAACCGATGAGATAAGGGAGAATTGCTGCGACATACTTGAATGTGCAGGTCTTGTACACGATATTGGAAATCCGCCTTTCGGTCACTTCGGAGAGTTCACGATAAGAGAATGGTTCGAAAAGAATCTTGAAAAGCTATACTTTAATGAAAAGCCTGTAACATCTTTACTTTCTGAGCAGATGAAGGGTGATTTCCTTAATTTCGAGGGCAATGCACAGGCTTTGAGGGTACTTGCAAAGCTGCATTATCTTATAGATGAGCACGGAATGAACTTAAATTATGCTCTGCTGAATACGATAATAAAGTACCCTGTTGATTCGCTTGGAATAGACAAAAACAGCGGCAACATAAAGGATAAAAAAATGGGATATTATTGTACGGAGGAGGCTCTGTTCAATGATATTGTCAGCTCCACAGGTGCAGTAGACTGTCGCTATCCGCTGACGTTTTTACTTGAAGCGGCGGACGATATTGCCTATAAAACTGCTGATATCGAAGATGCAGTGAGAAAGGGTCTGATAAGCTACACAGCACTTCTTTCTGAACTCACAAGCGATAAGGTGCTTGATAAATGCGAAAAAACAGCTCAGCGTGAAACACTGGAAATTGCCGCAAAAAAGCTTGTAGAGTGCTATAAAAAAGCTGTTGATAATAATATGCCCTCTCCCGAAAACAATGCTGTTTCTAACTGGATAGTGCGTATGCAGAGCCTTATGATATATGCGGCGGCTGACGCATTTGTCGATAACTATGAAGCTATTATGGACGGCGAGATGAAATACGAGCTTCTTGCGGTATCGCCTGTGGCGGTACTCGCTGATATGCTGAGCGATATAGCATATCGTTATGCTTTTACTTCGAGAGAGATATTCAAGATTGAGATGGCAGTGGAAACTATGATGGACCTGCTGCTTGAAAAATTGACTACCGCAACTTTAAGATACGGAACTCCACAGGAAACTATCCACGATGAAAAGATGATATCAGTGATTTCGGACAATTATCTTAAAATATGCCGAAGTGCCTGTGAAAACGCCGATGAAAGTGTACAGGTTTACAACCGACTTATGCTTGTGACTGACTATATCTGCGGAATGACAGACGGCTACGCAAGAGAGCTTTACAGGGATATAATTGGTATTTCTTGACGAAAGGGAATGATGTTATGTCTGAAACGATAAAAGAAAACGAAAAGCTGCTCAGAAAGGGCGAGTTCAGATGTGCCCGTAATTCAGAGCGTATAATGTTATTGTTTATTATGGGACTTATATTTACTGTTGGCGTTATCGTGCTGTCTTGTCTTGACCTTGGCGAGATGAATTATATGCTTGATACAATGGTGGGTGTATGCATTTTTATGTTGATATGCCTTGCGATAGTGTGGGCGGTAGCGGCAAGTGACAAGGTGTATCATTACGAGGCACTGGAAACGGAATTCGTGGTGACAGACTCAAACGGAAAGAAAGAGATATTCTATTATACCGATATCAAGGACATCGTATATTGTCCCTTTGGTGCTACCGGAAAGAAGCACGGCTACAAGGTTACTATCAGCACAGGTGTAAGGGATATCGTGTACAATTATGTTTTCAGCGAAAATAAGTTCTTTACAGAGCCTGAGGGAACACCGTTTTATTATCTTGCATATAACGCGGGACTTGCTGACAGCACTCCGAAAAATATCGTAAATGCAAAGGCTATCCTTGAACGCTTTGAGAGTGAGCAAAGACTTCAACAGCGAACGAAAAAGGGTAGCAAGGGCTTAAAGACTGTTGAAGAATTTTTTGACAAGTACGGCGACTGAGCAGGGAATTGAAATGAATAAGCTTTTAAAAGAGCGTGAGAGGAGAGAGCCTGTCCGTAGCAGGGGAACATTTTATTGTGCTTATGATACCGAACTTGCTGTTTTCCTGTTCTTTTCGGGACTATTGTTGTTTGGCTTTGTGTTTGTTTTCTCGAAAATAAGCGTTGCCGCAGAGCTTGAAACGGTCTTTGATTTGTTTGAGATAGGTATTGTATGTTTTGAGATGATAATACTCGGTGTATGGACTTTTCTCAATGTCGGCAGAGAATGCGAGTACGAGGCACTTGAAACGGAATTTATTATCAGAGGACCGGGAAAAAAGCGGGAGATATTTTATTACCGTGATGTGCGGAATATAGAATTTGATATTATGCACCGACTTGGTCCTGGGGGCGGTGGTTATGTTGTCACTATAACTACGGGAGTGCGTAAGATTAAATATCGGTATATTTTTGGTGAAAACAAGATACTTACGGGTATTTCGGGGACTCCGTTCTTTTATCTTGCACTCAATTCGGGATTTAGGGTAGAGGATTAAGAGCAATAATATGCAACAAGACCGCAGTTTTCTTTTCTATATATACAGGAGGTGATCTTGTGGACGATCATCAGATCATTGATCTGTATTGGAACAGAAACGAACTTGCGATATCTTCCACAGCGGAGAAATATGGTGGCTACTGTTATACTGTTGCGGACAATATTCTGCACAGCAAGGAGGACTCAGACGAATGTGTAAACGACACGTGGCTTAATGCGTGGAATTGTATACCGCCGCAAAGACCAAATATACTGTCGTCATTTCTTGCAAAGATAACACGCAACCTTGCGTTTAACAGGTATAATTTTCTTCGCAGAAAAAAGCGTGGCGGTGGAGAACTTGATATCCTTTTGTCAGAGCTGGACGACTGTGTTGCAGCTCGGGATAACGTGGAAAAGGGGTATGATGAGGTCCGTACAGCAGAGGTGATAACCGCATTTTTAAAGGAACAGCCAAAGCAAAATGCGGCACTTTTTGTGCAGAGATATTTTTTCTGCCGTAGCATTTCTGAGCTGAAAAAGCTTACAGGCTGGTCACAGAGTAAGATAACCTCCATACTGTACCGAATGAGGATACAGTTAAAGGAACAACTTGAAAAGGAGGGTATCACGCTATGACAGGAGAAGACCTTTTTGAATGTATAGGGAAGATAGACGATACGCTTATTGAGAATTCGGAAAAAACATTAAGTTCCGCATTGCTTGGTACAGTGATGAAGTGGATATCGGCTGCGGCTGCCGTTTTGGTTGTTGTTATGTGTTCGCCGTTTTTACTGCTGAATATGACAGGAATGTCCTCAGCACCGTCAACCGATGGTAAGAATGGGTCATCAAGCGGTGTGCCTGCTTTTTATGTAATATATATCGATGATTGTATATATGAATGGGTAGGTCCTCCGCTTTTAGCCATTGATAACACAGTGGGCTATAACAGTTTGCTTGAAAAAACGCTGGATCGCTACGGACTTTCATCTGATGTTGACGCAAATGCGGCAGGTGAGTATCTCGGAGAATACAGCGATGGTATGCAGTTTACCGCAAATGTTTATATGCTAAAAGGACTAGATCATAAAAATGTACTGCTTGGCGAGATAGAGAATAAGTGGGGATACCTTGTATTCTGCAATGAAACGGGAATGCTCGAAACGGGCAGTAATATGAACCTCGAAAAGCTTGGATATAGTTCGGCAGAGGATATTACAGGTATCACGCCGCTTGACAGCCACTATAATGTGTCGGGAAAGACTATTACCGATGGACGGACTATCGAAAAGCTATGGGATATCCTTTCTACTGCTGAATACAAGACAAGAGAGGAATACGAGCGAGACGCATATCTCGGAATTATTCCTGAGTATGACATAGACGCATATAACGAGCGTTCCAGACTTATTTATAACAGCACAGATTATTTTGCTCTTAATTACGGCAGTGACAAGTATCGGGTGATTTCGTATAACGAGCTGACTGGATATATTGTAATGTATCATTATTATAAGATACCGGAGGTGGAATGATGAAAGCAAGAAAAAAGATAGTACTTACAGCGGCGGCAGTGACCGCACTGTTTGCTATGGGCGGCTGCGGTAAAAATGAGGTAGCTGCGGTATACGGTCCGCCGCCCGACGATATCGACAAGGCAGAGGAAAGCTTTAAGCCGTCACGAAATAAAAATATGGTGGTTTACGGACCACCGTCGTATTTCAGAAGATTGGCAGAGGAGAGGGCGGAAAAGGAAAAGGAGGGTTCAGATGAAAAGAAGTAAGAAATTCCTGTTTACAGCGGCAGCGTTTGCAGGTGTTCTTAATATGAATGGCTGTGTGTATGGACCACCGCCTGAGGGTTTTTATTCGGACGGTGATAATTCGTCTGTTATTGGCTTTGAGCCGAGCGATAACAATAATCAGAATGTTTATGGTCCACCGCCTGAGGAAATTTATTCGGACGGTGATAATTCGTCTATTATTGGCTTTGAGCCGAGTGACAACAAAAATGAGGACGTATACGGGCCGCCTCCCTTTGATATAGATGAATTCGACCCAGCAGAGAATATTGTCCCTACTGTGTACGGGCCTCCCTCTGACCCTGAGATGGCAGACGAGATAACCCCGTCCCCTGAAATGGAGGATAAGTATGAAAGCACGTAAGAATGCCCTGCTTACTGCGGCAGTGTTTGTGGCGGCTTTAAATGTCGGGTGCGGTGTCTACGGACCACCTAAGGACTATGATGAAGAGCAGCCTAAGGTAAGCTTGTCGTCACAGACGGAGCGGGAAGCAAAGGATACCCTTGAAACCTCTGAAACAGCGGAAAGCGAGGAAACATCTGATGGATAATATAAAGACAGAGCATCTCAAAATGCTTGCGGAATATAGGCAGGGGCTTATGAAAGCACCACAGCTGCGTTCACTTTTTTTGGAACTGACGCTACGCTGTAACGAGAGTTGTATCCACTGTGGAAGCCACTGCAACGAGGTAAGATCTGCGGAAATGCCCGTTGAGGTCTATTATAGCTTTCTTGATAAGATAAAGAGGGATTTCGGTACAAAGGGACTTATGCTGTGTATAACGGGCGGTGAGCCGCTGCTTAGAAAGGAATTCTTCGATATAATGGGCTATGCCCATAGTCTGGGTTTTCGCTGGGGAATGACCAGCAACGGTATACTTATTGATGACGAGATCGCCAAAAAGCTCAGCGACTGCGGTATGGGTACTATCTCAATAAGTATCGACGGACTTCGTGACACCCACGACGAATTCCGCAGGACAAAGGGCGGCTATGACCTTGCAATGAGGGGAGTACAGGCTCTTATTAAACAGGGAACTTTCCATAATGTGCAGATAACCACGGTAGTTCATAAGAAGAACATAGACCAGCTTGACGAGTTGTACGATATAATGTGCGGTATTGATATCGACTCTTGGAGGGTCATAAACATAGAGCCTATCGGCAGAGCAAAGCAGCACCCCGAACTTTTGTTAGAGCCGCAGGATTACCGCAGAATGTTTGATTTTATAAAGTCAAAGCGTCAAATAGGAATGCCCGTAGAGTACGGCTGTACGCATTATCTGGGGCTTGACTACGAGCGTGAGGTGAGGGATTGGTATTTCCTTTGCAATGCGGGAGTGTACACTGCAAGTGTTATGGCGAACGGCGATATAGGAGCTTGTCTTGACATAGAACGCCGTGCCGAAACTATCGAGGGCAATATCCTCCGTGATGATTTTACAGAGGTATGGAAAAACGGCTTTAAATACTTCCGCACAGGTTTAAGCGGCAGAAACGGCAAATGCAGCGAGTGTGATTCAAGGCAATTCTGTGACGGAGGCTCTGCTCACAGCTGGGATTATGACAAATGTGAGCAGCAGGTTTGTTTTAAGGATATACTTTTCTGATATGCAGAAACAAAGGCGGGGATCATCCTCGCCTTTGTTTAGGTGATTTTATCAAAATACTTTTTCTGTTCTAATTTCCAAAGAGATATTGCAATAAATCTCATTTTATGCTAAAATATAAATGTATTATTATTTCCCGAAAGGATTTTATCTGTATGAATATTTTAGTAGTAGGCGGCGGCGGACGTGAACACGCTATTATAACCGCACTTTCAAAGTCACAGAAGGTTGAAAAGATCTATGCAGCCCCCGGTAACGGTGGTATCAGCAAGCTTGCTGAGTGCTTCCCTGTAAAGGCTACCGATATTGACGGTATGCTGGAACTTGCTAAAAAGCTTTCTCCCGACTATGTTTTTGTAGCTCCCGATGATCCCCTTGTTCTCGGAATGGTTGACAAGCTTAATGAGGCTGGTTTCAAGACTTTCGGTCCCCGTGCAAATGCAGCTATCTTAGAGGGCAGCAAGGTGTTCTCTAAGGCACTGATGAAGAAGTACGATATCCCCACAGCAGGTTATGAAACATTTACAGACGCAGACAAGGCTATCGAGTATATCAAGGCACAAAACAGCTATCCCGCAGTTATCAAGTGCGACGGTCTTGCACTTGGTAAGGGTGTAATTATCGCAAAGGATTTTGAGGAGGCTAAGGACGCTGTAAACTCTATGCTGCTTGACGGCAAGTTTGGCAGCTCAGGCAGTGAGATCGTTGTCGAGGAGTTTATGACAGGCCCTGAGGTAACTGTTCTTGCGTTTACAGACGGCAAGACAGTTAAGCCTATGATATCCTCTATGGATCATAAGAGAGCTTATGATAACGACGAGGGCCTTAATACAGGCGGTATGGGAACTATCGCTCCTAACCCTTGCTATACAGACGCTTTCAAGACTGAGTGTATGGAGAAGATATTCAATCCAACTATCGCCGCTATGCAGGCTGAGGGCAGACCCTTCAAGGGCTGTCTGTACTTCGGGCTTATGCTTACACCGAACGGTGCAAAGGTTGTTGAGTACAACTGTCGTTTCGGCGACCCTGAAACACAGGTAGTTCTTCCCCTGCTTGAAACAGATCTTGTTGACATCATCGAGGCGATCTGGGAAGAAAAGCTTGATGCTCTTGATATCAAGTGGAGTGAAAACAGCTGTGCTTGTGTAGTTATGGCAAGTGGCGGCTATCCCGAGAAGTATGAAACAGGCAAGGAGATAAGCGGTCTTGACGAGAACGGTCAGAGCGACCTTGCTTATGTTTACCACGCAGGAACAAAGCTTGAAGACGGAAAGTTCCTTACAGCAGGCGGTCGTGTTCTTGGTATCACCGCAACGGGTACGGATCTTAAAACCGCACTTGATAAGGCTTACAAGGCTGTTGACACTATCACTTTCGAGAAGGCTCATTACAGAAAGGATATCGGTCAGAGAGCTTTAAAGGGCTGCTGATAAAATAAATATTAGGGGCGATCTGAGGTCGCCCCTATTTTATATCAGGTCTTTTTTACGCAGTTCTTCCACGATCTCCGCTTTTCTACGCAGATCGAACTGTGTGTGGATAAAAAAGTTGTCCTTGTGCAGTATCATCTGAGTTTCCACGGGCAGCGACAGAAAAAACTCCCGTGAGGACGAGCTTTTGTTGATAAGATGATGCAAACTGTTGTATAGCATAAAAATCCCTCCTGCACTATATTATGCGGGAGGGATAGCTTGTATACTTATTTTAATATTTTATCGGGGACGATATCCGCCATTCTTTTATAACCCGCCTTGCTGGGGTGCAGGTGGTCGCCGCTGTCATATTCGGGCAGAAAACGTGAGGGGCGGTCGGGGTCGCATACCGCCTTGTCAAAGTCGATACAACCGTCGATAAGGTCAGTGGTGCGTATCCATTCGTTGAATGCACATCTTAATTCCTCACGGAAAGGTGCGTAGGTTCGCCAACCTTCGATAGGAAGCAGTGTTCCGACATACACCTTGTAACCGTAGCTGCGGGATTTTTCGATATAGAACTTCATACAATCGATAAGCTCTTCCACTGTGGGCAGGTCGCTCATAGGACGGAATGGGTTTACCTCAGTGCCTACTGGGTGGATTATATCGTTTATGCCGTGCTGGATAATAACTGTATCTGCACCGTCTGTGGGAACTTCGTGGTCAAATCGTTTGCTGCCCATAAGTCCGTAGCTCTCGTAGGTGATACAGCTGTATTCACGCAGCATTCTCGTACCACTTGCGGCACGTCTGATGATCGCAGTATTAAGCTTTTCCTCACGATTGCAGCGGAGGGTAAGATACTCCGGCCAGTCCTGTGCTGTGATGCTGTCGCCGTAGCATACAACGGTGCGATTTGTCTTTTCGGTCAACACGGACAGGTTGCTCAAAAAGTAGATGATGTTGGTGTTTCTTGCAATGTCAGTAGGTATCAGGTCTACTTCTGTCATATCTCCGATAGCATACACACCCTCAGTGAGAGGGCCGCTTGTATATACCGCAGAGCGGAGCAGAGTAAAATCTTCAAGGTAAAAGCTTACGGTGATAAGCGTCTGAGGAATTATCTCACAGGGAAGCTCGTCTGAAACCGCACTTTGTTCAGCACCGATAGTTACCTCTCTTTTGCCGCCGAATGTAACGGGGTAGAACTTGCCGTTTATAAAAGCGGTGGTCTTGTTGATAGTGATATCCTCTGTGCCGCAGTAGTTGTCAAATGTAAGGCGTACAGCCTCACCGCCGAACTGCGAGTAGATAGGATAACGGAATGTGATGTTCTTGTTGTAGCTTTCGGGGCGGTTTTCTCCTATGGAGATCGCATTGCCCCATACACTTGCCCAGTGCTTGGAGATGTTCATTAAAACAAGTCCTTTCTTTGTTCTTTTGTTCTGTTATATAAGATATCTTTTACTTGCTTCTTTGATAAGCTTAGGTTGTATTTCGGGATAGGTCTGATTTTCAGGGTGAGCGTCAAGGAAGAATATTCTTTCGATCTCGCTTTTAGGCTTTTCGCCCAGATGTTCCACATCGGCTACATATAGCATACCATAGGTGAGCTTTTCCCCGTCTTTTACCGAGTACACGCACACAGGGATAAGTGAATATTTCTTCGCACCTGTTTCTTCGTAAAGCTCACGCCTTGCGGCGTCTTCAATAGTTTCAAATCTTTTGCGTTTACCGCCTGGGATCTCATAAGTACTGCGTTCCTTGTGTTTGCAGTAGAGAAATCTTCCCTTGTATTTTGCGATGATGACCACATATTTCAGCAGTTCATCATCTACACTGTCGTGAAAAGATACAGTCATAATCTTATCTCTCCTTTTGATGTTTTATTTTTTCCATTTCATTGATATATCAAATGCCTGTACGCTGTGTGTCAATGCACCGAGGGAGATTATATCTATACCGGTTTTGGCTACCTCGGTGATATTTTCCATTGTGATATTTCCACTTGCTTCAAGCTTTGCCCTGCCGTTTACAAGTTTTACGGCCTCTGTCATTGTGGGACAGTCCATATTGTCCAGCATAATAACATTTACGCCGCAATCGACAGCTTCCTTGACCTCGTCAAGGTTACGGGTCTCTACTTCAATTTGAAGCATATGACCTGCCTTTTTGCGGAGTGCGGTAACAGCCGCTGTAATTCCGCCGTAAGCGTCAATGTGGTTGTCTTTCAGCATAGCTGCGTCTGTTAGGTTGTAGCGGTGATTTCTGCCGCCGCCTGCGGTAACAGCATACTTCTGCAATGCACGAAGTCCGGGGAGGGTCTTTCTTGTATCAGCTATGGAAGCATTTGTACCCTCCACAAGCTTTACGCACTTGTTTGTGTAGGTAGCGATACCGCTTAAATGCTGTAAAATGTTGAGAGAAGTACGCTCAGCTTTCAGCATAAGACGTGTGTGACCCGTGAATTCAGCGATGATGTCGCCGTTTTTCACTTCGTCACCGTCCTTGAAGTGACATTCTATCTTCATATCAGGGTCGAGTATAGTAAACACTCTCAGGGCAATTTCAAGACCTGCAACAACACCCGTTGCCTTTGCCTGAAAATATGCAGAGGAAACACTGTCCTCAGGAATAAGGAGGTCTGCTGTGCTGTCTATGTAGTTTATATCTTCATTGAGTGCTGTTTTGATTATATCATCAACATAAAAGGGGAGAAGTATCATTGCTCTGTGTCCTTCCTTTCCATTACCTCTGTAAGTATTATATAGGCAACCGTTACAAGCGACTTGGTTTCCACATATTCTGCGGTTATAGCATAGCCGCTGTTTTCAAGCTGTGCTTTAAGGTCGGCTATACGCTTTAAGCCCTTTTCTGCCTCGTCATAGTCAGGGTGGATAAAGTATGCCTTCTGCATAATATGACGCACCTCGGTCTTTATTCCCTTTGGGAGGGGCAGACCTTCGGGACTTGCCATAGTATATCCGACTTCTTTACGGTCGTCTGTGATTTTGTTTGCATTTATATCCTCAGCAATAAGACGTGAGAATACCAATGCTTCAAGCAGGGAATTACTTGCCAGTCTGTTCTTTCCGTGAACACCTGTATGTGAACATTCTCCTGCTGCGTACAATCCCCTGATATTGGTAGCACCCTTTCCGTCAACATTTATGCCGCCCATAAGGTAGTGCTGACAGGGATAGATAGGGATAGGCTCTTTGGTCATATCGTAGCCTTTTTCAAGCACCTTATTGTATATCATAGGGAAGTGTCCCTTTACAAATTCGGGGTCTTTGTAGGAGATGTCCAGCCAGAATTCATCGCTGCCTGTAAGCTTTTGTTCTTCGATAATGCATTTTGATACCACATCACGGGGAGCAAGTTCCTTGCGTTCAGGCTCATATTTGTGCATAAAGCGTTCCTTGTTGCAGTTAAGGAGATATGCACCCTCTCCTCTTACTGCCTCGGAAACAAGAAAGCATTCTCTGTTCTCTTTATCAGCAAAGGCTGTCGGGTGGAACTGAACATAGCTGAGATTATTTATCTCTGCACCAAGATTATATGCAAGTTGAATACCATCTCCTGTTGCGATAGCGGAATTTGTGGTGAAGTCATACACTCTGCCGATACCGCCCGTTGCAAGGATAACGGAATTTGCACAATAATACTCGTGAGCATCTTCGCAAAGAACATCTGCAAAGAAGATATCATCTTCTCTTTCAAGGCGGCAAAGCACGGAGTTGTTGACAACAGTTACATTTTGTAGCTGCTGTACCTTTTCGATAAGGCTGGTTTCTATTTCAAAGCCTGTGGAATCCTTGTGATGAGCAATTCTGCGGCGGGAGTGTCCGCCCTCTCTTGTGAGGGAGATACTGCCGTCGTCCTTGTGGTCGAATTCCACACCATACTTGTCCTGCAAGGTCTGAACATCTGTTGGTCCTTGCTCCACCAGAATACGGACATTTTCGAGATTATTCTTATAATGGCCCGCAATAAGGGTATCCTTTATATGCAGCTCATAATTATCGTTTTCCTTGTCCATAACCGCCGCAACGCCGCCTTGTGCAAGTGCGGAGTTACAGAGTGTAAGCTCTTTTTTGGACAGCATAAGTATTTTAAGAGAGCTGTCGAGGTTGAGTGCAGCGTAGATACCTGAGATACCCGTGCCGACTATCATTACATCAAATCTGCGGAAATTCAAAGCTATCAGCCTTTCTTGACGGAGCTTGTCCGTTTTATACCCTACTTGACATAGGGAAAAAATGTTGCTATAATAATTAACAATGTGTGCAAAGAGGTTTTCGTTCTGCACTCACGCAGAACAGGTTTTTGCCAATCCGCCGTTACCGTGAATGGCATAGCGGAAGGAGTATATATGGAAGAAAGAATTTTAACGAAAGCGATATTAGTCAGTGCCGATACAGGCGATTATGACTGTGACGCCTCAATGGACGAGCTTTCGGAACTTGCCCGTACTGCGGGTGCCGAAGAACTTGCCCGTGTTATCCAAAAACGTGATGCATACGAAAGTGCTACCGTTATCGGTGAGGGAAAGCTTGAAGAGGTGAAGGAACTTTGCACGAATTTAGGTGCAGAGCTGCTTATATTCGATTGTGAGCTTACAGCCTCGCAGATAAGAAATATCGAGGAGATAACCGACGTAAGGGTTATCGACCGCACAATGCTTATTCTTGATATCTTTGCAGGCAGAGCCGTTTCCCGCGAGGGTAAATTGCAGGTAGAACTTGCACAGCTGCGTTATCGTCTGCCAAGACTTATGGGTATCGGTGCGTCGCTGTCAAGACTAGGCGGCGGTATCGGTACAAGAGGCCCGGGTGAGACTCAGCTTGAAACGGACAGACGTCATATCAGACGCCGTATCGATAAGCTTTCAGACGAGCTTAAAGAACTTGAAGAGCGTCGTGGTTATACCCGTCAGCGTCGCAAGAAGGACAGTGTACAGGTTGGAGCTATCGTGGGCTACACCAATGCGGGAAAATCCACGTTGCTTAATCTTTTGACGGGAGCAGGAGTTCTTGCAGAGGATAAGCTGTTCGCAACGCTTGACCCCACATCAAGAGCGATAGAGCTGCCCGACGGAAGAAGTCTGCTTATGGTAGATACCGTAGGTCTTATACGCAGACTGCCCCACCACCTTGTTGAGGCTTTTAAATCGACCCTTGAAGAGGCTGCTTGTGCAGATATCATCATTCACGTTTGCGATGCATCTGACCCGGAGGCTGCGGAGAAAGCCGATGTAACTCTCAAAACACTTGCAGACTTAGGTGCGGCGGAGATACCTGTTGTAACGGTACTGAATAAATGCGACAAGTTAGAGGAAAATATCCCCGAAAACGACAGCACTGTAAAGATAAGTGCGTTAAAAGCACAGGGTATCGACAGGCTGCTTGAATGTATCGCAAGAAATCTTCCCGAAACCGCAAAGCGTATGAAACTTTTGTTACCTTACGCTAAGGGCGGACTTACAGCTGTTATCCGTGAGAACGGAAAGGTGTTCTCCGAAGAATACACCGAAAACGGAATACTGGTCGACGCACTTGTGGATAAAATGAACATCAAGCAGATGACCGAGTACGAGGTTGAATAATATAAGAATGAGGGCGGACGTTTTATCCGCCCTTTATTTTTTTATCAATCAAGAACCACTGCTGTGCCGCCGATAGGTCTTACGCACAGAACGTGACAGGAGCCTGCACCGAATACCTTTTCGATATTCATCTTGAACTGCTGTAAAGCGTCAAGCGGAACAAATGCCTGAATAGTACCGGCAAAGCCGCCGCCGTGAACTCTGCACGCACCCTTGCGGTGGAGAGAATACTCAGCAACATTGAGTGCGATACTGAGGCACTGGTGGGGGACATCGCTGTTTGCGTAAATGTTTTGAAGATATTTGAAAGAGCTGTCGCCGCTTTCCTTTACGCTGCCGAGGAAGTCCTCGAAATTGCCTGCTTTCAGTGCGTGAACGAGCTTGTCTACACGCTCGTTTTCATCGAAGAAGTGGATAGCACGAAGCACTGCTCTGTCGCCGAACTTTTCACGTAGAAGATTGATGTTCAGCATAATATCAGCCTTTGCGATCTCACGGAGGTGTTTACAGCCGAAATATGCGGCAATAGCTTTCATCTCTGTGGGGATAGACGCATATTCATCAGTGAGGTCAGCGTGGTCGCCCTTTGCGTCCACGATACAAAGAGCGTGTCCGAATTTCTCGAAATCAGCGGGAACGCTCTCAATAATGGGAGAAGATGTATCCTTGAAATCAATAGCGATAAATCCGCCGACAGAAGAAGCCATCTGATCCATAAGACCCGAGGGCTTACCGAAGTAAACATTCTCTGCGTACTGGGAGATCTGTGCGATCTTTACGGGACTTATTTGACCCTCGTTGTAGAGGTGAGAAAGGATAGTTCCTACAAGCACCTCAAAAGCTGCGGAAGAGGAAAGTCCGCTGCCCTTCATAACATCAGAAGTTGTGTAGGCACGGAAGCCGCCTATCTTGTGGCCTTCCTGATTGAACTTTGCAGCAACGCCTCTGATAAGGGAGGCGGAGGTGTTCTTTTCCTCAGCTACGACATCAAGAGAGGAAAGGTCGATACTGTCCTCAGGAAATCCCTCAGACTTGATAGTGATCTTGTTGTCGTCGGTAGGCTCAACAACAGCGATAACGTCGAGGTTTACACTTGCTGCAAATACCTTGCCGCAGTTGTGGTCGGTGTGGTTACCGCATATCTCTGTTCTTCCGGGGGCAGAGAAATAACGGGGACTGTTTACAGAGCCGAAATACTCAGCGTAGGAGTCTGTGGCTTTCTGATAACGTGCCTTCTGTGCTTCAACTTGTGCGTCAGGGTAGATGTCTTTTAAAGTGGAGATAACAGGTTTCATAATTTGAATCCTTTCTTGTTTTTGTGTTTGTATTTATGGAAGATATCTTCCTTTAATCCTTTTCTTCATAGAACATATGCCGTTTTTTCTCTTTGTGAGTGGGGATACTCAGCACAGGCCCGAGGGAAACATACATCATAACCATTGATGTACCGCCTGTACTCAGGAATGGAAGCGTTATACCGATAACAGGGATAAGCGACAGCACAACTCCGATGTTTATTATGCAGTGGAAGGTCATCATAGCGAAAACGCCTGTGCATATCATCTTTCCGAGTAAATCCTGCGACGCCGAGGCGTTTGACAGAAGTTTAAGGCAGAGCGAGGCGAGAGCTATCACCACGGCCATACAGCCGATAAATCCAAGCGTCATACCGATGTACGAGAATATAAAGTCGTTGTATATTTCAGGTACATAGGTGTAGGAGTCAGAGTCGAATCCAAGTCCTTTGAGCTGTCCCGAGCCGACAGCGACCTTTGCTCTGTACTGCTGCAAGTAGACATCAAGTATCTCTGCCTGTTGAAGCTCTTCGTCAAACAGGACTTCAAAACGTATCTTGTGGTGATCACCCATAACGTAGTTCCACGCAACATATATAACTGCGGGAACGGCTATAACAGCGGTTAGGATATATTTCCACGAGATACCCGCCGCAAATATCATACAGATGAAAATAAACAGGAATACAAGAGCGGAACCTGCGTCACCCTGAAACAGCACCAACAGGAACGGACCAAAACCGTGAACGCACAGCAGCATTAAACGGGGCAGACTGTTGAGCTTATCGCCGAGCTTATATATATGTGCCGCAAGGGTGAGTATATATGCTATCTTCAATATCTCTGACGGCTGAAATGAGATAAATCCGAGATTCAGCCACGCAAGGTCGTCGTCACGCTTATCGCCGAGCGGAGTAAACAGCAACAGCTGCAATATCAGAGCAACAGGAGCGTATATATACCAGAATTTCGCCATAAGTCGGTAATCTATCATACCGATTACGATAGCACCGATAAAGCCTATTATTGCCGCAACTATCTGCGTCTGAACATCACTGTATTTTATAAATCCGTTTTCGTACAGTGTGTAGACGATAACTATATCAAATATTGTTATCGCCGCACAGATAAGCAGCAGAAGTTTGTCAAGCTTTTTAAAATAGCCGCCTAGCCATTTCAGAACAGTTTTCATTTTCTACCTATATCCTCATCGTGAAACACGAACAGTATCATTAAATCTATCTATACATATACTATTATATACTTTTTTATCGAAGTTTGCAATAGAAAGAACAAGTAAAAATATAGCAAAATAAAAATTCGCCATAACAGATAAAAAGCCGAAGATTTCTTGAAAATCTTCGGCTTTTTTTACAATATAGTTTAATATACGCTTTTTCTGACAGGAGAACTCGCTACGAGCTTTTCGAGGAATTCTCTGTCACGGAGCGGTCTGCCGTTGAATGTGCCTTCCACAAGGTCAACGTTGAATTTGCGTATTTTCTGGAAGGTCGCAGGGCTGTCAACAGCTCTTGCACAGACGATTATATCCTTTTCGTGGGCAAGTCTTATTACAGATTGCAGGAAGGAGGTGGAGATAGCGTCGTCCGAGAAACGGCTGCTGCGTATTTTTATCGTTCTGACAGCAGGGTTTTCAAGCGGTGATATTGAGAAATAGCTGTCGCCTACATCGTCTGCAATTACATTAACGCCTATCTTTGCCATTTGCTGCAAGAACATATTTCCGTTATAAAGGGTCTTTGCATTTTCGGAAACGGAAATACTTATTGCACTTGGCGGCAGTGAATATTCAAGCAGAGAGCCTCTCAGTGCCTCAATACTGGTTTCTGTACTTAGGATATTGTCTGGTACTGCAATGCTGACCCTGAATTGCTCTACTCCCGCTTCTCTTACGGTAGCACAGAATTCGCATATCTTATCCACTGTAAAGCGGTATAGCTGCTTTGAAAGTCCCAGTTGGTCTATGATAGGCTGGAACTGCTCACGGGGAACGGTAAGCTCTTGATTTTCCCAGTAAAGTGTAGCCTCACAGCAGTGCAAAGCACCTGAGTTGATATCAATAACAGGCTGATACAGGAAGTAGAAGCCCTTGAAGTCATTTTCTGCCGCATCAGCGATAAGCTTTTTAACAAGCTGATTGTTGTTGAGCTGATCTTCAAGACCCTCTGAATAACACGCAGCGTCCTCTAATTTACGCTCCTTTGCAAGACGCAGGGTCTGTGTGGCGGCATTTACGCAGCTTTCGGTGTCGGCTGCATCGGTAGGATAGATAGTAACACCCGCATAGACCTGCAATCTCTGTTCGTTTTCGTCGAGATACCACGGTGAGCGGAACTTTGTAAGTATCGCCTGAGCAAATTGTCGTGCCTCCTCACTTGCGGCACCGCTAAGAGCTATCAGAAGTATATCGCTGCTAAAACGGTATACTTTTTTCTTTGCGGAGCAGGGGACTGCGGAGATGTATTCCGCAAAGCTCCTGAGAACTTCATCGCTGTATTCACAGCCGTAGATCTCTGAAATGGATTTAAGATTTGATATCTCAAACGCTATTACTGCACCGTTCTTTTTATCAGTTATCTCATCGGGGAAATCACGCTCAAACATACTGCGGTTAGGGATACCCGTAGCGGTATCGTAGTAAGCTATACGTTCAAGTCTTGCCTGAGAGGTAGCGAGTTCATCCTCTATAAATATCTTATAGATGATGGTGGAGAGGATATGAGTAATGCTCTTTATAAGCTTACGTTCACGGTTGGTCCAAACACGGCCGCTTTCTTTTGCTGTATATACAAGGATACCACCCTGTCTGCCGCTGTCATAGGTGCGTACCAGCACTGTGCTTCTGTTTTTACCGTCGATATCTGCCTGAACCGACTTTCGGTCTGTGCATACAATACCGCTGTAATCAAGCTCGTCAATGATAGCAGGTATCGTGGGAGTAGCACATACTACGGGTAGCAGCATACCCGACCTGTCCCACCTGTATACTTTGACAGGCTGTTCTTTATCGCTGCAAAAGAGTATGTCGGAAAGATTGAAATATTCGGATACCAGCGGAATAATGCTGGAAATAGCGTCCTTTGTATCGTTGCTGTTAAGTATGAGGGAATAGATATTGTTGACAAGTATCTGATCCTCAAAATTCTGACCAAGCAGCTTGTTGGCGTTCTGGGAGTTCTCCATTTCCTCCACTATAACAACGTATGAGTTTGCAATACCTGCAACGGTCTGCGTCATAGTTTCAAGCAGCTGGGCATTGTTGTTTACGGTATCCTCGGAGTTTCCTGCAATTATCCAGGAGGCAACATCATTGTGACGGACACGTATAGTCTGCTTACGCTGATAATTCATCTTGTGAAGATTGCTGTTCTTGTCGCCCTTGCCAGAAGCGTAGATAGTTTTACCGCTGGAATCGATTATCGCCGACATCAGCCCCTCAATCTGGGTGAATGGCTTTTGTATACGGGTAAGATACTCATCACCGAGGATTGCTCTCAGTGTAAGATCCTCCTGACGGGAGGAAAGCTGTGCTGCGTGCTTACTGCGGAATCTTTTCAGTACGGCGTCTTCTGTATCACAGTCGAGATAGTCGGAAACATTGAACATCATACCGCATATATCAAGCAGTTTGTTGGCATCATCTCTTACAGCGTTTCCGGCTATGTAGTACCATATATAATCGCCGCCTGTATTAAGTCGGGAATGTACCTTAAACTCACGTGTTGAGCCGTTTACGATATTATTGATGACCTCGCAGAAAGGCTGGTAGTCATCAGGGTGTACGATATCGCCGAATTTTATCTGCTTTCCGTCGGAAAAAGGGTTTGTATCCGACAGGATATCTGCGGGGAAACCAAGCTTGAATTTCATACAAAAGGCTATGTGACCACTGCCGTTAACGGCTTTTTCCAACTTTTTCAATACTATCACCTCTTGGTCCTGTTATTTATATCGAAATGTTAATAAAATATCAATGTTTTGTTACATTCTTACTCTATTATTGTATGTATCTATTTTACCATAAAACTTTCAACATTTCAAGTGTTTTTTGTAGATTTTTATGTAAATTTCACATAATGTTTTTTGGCAATTATGCGAATAACAAAAACAAAACCGGATTTCGCAAAAAATCCGGCTTGTGTATGTCGGGAGTAACGCACTCTATTATTATATGTCTGTAAAGTGCCGATTATTCCGCTTTTATATATATCCCAATAAAATCGTTTCCCAGTTCGGAAATGTAAAGATTATTTTCGGTAAATTCAACGAGGTACAGCGTTCCGTCAGAAACACCCTCGCATATTATACCTTCAATAGTGGTGTTTTGGTTGTCGTAATATTCGCCCTTTTCCAGAAGCTTGTAAGTCGTATTTTCAAATGTACAGAGGGACATATCCTCGCTGAAATCGATCTTTATATACGTTGACTGGACAGCATCACCGGCTGCCTCGCAAGCAGTTTCACTTTCAGTGCTTATATCTGCGTTGGGGGAAGAGGGGGGTACTGCCGCTTCGGGTGCGGATTCTGATATGCTGTACTCCGAATGATCTTCGTCAGCGGTCTTGACATTGGTACTATCTGAAATATCAGTGTTGATGTTTCCGTTCTCCTTTACATTATCTGTAAAGCTTCCTGCGTCACCGAATCCCGCAGATATATCGTATCCGTCTGTATTCTGTACGCAATCTGCCGCAGCACTTTCATTCATAGCCACAGAGGACATAGAATTTGCTGTCATATCTGTTGATTTCATAGACTGTGGGATAAACCGCACAGCCGCCACGCATAATACGGCACAGGCCGCAACAGAGCCGCCGATAACTGAAATGTTTTTCCACGGAAATACTTTTTTGGCGGGAGTTTTTATCTTTTCAAGCACATTGCTTTTCATACGCTGTAAAGCCTCGGCAGAGGGGTTGATGTAATCTGCGGACTTTTTATATTCTTCTCTGAAATTCATCAGAAATCAACCTCCTTCAGCATTGGTTTTAACATATCTCTTGCACGGCTCAGCTGGGATTTCACAGTTGTTTCTCTTATACCCGTAGCTTTACTTATCTGTGCAACTGACATATCTTCAAAGTAGAATAGATGAATTACGGTACGGTATTTTTCGGGGAGCTGCATAATTGCGGACATAACGGCGTTTTTCTGCTCGATCTTTTCGATATCTCCGTCACTGCCCGGGATATCGCCGTTTTCCTCCATATTTTCCAGACCCTCGTCGGACGCACGGTGTCTGAACCACGCAGAGGTTACCAGCGATTTTGTGGCGTTTATCGTACATCGTATCAGCCAGGCTTTTCTATGCTCCTCGTCATTGTAATCAAGGTCAGCCTTGTAATATTTCAGGAATACGTCCTGTGTGATATCCTCGGCGTCGTGAACATTTCCTAGGCGTGAAAAGGCTATCCTATACACCATAGGCATATAGAACTCCATTACCTGTTCAAAGCTTTCGCCTGTTCTTAGTGACATTGTGTCCATAGCTGTTTATCTCCGTCCGAATTCATAAGTAAAACTCCGTTTGTGATAAAAAGGTTGCAAAATGGTTACAAAAAAGTTACAAAGAGGTGAAATTATTTTCAGAGTTGAGTTTTATAGGCTTAGATAACTGCGTGAGCGTGTCTTGTAACGTGACAGCCGATATTTACTGCCACTGGCAGACCTGCAATGTGGGTCGCACTTTTTTCGATGTTCACATACAGTGCGGTAACAGTGCCGCCAAATCCCTGCGAGCCTATGCCAAGCCTGTTTATTGCCGTCAGCATATCCTGTTCCATTTCTGCGTAGGCAGGGTCAGGGTTGCGGACAGCGAGGTCACGGCAGAGTGCTTTCTTTGCAAGATAGGCACTATACTCAAAGTCGCCGCCGATACCTACTCCCACAACGATTGGGGGACAGGGGTTACTTCCTGCGACTGAAACAGTTTCTGCAACGAAGTTTATGATATCCTCTCTTGTGGCGGAGGGAGTGAACATTTTCAGTCTGCTCATATTCTCACTTCCAAAGCCTTTCGGGGCTACCATAAGACTTATCTTATCCCCTTTTACTATCCTTGTGTGGATAACTGCTGGGGTGTTGTCGTTGGTGTTTTTTCTGTCAAGGAGAGGGTCGCCGACTATCGAAAGACGGAGTCTGCCCTTTACATAGCCATCGGCTACGCCTTCGTTTACAGCGTCCTCGAATAAGCCGTCCACTATATGACAATCCTGTCCTACTTCTGCGAATACCACTGCCATACCTGTGTCCTGACAGATAGGTACAGAAAGCTCATCGGCACACTCGATATTGCTGACGATATCTTCCAGCACACTTTTTCCTAGGGGGGACTCCTCCTTATCGATACAGGAGGTTATACATTCTTTCATACCGCAGGGCAGATGCAGATTAGCGTCAATGCACAGGCGACTAACGGTTTCGGTTATAAGTTTTGCAGAAATTTCACGCATATTCTTTATGTCCTTTCTGTCTTTTTGCAGCCTATCTCGACCCAGGCGGGACGGAAGCCGCATTTTATTGCAATATTCCACGAATAGAGATTTGACAGGCTTGTGCCGTAAAAGGGGATATCTCCACGTTTTTCTATCTCGTTTTTCAGCAGAGTGACAAGATACGTACCTATTCCTTTTGAGCGGTGGCTTGGCATAACGTCTATGCCTATCTGCTGCCACCCTTTTGTGTCCTCAGAGCAGCCTGCCATTCCTGCTATCTCACCGTCAATATATGCACACACAACGAGAGTATCGGGACGCTCAGGCTTGAATTTATCACATATCGCATTCGGAAATCGTTCGTCACCGTAAAACTGACGTATTTCTTTGCCCTCAAACCACTTTGTTTCAAGAGATATTTCGGGCTGTACACTTATTTCGGGAAGAAACATATGATAGCTTTGCGTCAAAGTGCAGCAGTATTTATTCAGTTCTTTTTCAAGCGGGAGGAGGTTAGGCTGTTCAAAAAGCCAGTGTCCCACCTTGCCTGATGACCATTCTTTCAGGAATCCGTGCAGACATTCATCTGCGGTAATTACTGTATTCCCGCCAAGCGTTGCAGCGTGGAAAAAATACGGCTCATTCTGATATATCCTGCGGCCTTTGTTCAGGGCAGGGGCAGTGATGATGTTATCTCTTTTGTCAAAGTCATTTGGGGAACAGTTTAGCTCTAACGACAGCAGTTCTTTGAGCTTAGATAAATATTTCATATTTATTTTCTATATGCTATCTTGCCGTCTATGATAACTGTTTCAGGTGTTTCGGTGAGGTCAAGCGGGTCGCCGCTGAATAATGAAAGGTCAGCCTGTTTTCCTGTTTCGATAGAACCAAGGATATCGGCAATACCGATAGTTTCAGCGGCATTTATGGTAATTCCACGCAGAGCCTCCTCACGGGAAAGACCTCCTCTTACAGCGAGTGCGGCGGTAAGAGGCAGATACTGTATGGGAGTTTCGGGGTGGTCTGTGCAGATAGCGAACTTTATTCCGTTATCAGCCATAACCTTTGGAGTTCTTATATCGTGGTTGTGAAGCTCAGGCTTTCCTCTGTCGCCGAAAAGAGGGCCAAGTACTACTGCGGGCTTATCCTCGGAAAGCTCATCTGCTATCACTGCACCGTCGGTGCAGTGGATAAGAACATAATCAAGTCCGAATTCTTTGGATAGTCTTACAGCGGTGAATATATCGTCTGCACGGTGGCAGTGGAAGTGTGCTTTAAGCTTATTCTCCTCTGCAAAAAGAGGGAGCAGAGCCTCGCACTTTATATCATAGTCAGGCTCGGATATCTCATCGTCAGTGCCTTTAAGACGCTCGTATTCCTTTTTATCCGCAAGATAACGCTGAGCCTTTGTCAGTTGCTCACGGATAACTGCGGCGGTAGCCATACGGGTCACAGGGCTTTCGTCACGGTCATTGTAGGTGTTCTTCGGGTTTTCGCCCAGTGCGAATTTAATAGCGGCAGGTGACTTTACAACAAGCTTGTCCACACGCTTACTGCCTGATGTTTTCATTATAATAAAGCTGCCGCCTATCGGGTTTGCACTGCCTACGCCTGTACATACAGTGGTAACTCCCGCTGAAACAGCGTCAGCAAAACAGCGGTCCATAGGATTGACGCTGTCTATTGCACGAAGATGCGGAGTAGAGGGGTCGGTGTCCTCATTGCCGTCCTCTCCCTCAAAGCAAAGGCTGTCCTCCCACATACCTATGTGGCAGTGAGCGTCGATAAAGCCGGGGTATGCAGTAAGTCCTGTGCCGTCTATGATATCAGCGTCACTTTCATTGTATGCAGACATATCACCTATCTCGGTGAAAATACCGTCTTCGATACGGATAAAGCCGTTTTCATAGTCCTTGCCGGACATAGATTTTATCTTTACATTTTTAATTATCATTATTATCTTATCTTTCCGTTTTCCTCGTAATATTTTGCGAGTTTGATTATCTCATCGCAGATTATACGGTCTTTTGTGTTGCCGTTTACCATACACATACTGTTGCGGCGGTATATCTCTGCACGGGTATCGTACAGTTGTCTGAGCTGCTCAGGTGTGTTGTTTACAACAAGCGGTCTGTTAGGGTCGTTCTTGATACGTGCGTAGCAGGTGTCAAAGCTTACGTTGATGTAAACTGATAGTCCGCTTTGTCTTGCGAATTCGGCGGTACTGTCGTTTATTAGAGCACCGCCGCCTGTTGCCACTATATAGCCGTCGGACAGCTCTCTTATATACTTTGCTTCAAGAGTGCGGAAGTGCGGCTCTCCGTATTGTGCGAAGATATCGGGTATGCTCATACCCTCACGTTCGACTATAACACGGTCAAGGTCAACGAGAGTTCTACCCATATAACGGGCAAGCATACGACCGATATGGCTCTTGCCGCAGCCCATAAAACCACAGAGATAGATAGAACTCATACCAGCTCCTCCATATCGGAGATAAGCTTGTCGATATCTTCCTTATTATATGATGCGTTATCCCATATCTCGTGAGCCGCAACGGCTTGAAGTACAAGCATTGCCATACCTGTCATAGCATTTGCACCCTTTTCCTTTGCTGTTTTTGCGAGCAGGGTTTCTCTGGGATTATATACAGCGTCAAATACGAAACTTACATTTTCCAGTATTTCGGGAGTGCAGGGCATTCTGTCTGTCTTCGGGTGCATTCCTATGGGAGTTGCGTTTACCAGAAGGTCGATATGTGGCATATCTCCTCCGAAATCCGAAACATCAAGAGCTCCGCTGCTTAAAATGATTCGTATATCTGCATCGGGCTTTTTCTCTTTGATTTCTTTTACCGCCTGCTGAGCAAGTGCCTCATCGGATTTAAGGGCGGCTATGATAAGCTTACCTCCGCTTAGGGCTGTTTCGATCGCCATCATACGTCCTACACCGCCGCAGCCGATAAGCAGCACGGTGGAATTAAGGGAAGCTCCCAGCATATCAATGGATTTTGTAAAGCCCATTACATCTGTATTGTAGCCTTTTTTATCGCTGTTATCAACACAGTTTACTGAGCGGTAACGCTCTGCACCCTCTGAAAGGCTATCGCAGTAGTCAATTATTCCTACTTTATGAGGGATAGTGATGTTAAAGCCGTCAAGAGTGGACAAAAAATCATATTTTGCGGAAAGTTCCTCGGGATCGATGTCATAGAGCTGATAATCAACAGTTTCGCCAGAAAGCTTAAATAATCTGGTATGTATCTGCGGCGAAAGGGAGTGTCCGAGGGGGTGGCCGATAAGTCCGAATTTACGCATTTTTATTCTCCTATTTAGAAGCTTATGGACACGGAGTGATATCCGTGTCCTTTAATTATAAATTGTATATTATTTAAGAGCGGCAAGTGCCTTTTCAAGTGTTTCGCAGTTTTCGATATTTACTGCATTAGCACCACGGAATGTCTTTTTAACAAGACCTGTAAGCACCTTGTTCGGTCCAAGTTCCACATAGGCCTCGATACCTGCCTCGTTCATAGCGTTCATTTCGTCTACGAATTTAACGGGTGAGCAGATGTGTGCTGCAAGGTAGGAGGGCATATCAGAGAAGTCTTCCAGCTTTTTGCCGTAGAGATTTGCATAGAAATCACAGTTAGGTGTTCTAAAGGGGAAACCACTAACAGCAGCCTTGAATTCCTCTGACGCACCAGCCAGAAGCTTTGTGTGGAATGCAGCGGAAACAGCAAGTTTTACGGAACGTTTGCCAAGTTCTGTGAACTTTGCGATAGCCTCGTCGATTGCTGCTACTTCACCTGCGATAACTGTCTGTACGGGGCTGTTGTAGTTTGCGGGAGCAACAAAGCCGTTTGCCTCTGCACATACCTTGTCGATAGTTTCGTTATCTGTGTTGAGGATAGCTGCCATAGCACCGCCTGTTGCCTCAGCTGCCTTTGCCATAGCCTCGCTTCTGAGTTTGATAGCCTTGTATGCGTCTTCAAGACCCAGCATACCGGAGGCGTACATTGCGGCATATTCACCGAGGGAGTGGCCTGCAACAGCGATATTTTCAATGCCGTTTTCTCTTGCGGCGGTCAGTGCGATAAGCGATGTGGTAAAGATAGCGGGCTGGGAGAGTCTTGTCTGGGAAAGCTCCTCGGGAGTTGCTTCGCATATCTTTTTCATAAGGTCAAAGCCCATAATATCAGAGCCACATTCGAGTATCTCCTTGGTTGCAGAATATCTTTCTGCAAGATCCTTGCCCATTTCGGGATACTGGCTGCCCTGTCCTGAGAATAAGAATACTGTTTTCATTGTAAGTACCTCCAAAAAAATTTTGTTTCACTGAAAAAAATAGACTATTTTGTCCGATTGGTATAGAAAATCATTATAAAGTTGTTGACAAAAAGTCAAATATAGGGTAAAATATAAATTGGTATTGTTTGTGTAAAGATGAATTATACATACATTTCCAGTTAAAATAATATTGTATTGACCGTATTGCTGTGGTTTTACCCTGCAAGAATATATTATACATTATAATGCAAATAAAATCAAGGAGTTTTTTATAATGAGCGGAATTGATATTATCGGAACAGGCAGCTACGTTCCCGAATTTATTGCGGACAATAACAAGTTTTCGGAGTTTCTTGACACCTCTGACGAGTGGATCACTCCCCGTACAGGCATCAAGCAGCGTCATATTATGACCGACAAGCCCAATTATTATATGGGTATCCGTGCGGCACAGAACGCCGTGGAGAACGCAAAGATCGACCCTAAGGAGATCGACCTTATATTGCTTTCCTCCTGTTCACCCGATTTCTTCTATCCCTCTATGGCGTGTCTTGTTCAGAAGGCTATCGGTGCGGAGAATGCGGCTTGTTTTGATGTGAACAGTGCCTGCACAGGCTTTATCACCGCACTTGACATTGCACAGAAATATCTTGCGACAGATCATTATAAGACTATCCTTATCGTTGCGACAGAAAAGCTTTCAAATCATCTTGATTATACAGACCGCTCTATGTGTATTCTGTTCGGCGACGCAGCTGGTGCGGCTGTCGTAAGAAAGTCAGACAAGCCCTTTTACTCTATGCTTGGTGCATCGGGTGATGAGTTTGAGGCTCTCTACTGTAAAGTAAACTACGACTCAAATTGTCCCTTCCAGAAGGACGATATGGAGTTTTACAACAATATTTTTGATACAGAGGCAAAGAAAAAGTATCTCCAATCCGACGGACACGCTGTATATAAGTTTGCGGTAAACGCAATGAATAAGGCTGTACGCAATGTTGCTGAGCAGGGTAATTATAATATTGAGGATCTTGATATGGTTGTTCCTCATCAGGCAAATCTGCGTATCATAACAAAGGCTTCCGAGATGTTGGGAATTAAGGACAGCGATAAGGTGTATACCAATATCCAGCGTCTTGGTAATGTATCCAGTGCTTGTATTCCTGTTGCACTGGACGAGCTTAACCGTGAGGGTAAGCTTACAAAGGGTATGAAGATATGCTTCGTAGGATTTGGTGCAGGTCTTACCTACGGTGCGATCATTATGGAACTTTAATTTTCGGTAAATATTCGACGACGAAAGGAACACAACATTATGGCAAAAACAGCAATAATCACAGGCTCCAGCCGTGGAATTGGTGCGGCTATCGCAAAGCGTCTTGCAAAAGACGGTTGCAATATCGTTATCAACGATGTTTCTCAGGAGGCAATCGACACCGCAGGTGCCGAGGTAGCCGAGGCTTGTCGTGCATACGGTGTAAAGGTAGAGTGCTATGCAGCGGATGTATCCGATTACGCTCAGTGCGAGGCTATGGTAAAGTGGGTAAAGGAGCAGTTTGGCTCTGTTGATATCCTTGTAAACAATGCGGGTATTACCCGTGACGGACTTATGGTGCGTATGGACGAAGAGATATATGATATGGTCATCAGGATCAATCAGAAGTCCGTATTCAATATGACAAAGCTCTGTGGTGCTGTTATGATGCGTCAGAAGAGCGGTAAGATCGTAAATCTTGCTTCCGTAGCTGGTCTTTACGGCAACCCCGGACAGATAAACTATTCCGCTTCCAAGGGTGCTATCATCGCAATGACAAAGACCACAGCCAAGGAGCTTGGCAGCAGAGGTATCACCTGCAATGCGGTAGCTCCCGGCTTTATCCAGACTCCTATGACTGATAAACTCACAGAGGAGCAGAAAGCTGCTATGCTTCAACAGATCGCTATGAAGCGTTACGGTCAGCCCGAGGAGATCGCCGGCGTGGTTTCCTTCCTGTGCAGCGATGACGCTTCCTATGTAACAGGACAGACAATAGAAATAAGCGGCGGTCTGAGTATGTGATAAGGCTGCTTATCAAATAGAAAAATAAATCATTGACAATCCTAAACAAAATAAAAGAATCGGAGGATATTCATTTATATGGCAAGACGTGTAGTGATTACAGGACTTGGTGCAGTTTCCCCTTGTGGTAATACAGTAGATGAGCTATGGAACAACCTTATCGCAGGAAACCACGGCTTTGAACTTGCTCCCTGGTTTGGTGAGCAGGACCCCGAAAATATGGGCGTTGTGGCAAAGGTAAAGAACTTTGACGCTTCTGAGTATTTCGACAAGAAGGAACTCCGCAGAAACGACATTATCGTTCAGTATGCTGTTTATGCGGCTATGAACGCTTTGAAGGACGCCGGTACAGATTTTAAAGACCTCGATCCTTTCCGTGTGGGTACAATCATCGGCAGTGGTATCGGTGGTATCTGCACAACAGAGGAGGAGATGCTTTCTTACCATAACAAGGGCAATAAGAAGGTATCCGTATTTACTATTACAAAGATGATAAGCAATATGCCCGCAGGTATCGTTGCTATCCGTACAGGCTTTAAGGGCAGTAACTTCTGCGTTACCACTGCTTGTGCAAGTGGTACACAGGCAATAGGCGAGGCTTTCCGTGCAATAAAGCACGGCTATCTGGACGCTGCTGTTGCAGGCGGTACAGAGCATAGTGACATCGGTTTCTGCTATGCTGCATTTAACAATATGCACGCTATCACACGTTCCACAGATGTGGACAGAGCCTCCATTCCTTTTGACGCAGAGAGAAGCGGCTTTGTTCTCGGTGACGGCTGCGGTATCCTCATTCTTGAAGAGTACGAACACGCTAAGGCAAGAGGTGCTAAGATCTATGCAGAGATCTGTGGTTATGGCTCTACCTGTGATGCTCATCACGAAACAAGCCCTGATCCCGAAGGCCTTGGCGGTGCGAAGGCTATGCAGTTTGCTTACGAAGAAGCAGGTATGAAGCCTGAGGATATCAACTATATCAATGCTCACGGTACATCTACCCATATGAATGATATGACCGAAACAAAGGCTATCAAGGGTGCTTTCGGCGAACACGCAAAGAATATTGCGATAAACTCCACAAAGTCTATGACAGGTCATCTGCTTGGTGCAGCAGGCGGTGTCGAGGCGGTAGTTACCGCACTTTCTATAAAGAACAACAAGGTCCACGCAACAAGAGGCTACAAAGTTCCCGACCCTGAGTGCGACCTTGACTATGTAACAGAGGGAGCACGTGAGATGAAGATCACAGGTGCACTTAGCAACTCCCTCGGTTTCGGCGGCCACAACGGCTGTATCTGTATGAAGCCCGTAAATGACTGATAAGAAAGGAACATTGAAGATGAGCTTTAAGGATAAGGAAACAACAAAGATAACCGATACCATTGAATGTGTTGAGGCCCTTGCAAAGATCGTTAAGGATAACGACCTCGGCAGATTAAAGATCAGTACAGAGGATATCGACATCGTGATAGAGGGTAAACGTTGTCCTCCCCCTATGCCTGCTATGATGTCCGCAGCTATCCCTGCTGCAAGTGCTGCTCCTGTTGCAGCTCCCGCAGCGGAGTCCGCTCCCGTTGAGGCAGAGGTAAGCGGCAATATCGTAACATCTCCTATTGTAGGAACATTCTATGCTGCTCCCTCTCCCGACAAGCCTCCCTTTGTAAAGGTCGGCGATACAGTAAATGCGGGTGATGTTGTATGCATCATTGAAAGTATGAAGCTTATGAACGAGATCAACTGTGAGTTCAGCGGTAAGGTTGCTGAGATCTATGTAAACAACGGTGAGCCTGTTGAGTTCGGTCAGAAGATAATGAGAATTGAATAAGAGGTAACGAATATGACACTTAATCTTGAACAGATCAAAGAGATCATTCCGCACCGTGACCCGTTTCTGCTTATTGACGAGGTAACGGAGCTTGACCCAGGTGTAAGCGTTACTGCAAAAAAATATCTTAAACCCGACGAGGACTGGTTCAGAGGACATTTCCCCGGACAGCCTGTTCAGCCCGGCGTCCTGATGATTGAGATGCTTGCACAGGCAGGTGCAGTATGTGCTCTCTGCCTTCCCGAGAACAAGGGAAAGATCGCTTTCTTTGCAGGTATTGATAAGGCACGTTTCCGTGGTACAGTTCTCCCCGGAGATACACTTGAACTTCACGTAGATATGATAGGTAAGAAGGGCCCCATCGGTTTCGGCAAGGCTGTCGCTACCGTGAACGGCAAAAAGGTAGTTACTGCGGAGATATCCTTTGCAGTTGCTGACCCCGCTAACTAATTTTTCGGAGTTGACAGAATAAATGTTTAACAAGATACTTATAGCTAACAGAGGCGAGATTGCAATAAGAATTATGCGTGCCTGCCGTGAGCTTGGCATCAAGACAGTTGCGGTGTATTCCACCGCCGATAAGAATGCACTCCACGCTATGATAGCGGACGAGGCTGTATGCATAGGTCCTGCTGCCACAAAGGACAGCTATCTTAACACAAAGGCTATCCTCGCTGCCTGTGAGCTTACACACGCCGAGGCTATCCACCCGGGATTCGGCTTCCTTTCCGAGAATGCAAATTTTGCAAGGCTTTGTGAGAAGTGCGGCATTACCTTTATAGGCCCTTCTCCTGAGGTTATGGACGCTATGGGCGACAAGGCAAACGCTAAGAAAACTATGGTGTCTGCGGGCGTTCCCGTAGTTCCGGGTTCTGACGGTGTTGTAGCTAATATCGACGAGGCTAAGAAGATCTGTGCGGAGATAGGCTATCCCGTTATGGTCAAGGCTTCTGCGGGCGGCGGCGGAAGAGGTATCCGTCTTGTCGAAAAGGAAGAGAACTTAGAGGCGATGTTCACTGCTGCACAGCAGGAGGCTCTCCAATTCTTCGGCAATGACGAGGTATACATCGAGAAATTTATCGTAGATCCCCGTCACGTAGAGATACAGCTCCTTGCAGATGAACACGGAAATGTCGTTCACCTTGGTGAGCGTGAGTGTTCTCTCCAAAGAAAGAACCAAAAGGTGCTTGAAGAAAGCCCCAGCCCCATTATGACTCCCGATCTGCGTGAGCGTATGGGCAGTGCTGCTGTTGCAGCCGCAAAGGTAAGCGGTTATCAGAATGCAGGCACTATCGAATTCCTTGTTGATAAGGACAGGAACTTCTACTTTATGGAGATGAATACCCGTATTCAGGTAGAGCATCCCGTAACCGAGCTTGTTACAGGTATCGACCTTGTAAAGGCTCAGATACGCATTGCAGCAGGTGAGAAGCTCTGGTTCACACAAGATGATGTAAAGATCACAGGACACGCTATCGAGTGCCGTATTAACGCAGAAGATCCAAGACATAATTTCCGTCCCTGTCCAGGTAAGATAAAGTCACTGCATGTTCCAGGCGGATTTGGTGTGCGTATAGACAGTGCGGTCTATGCGGGTTATGAGATAACACCGTTCTATGACAGTATGATAGGCAAGATGCTTGTTACCGCTCCCACAAGAGAGGAAGCGATAATGAAGATGCGTGTTGCACTGTCCGAGTTTATTATAGACGGCGTTGATACAAATATTGATTTCCAGCTTTGTCTGTTAAAGGACGAGGATTTTGAGAAGGGCAACTTCGATATCGGATTCCTTAACAGAAAAAATGTAATGGGGGAGTGAGTCTGAATGGCACTTGAAGATCTGTTTAAAGTTGTAAAAGAGCGTTTCGGTGCTGAGAACACTCAGACCCTCGCTGAAAAGGAAGTAGAGATACCTCAGGACTTGCTGTTCAAATGTCCACGCTGTTCCAATGTAGTGTACAAGGAAGAGTTTGAACGTGCTATGCAGGTCTGCCCTAAGTGCGGATATCACGCACGTCTTGGCTGGAAGGAACGTCTTGACCTTACAGTCGATAAGGGCAGCTTTAAGGAGCTTGACGAGAATCTTCGTTCCCTTAATCCTATCGGATTTCCTAAATACGAGGAGAAGGTGCAGAAGCTTTCCGAACAGGTCGGAATGAACGACGCTATCAAGACAGGTGAATGTACTATCCGTGGCTATCGCTGTGTTATCGGCATTATGGACAGCCATTTTATGATGGCAAGTATGGGCTCTGTTGTGGGCGAAAAGATCGCAAGAGCGTTTGAGTACGCTACCGAGCGTAAGCTCCCTGTTGTAATGTTCACAGCATCGGGCGGTGCAAGAATGCAGGAGGGTATAATCTCTCTTATGCAGATGGCTAAGACAAGCGGTGCCGTAAAACGTCACAGTGATGCGGGCGGCCTTTATATCACAGTTATGACCGACCCTACAACAGGCGGAGTTACTGCCTCCTTTGCAAGTCTTGGCGATATCATTCTTGCCGAGCCGAAGGTACTTATCGGCTTTGCGGGAAGACGTGTTATTCAGGATACTATCCGTCAGCGACTTCCCGATGATTTCCAGTCGGCAGAGTTCCAGCAGGACTGCGGATTTGTGGATATGATAGTTGAGCGTGGTATGATGCGTAAGCGTATCTCCAATATACTTAAACTGCACGGTTTTCCGAAGGAGGGTACAGGCAGATGAGCAAATTAACAGCTTGTGAAAAGCTTGAAATAATCCGCCACAAGGATCGTCCTACGGTAAACGACTATATTCCTGTGCTGTTTACCCGTTTTATGGAGTTCCACGGCGATCGCCTTTACGGAGATGACGCCGCTATTATCGGTGGTATAGGCTATCTCAGTGATACGCCTGTTACTGTTATTGCACAGGTAAAGGGCAGAAACCTTGATGAGAACAAGAAGTCAAACTTCTCTATGCCTCATCCCGAGGGATACAGAAAGGCTCTCCGTCTTGCAAGACAGGCTGAAAAGTTCAACAGACCCGTTATCTGCCTTGTAGATACTCCCGGTGCATTCTGCGGTATCGAGGCGGAGAAGAGAGGTCAGGGCGAGGCTATCGCAAAGAATCTTGCAGAGTTTATGACGCTCAAAACCCCCGTTATCTCTGTTGTGCTTGGGGAAGGTGGAAGCGGCGGTGCTCTTGCTCTTGCAGTATGCGATGAACTTGCAATGCTTGAAAATGCACTGTATTCCGTTATCTCTCCCCGTGGTGCTGCGTCTATCCTTTGGAAGGACGGCACTAAGGAAAAGGAAGCCTGTGAGGTGCTTAAAATAACCGCTGAAAATCTTTCTGATTTTGGTGTGTGCGACAAGATTATTCCTGAGCCGGAGGGCGGTGCTCATCTCAGCAAGGAGATCACTGCTGACAACATCTATGAATATCTTGTAGATGCTGTTTATCGCCTTAAAAATACAGATATTGACAGCCTTTTGGAGCATCGTTATAACAAATTTAGAAAAATTGGTATGTTTGCCGAATAAGTTTGTGAAAAATAACTTTAAAAAAAAGCCTTTTTCATATTGATTATTTCGAAACAATGCTTTATAATATTACTTGATAAAGCTGTGCTATATACAGCAAATATTTTGGAGGGTATTAAACTATGATTTTTGAAAAAGTAAAGAAGCTAATCGCTGAGCAGCTCGATGTTGATGAAAACGATATTACAGAAGCATCTTCCATCACAGATGACCTCGGTGCTGACTCTCTCGACGTTGTTGACCTCGTAATGAGCATTGAGGACGAGTTCGATGTTGAGATTCCTGAGGATCAGGTTGAGAACATTAAGACAGTTGGCGATATCGTTAATTATATCGAAGACAACCAATAATAATTTCTTTTGAAAGCTTACGCCTGTACCGTTTGGTACGGGCGTATATTCATTTTAACAGCTAAAATAGTTTTTCTGTGGTATGCAAACTATTTGGGATTATTGTGCAATATGCCCAAAAAGATTGTTATTTTTAATGAAAAAATGCTTTTGCATTAAAAATAGGTTGAAAAAATAGCCGATGTATGATACAATTTTAATATATTAAAGTGAAAGGGTGTGCGGTTATGTTAGCAGGTGTAATTATAGCAACTTTGTTAGCAGTTTTGTTTGGCGTGTTGTTTGCGGTAATGTTCTTCAAGGCTCGTCGACTCTCCGCACAGGCAGCAAAAGCAAAGTCCTCGGATACTATGACGGGACTGCTCAATCGTGACGGCTTTATAGCTGCCGGAACGACTTTCCTTGAAAAATGCAAAGCGGAGGGTTTAAGCTCTGCAATGCTCGTATTTGATATCGATGCACTGGGCAAAATAAATACGCTTTTTGGTACAGAGGTCGGCGACAGCGTTGTTGTCGGCTTTGCAGGAGCTATCGGGGATGCTTCGGGAGATGTATTCCTCTCGGGTAGAGTGAATACCGATGATTTCGCCGTGCTTATGTGTTACACCTCTGAAACAGAGATAGAGGCATTTATTTCTGAGTTTGATTCTATGCTCTGTAAGAGATTTGCGGATACCGCTATGATGGAGCAGGTGAATTACTTTGCGGGTGTTGCCCTGTACGACGGTCAGGATGACATCTATACGCTATATAATAAGGCGAATCTCTGTATCCTTATGAAGGACGGAGCAAAGGTCTCATATTTTAATCGTGATATGGAAAACCGTATGGTAGAGAATGAATTCCTCCGTGCGGAAATGCTCACCGCCCTTGAAGAGGGTCAGTTTGAGCTGTACTATCAGCCAAAGATAAGCTTTGAAACAGGTGACATAATGGGTATGGAGGCACTTATCCGTTGGCATCACCCTGTAAGAGGCTTTGTTTCCCCCGATGAGTTTATTCCCCTTGCAGAGCAGACGGGTATCATCACAAAAATTGATGAGTGGGGACTGCGTACCGCTTGCTGGCAGTGTAAACGGTGGCAGGATAAAGGACTTCCTCCTGTAAAGGTTTCTGTAAATATGTCACAGGCTCAGTTTTATCGCACTGATGTTCTTACAACGATAAAGAATGTTCTTGCAGAGACCTCTCTCGACCCTAAGTGGCTTGAAATAGAGGTTACAGAAACTATGGCTATGCAGGACATTGAGAGGACAATAAGCGTACTTGACCGCATAAGAAATATGGGTATCAGCATTTCTATGGACGATTTCGGCAGCGGATATTCTTCTTTAAGCTCACTTAAAACGATACCGCTTGATATCCTAAAAATAGACCGTAGCCTTGTCTGCGACCTTGACGAGAATGATGTTTCAAAGCAGATAACCTCTGCTATTGTAGAGCTTGGAAAGGCTATGAAGCTGGTAATTCTCGCTGAGGGTGTGGAAACAACAGAGCAGATAAGCTTCCTTAAAAAGATAGGCTGCGACCTTGCACAAGGCTACTATTACAGTAAGCCCCGTCCCGCTGATGAGATAACCGCTATCCTGCTTATGCCCAAGGAGAAACGGCTTTCTGCGGATTTCGTTAAGTAAAAAATCAATTTGACCGTGCTTACAGTATCGTAGGCACGGTTTTTGCTTTCTCGGTGAAAAAAATTGCTGTTTAGACATAAAAACCCTTGCAATATTCAGAATATGTGATAAAATATAATAAGGGGAAAAGTGCTTTATGCACGGACAGGCTTTATAGGGCTGAAAATATATATTAAGGAGAATTGCATTGGAATTTATGACTTACATTACAGACATATTCCAGAACTTTATTCGTGTGGTTATGTCTATCACCGTGTTTGATATTATAGATATACTTCTGCTTACATATCTGATATATATGCTGTTCAAACTTATGCGTGAAACAAGAGCAGAGCAGCTGTTAAAGGGTATTTTTATCCTTGTTGTGATATTTGTCGTGGTACAGGTATGTCAGCTTAAAGTAATGAGCTTCCTGCTTGAAAACTTCTTCCAGGTAGGTCTTATTGCGATAGTTGTCGTATTCCAGCCCGAGCTTCGCCGTATCCTTGAACGTGTTGGCCGTACAAAAGTGCCGAGCATCGTGTCCTTTGAGCAGAATGACAACTCAGGCAACGAGGCACGAAACGCCGCTATCGCAGGTATAGCAGAAGCGTGTGAGCGTCTGCATATGACAAAGACGGGTGCTCTTATCGTAGTTGAGCGTCAGACAAAGATAAGCGATATTACGGAAAAAGCAACGATAATCAATGCTGCTCCTGAGCCTGAACTGTTCTGTAATCTGTTTTATAACAAAGCTCCTCTGCACGATGGTGCTATCGTTATCCGTGACAACAGGATATATGCGGCAGGCTGCTTTCTTCCCAACACAAATAAGGATCAGTATCTGTCAAACGACTTAGGTTCTCGTCACAGAGCTGCTATCGGTATGAGCGAGAATGCAGACTCCCTTGTAATCGTCGTATCCGAGGAAACAGGTACTATCTCCGTTGCAGAGAACGGACAGCTTACAAGAGGACTTTCCAAGGAGGCTCTTATAAGGATACTTCAAAGAAAGATGCCCGATCCTATGGCAAAGAGCAGAAGAAAGCTCAGAAAGCCCAAGCCCGAAAACGGCAGTACAGAGAATTAAGGGGGAAGGCGTATGAATTATTTCAGTAAGATAGGCAATAATTTTAAAACTAATGCAAAGAACATTCTTATTGCATTTCTCATTGCAATAGTTGCGTGGCTTTTTGTGTCGGTGCAGATATTTCCGACGGTGGAGGAAAGTATCAGAAATATCGGTGTTGAAGTTCAGCCGACAGATTATATGCTGCAAAACAATCTTCAAATTGTAAATGAATATGACGATATCGTTGATATCCGGATAGAGGGAAAGCGTTACGATATCACGGGTCTTTCAAATGATGATTTCTATGCGTCGCTTGACCTTTCTGCGGTAAGAGGTGCAGGTTCATTTACTGTACCGATCGAAGTGTCGGGCAAGATAGACGGTGAATACACACTGCTTGATATAACCCCGAATGCTATCACCATACAGATAGATGAGATAGTAACAAGGGAGTACACTCTTACTGCGTCTGCACCAAGTATCAGCCTTCCTGAGGGCTATTACGTTGACGAGGTAATCGCATCTCCTGCAACTATATCTATCACAGGCTCTGCATCTGTGCTTGACAAGATTGACAGGGTTGAGGCACGTTCCAAGCACAGCGGTATAATCAGTGAGTCCCACGATACACAGGGCGATATCTATATCTACGGTACAAACGGTTCAAGAATACTCAATGACGACTTGAAACTCAGCACCAAGGATATCACAGTAAATATCCCTGTATACAAGAAAAAGGAACTTCCGCTCACATTTGAATTTGTAAATGTTCCCACATATTTTGACATCACCAGTCTGAAATATGAGATACAGCCGCCCAGCATCACAGTGGCAGCTCCCGATGATTCTATTGATAATCTTAGCGAACTTGCTATTGATGCAGTGGATATATCGGATATCAGACTTAACCAGACTGTATCCACTATCCCGATAAAGCTGCCCGAGGGCTACAAAAATCTTTCAGGCAACAACAACGCTCGTATCGTATGGGATATTGCAGATTACGGAAAGCTTGACTTTGCCGTAAGCAATATAAGCATTATCAATCCTCCCGATAACTATGATGTTTCTGTAATCACAAATCAGCTGCTTATCAGTGTGATAGGCCCTTCTGCAATGCTCAGCTCACTTTCTGCGACAGATTTCTATGTTACTGCAAATCTGCTTGGCGAAACACTCAGAGAGGGCACACAGGACGTAGCTGTTACCGTGATGATGAGAGGTCAGAAACGCAAGTGCTGGGTAACAGGTACACATAAGATAACTTTGGACATCAAAGCAAAGGCTGAAGAATAATGGCTATTATCGTATCACAGATAAAAACAACACTTGACGAAGCAAAGGATAACGCCGTAAGCAAGGCGTTATCCTTGCTTTCTGTTAATAGGAAAGAGGTAAAAACAGCAAGGCTGCACAAGACCTCCGTGGACGCAAGGCGAGAGATATGCTTTGTCAACAGCGTATATATCGAGCTTAACGACCCGAAACGAGAGCAAAGACTTTCCGAAAAGCATCAGAATGTACGTTTGCAAGAACAATTACCGCTTGAAGTATCATTCGGCAGCGAAAAGCTTAACGGCAATATCTATATTGCAGGTTTTGGCCCTGCGGGAATGTTCTGTGCCCTTACTCTGTGTGAGTTTGGCTACAAGCCGATAGTCCTTGAAAGAGGAGCGGCTATGGACGAGCGTATCAGAGCGGTGGAGGGTTACTGGAATGGCGGCAGACTTGATACCTCTACAAATGTTCAGTTTGGCGAGGGCGGAGCAGGTACATTCTCTGACGGAAAGCTTACAACAAGGATAGGCGACCCTCTTTGCACAAGGGTACTTGAACGTTTCTGCGAGTTTGGTGCTCCCGAGGAGATACTGACAAAGGCAAAGCCGCATATAGGCACTGACAAGCTGCGTACAGTGGTGAAAAACCTCCGTAATAAGATAATAGAATACGGCGGCGAGGTACGTTTTCTTTCTCCGCTGGAAGAAATAAAGCTATGTAATGGCAGTATATCGCAGATAACCGTAAACGGCTCTGCGGAGAGCTGCGGAGCGTTAGTCCTTGCGGTGGGTCACTCCGCACACGATACGTTTTCAATGCTGCTGAAAAACGGCGTAGAGATGATACCGAAGCCGTTTTCGGTGGGAGCTAGGATAGAGCATCTTCAAAGCGATATAGACACGGCTCTTTACGGAAAATATGCGGGACACCCTGCACTTCCCCCTGCGGAATATCAGTTATCATATCGTGAGGGCGAAAGGGGAGTGTACACTTTCTGTATGTGTCCGGGAGGATATGTGGTGGCATCTGCGAGTGAAAACGGCAGGATAGTAACTAACGGAATGAGCTATTTTGACCGTGCAGGCGACAATGCAAACAGTGCGGTGCTTGTATCGGTAACTCCCGAGGATTTCGGCTCATCTCCTCTTGCGGGTGCGGAATTTATCCGCCGCCTTGAAGAGAAGGCTTACGAGCTTGGCGGTGGCAAAGGCAAAGCTCCCGCAATGCTTACGAGAGAGTTTGTAGGCGAGGGCGGAGCTTTCTCGCTTGGAAGAGTAACTCCCACATATCCGCTGGGCGTTGAGGGTGCAGAGCTTAGCAGATTGTTTCCGCAGCATATTTCGGATATTATGGCAAGGGGAATAAAGTATTTCGACCGCAGGATAAAGGGCTTTTCCGACGGCGACAGCGTCCTTACTGCAATAGAAACACGCAGCTCTTCGCCTGTCAGAATCCCTCGCTGTGAGGAGGGCTATACTCAGTGTGCGGATAATCTTTTTCCCTGTGGCGAGGGAGCAGGATATGCGGGAGGTATTATGTCAGCGGCGGTCGACGGAATACGTACTGCAATACGCATTATGGAAAAATACTCCGCAGAGCAATAATTCCCCGAAACAGTGGAATAATAAATCTCCGATACATTCGGAGATTTTGTTTTTTCGGAGGGTCTATGGGAATAGCAGTGTCAGTGGGAAAAGTAGATATTTTGCCTCTGCTTAATGGGGATATCTTCCCGAAATGCAATGTATTATCTGTCTGTGGATTGAATGGAATAGCGGCGGAGGACGCCGTGCTTGTAATAGGCGAGGGGGCGGAGATATTCACCGAGGAAATATCTGCGGTATCAGTGATAGTCAATGCCGATGAGCAGATTTCTTCACGCAGGTGGCAGGGATTGTCTGTAATTACTTGTGGCATAAGCGGAAAGAATACAGTGTCCGTAACATCGAAAACAACTGACAGGATAACCCTTTCCCTTAACAGGAGCATACACACTCTCAAAGGTCTGTGTGAGCCGCTTGAATATCCCGTCCCCCTCATTGACGGCATAGATGACTATGACTATATGGCGGCGTTTGCGGTATCGCTTTTGCTGGGAAACATAGAATAAAAAAGGCTCTTGACCTGTATCTAACGGTCAAGAGCTTTTGGCTAGAATGCGTCCATCAGTGTCCCCACCATTTTAAGTGCTTTTGCGGTGGTCATTCTGCGGTGACTACGGCGGCTGCACAGGGAGTTTACCGCTACAAAGGCAAGACCTCCTGCAACGACACCTGCAACGCCTGCTTTAAGCATTGCACTTTGCTTTTTGCTCATATCATCAGCTCCTTTTCGGTGTTATTATCCGTCGTCCTGTGTATGATATTCAAAGAAAAAAATGTATATTGTAAGAAATAATCGAAAAATACTTGCAAAATGTCGATTATTATGGTAAAATACTTATAATGTGTGCGTTTCAAAGGGTGTGGTGATAATAGAGCTAAATATCGTGCTGGTACAGCCGCAGATTCCCCAGAATACGGGAAACATAGCACGTACCTGTGCTGTGACTGGGGCAAGGCTGCATATAATCAGACCTATGGGCTTTACACCCAGCGACAAGCAGCTAAAACGTGCGGGACTTGATTATTGGAGCTATCTTGATATCACATATTATGATGATCTTGATGATTTCTTTGCAAGAAATAACGGTGAATATTATTATTTTACCACCAAAGCCCCTAACTGCTATTCCGATGTCAGCTATCCCGATAAAAGCTATCTTTTCTTTGGACGGGAGGACGCAGGGCTTCCCGAAAGACTGCTTTATGAGAATAAAAAACGCTGCGTAAGAATACCTATGAAAAGCACCCTAAGAAGTCTTAATCTTTCAAACAGCGTTGCTATCGGAGTTTACGAAGTACTGCGTCAGTGGAGCTTCCCTGAGCTTGAAAACAACGGCAGATTAACGCAATTTGATTGGGACACAGTGGAATAAAAAACTAAACGATTTATTTAAGAAAGGATATCCCCTATGAACGAGAAAGTAAGAATTATCACCGACAGCGTTTGTGATATTCCCTTAGAGCTGGAAGAAAAGTACAAAGACCTGCTGGTCATTATTCCTATTGAGTTTACTATTGACGGCAAGACCTACATTGACCGCAAGGATATCGAGATCAACGAGTTTTACAAGATCTTAAAGGAAAATTCCGAGATACCCAAGCACTCTCAGATCACATCTATTCGTTTTGAGGACAAGTATCGTGAGCTTTATGCTGAGGGTGTCCGTGAACTTATCGTTGAGCCTATCAATGGTGCAGGCTCACAGTCTTATGCAAACGCTATTATAGCAAAGCAGGCCGTTGAGGAGGACTTAAAGGATCTTGTTATCCACGTTATCGACAGCCAGAATTATACGCTTGGCTACGGTTACCCTATCGTTGAGGCTTGTAGAAAGCTTGAAGAGGGTCAGTCTGTTGACAGCGTTGTTGCTTATCTTGAAGATTGGGCAAAGCATATCGAGGCTTATATTATCGGCTTTGATCTTCGTCATATGAAGAAGTCCGGAAGAATTACCGCTGCTGCTTCTTTCCTTGGTGAGCTTATGGGTCTTAAACCTATCATCTCCCTTTTTGCAGGAAAAACAGAGGTAGTTAAGAAGGCAAGAGGCGAAAAGGCGGCTATCGATGCGGCTGTTGAGCATATCTCTTCCCGTATGATACCCGAAACTCCCTGGTGCGTTATTACCACCACACGTCCCGAGGCGGAAAAGGAGTTTATCGACAAGATGACAAAGAAACTCGGCTACGGTCCTGCAATGGTCGCCCCCTGCGGTGCGGCTGTTGCGTGTAATGCAGGTCCTGATATGATCGGTGTTCTTGTAAGAGGTCCTGAAAGAAACTGATAAAAAACATAGCCTCCGTGTAGAGCGGAGGCTATATTATTTTTATTGGATTGATTTGTTGAATATCAGCCAATCCCTAAGTAGGTCTTTTCCCGTCGCACCCTTTGCAAGTTCTTCGGCAGCTTTATCTATGCTGAACCATTTTGCTGTTTCTATTTCGTTTGGCGAAAGCTTGAATTCTGCTTTTTTCACCCTTGCCGCAAAGCCTAGCATAAGGCAGTCTGTTTTTTTGTAATAATAGCTGTTTACATAGCAGAGCTCCTGAACGTCAAGACCTATTTCTTCTTTTATCTCACGGACAGCGGCGTGTTCGGGTGTTTCCTTGTTAGCTATAAATCCCGCAACGCAGATAAAGTTTTTGGTAGCGTATGTCTGGCGGATAAGTGCTATCTCATTAAATTCGTTTATTACAAGGCAAATAACACACGGGTAAGAGAACGGAAACCACGGTCTGTCACATTCTCCGCAGAAGGGGAGAAGCCCCTCGTCACCGACTTGTTTTTCTGAAAGCTTTTCTCCGCATTTCGGACAATAAAAGAAGTCCATAATATCACCTCAAAGCTTGTTGTTTGGATATAAATGTATCATAACATAACTATTATGTCAATTTTGAATAGCGATATGTTAATATTTTCTCAAATATTCGCAAAAAACACTTGCAAAAATTACTGAAATATAGTACAATATATTTTGTAGGTGTTATGTATCATTTTGTTGGTCATAATACTATCAAATGTGTTCAATATTTTCATAATGAAAGGAAATACAACAATGAGCAAGCTTAACAAGAAACACGTAGAAGACCTTTCCGTTCAGGGCAAGCACGTTCTCGTGCGTGTTGACTTCAACGTTCCTATGAAGGAAGGCAAGATCACAAACGACAACAGAATCGTTGCAGCACTCCCCACAATCAACAAGCTGGTTGAGAACGGTGCTAAGATCGTACTCTGCTCTCACCTCGGTAAGCCGAAGAACGGTCCTGAGGATAAGTTCTCCTTAAAGGCTGCTGCTGACAGACTCGCAGAGCTGGTTTCCACAAAGGTAACATTCGCTAAGGACGATACAGTAGTAGGCGACAATGCTAAGGCAGCTGTTGCAGCTATGAACAACGGCGAGATCGTAGTTCTTGAAAACACACGTTTCCGTGGTGCAGAAGAAACAAAGAACGGCGAGGAGTTTGCTAAGGAACTTGGTGACCTCGTAAACAACGAGTTCTTCGTAATGGACGCTTTCGGCTCTGCTCATAGAGCACACGCTTCCACAGCAGGCGTTACAAAGTTCGTTAAGGAAACAGCAGTTGGCTACCTGATGAACAAGGAGATCGACTTCCTCGGCAATGCTGTTGAAGATCCCGTTCGTCCTTTCGTTGCTATCCTCGGCGGTGCAAAGGTTGCTGATAAGCTCAACGTTATCTCTAACCTCCTTGAGAAGTGCGATACACTCATCATCGGTGGTGGTATGGCTTACACATTCTTAAAGGCTAAGGGCTATGAGGTTGGTACTTCCCTCGTTGACGATGAGAAGATCGACTACTGCAAGGAAATGATCGCTAAGGCTGAGAAGAACGGCAAGAAGCTGCTTCTCCCCATCGATACAACAATCACAAAGGCATTCCCTGACCCCATCGACGCTGAGGTTGAGGTTTCCGTTGTTGACTCTGACAAGATCCCCGCTGATATGATGGGTCTTGATATCGGTCCTAAGACAATGGATCTGTTCGCTGCTGAGGCTAAGGCTGCTAAGACAGTTGTTTGGAACGGTCCTATGGGCGTATTTGAGAACCCCATTCTCGCTAAGGGTACTATCGCAGTAGCTAAGGGCCTTGCTGAGGCTGAGGCTACAACAATCATCGGCGGCGGCGACTCCGCAGCAGCTGTTGTACAGCTCGGTTACGCTGACAAGATGAGCCACATCTCCACAGGCGGCGGTGCTTCTCTCGAATACCTCGAGGGTAAGGTACTTCCCGGTATTGATGTAATTCAGGATAAGTAATTTCTGATACTACGCAGGAGGACAGGATATCCTGTTCTCCTGTTTTATAGTTTGATCTATATTTGACATTTTAAATTTAAGGAGAATATTACTATGAATAAGGCAGTAAGAAAGGCAATAATTGCCGGTAACTGGAAGATGAACAAGACTAGACCTGAGGCTAAGGCTCTCCTTGACGAGCTTAAAGGTATGGTTGTAGATGTTAAGGACGTTGAGATCGTAGCTTGTGTACCTTTCACAAACCTCGAAACAGCTCTCGCTGCAACAGAGGGAACAAATATCAAGATCGGTGCAGAGAACTGCCACTTTGAGAAGAGCGGTGCTTTCACAGGTGAGATATCCGCTGATATGCTCGCAGAAATGGGTGTTGAGTACGTAGTTCTCGGTCACTCTGAGCGTCGTCAGTACTTCGCTGAAACAGATGAAACTGTAAACAAGAGAACAAAGGCTGCTCTTGCAGCAGGTCTGAAACCCATTGTTTGCGTTGGTGAGCTTCTCTGGGAGCGTGAGTGCAACATCACAGAGGAAGTTATCGCTCGTCAGATCAAGCTTGACTTCTTCGGTATCGACGCTGCTGACCTCAAAAAGTGCGTTATCGCTTATGAGCCTGTTTGGGCAATCGGTACAGGCAAGACAGCTACTGCTGACCAGGCTGAAGAAGTTTGTGCATTTATCCGTGCTACACTCGCTAAGCTCTACGGTGCTGACGTTGCAGAAACAATCACAATCCAGTACGGTGGCTCTATGAACGCTGCAAACGCTGCTGAGCTTGTTTCCAAGACAAACGTTGACGGTGGCCTTATCGGCGGTGCTTCCTTAAAGGCAGCAGATTTCACAACAATCATCAAGGCTGCTGAACAGGGCTGATTTCTGAAAAATTAACAGGTGGGCTGGCTTGATAGCCCTGCCCACCTTACTTTTTTGTTACAAGGAGATTTATAAAATGGCTAAACCCGTATTATTAGTAGTAATGGACGGTGTAGGCTTTTCAAAGACAGGTCTTGGCGACGCTGTTACAGAGGCTAATACACCCACTCTTGACTGGATGATGAAAAATTGCCCTATGGCAAGACTTAAAGCTCACGGCGGTGCGGTAGGACTTCCCTCCGACGACGATATGGGCAACTCTGAGGTTGGACATAACGCACTTGGCTGCGGTCAGATCTATTCTCAGGGTGCAAAGCTCGTAAACGAGTCTATCGAAAGCGGCAAGATGTATGACTCCGCAGCTTGGAAGGAACTCGCTGAAAACGCAAAGGCTAAGAGCTCCACAATGCACTTTATCGGTCTGCTTTCAGACGGTAATGTACACTCCAACATCAGCCACCTTATCAATATGGTAAAACGTGCTAAGGCTGACGGCGTAAGCAAGGTAAGAGTACACGCTCTGCTTGACGGACGTGACGTTCCCCCTCTGACAGGCGGTCAGTATATCAAGCAGCTTGAAGATGTATTTGCAGAGCTTAACGACGCTTCCTTTGACGGCAGAATTGCAAGTGGCGGCGGCCGTATGAAGCTTACAATGGACAGATATCAGGCAGATTGGCCTATGGTAGAGCTTGGCTGGAATACCCACGTTAAGGGCGAGGGCAGACAGTTCGCTTCTGCTATTGAGGCATTTGATACACTCTGTGCTGAAACAGGTGTAGGCAGCGATCAGGATCTTCCTGCATTCGTTATTGCTGAGAACGGCGAGCCTGTTGGTAAGATCGTTGACGGCGACAGCGTTATCCTGTTCAACTTCCGTGGCGACCGTGCTATCGAGATGTCTATGGCATTCGATATGGACGAGTTCAACTACTTTAACAGAGGCAAGAAGCTTGATGTTTGCTATGCTGGTATGTTACAGTACGACGGCGACCTCAAACTCCCTGCAAGATACCTTGTAAATCCTCCTGAGATCACAAATACACTCTCTGAGGTATTCGTAAACGCAGGACTTAAACAGTATGCTATCTCCGAAACACAGAAGTACGGTCACGTAACATACTTCTGGAACGGTAACAAGAGCGGTAAGTTCAGTGAGGAGCTTGAAGAGTATGTAGAGATCCCCTCTGACAACGTAAGTTTTGACCAGCGTCCCTGGATGAAGTCTGCTGAGATCGTAGACGCCCTTATCGAAGCTATCAAGAGCAAGAAATACGATTTCCTCCGCTGCAACTTCCCCAACCGCGATATGGTTGGACATACAGGCAGTATGGCAGCTACTATTATCGGTGTTGAGTCCGTTGATATCGGTCTTGCACGTCTTAAAGATGTATGCGACGAGTACGGCGTTACAATGCTCGTAACAGCTGACCACGGCAACGCAGATGAGATGCTTGAAAAGAACAAGAAGGGTGAGGTTAATGTTAGAACAGCTCACTCCCTTAACCCTGTTCCTTTCATCATCTATGATAAGGACACAACTTATACCATCAAGGACGGCGAGTACGGTCTTGCAAATGTAGCTCCCACAGTTGTTAAGATGTTCGGTCTTGAAGCTCCCTCTTGCTGGGAACCCAGTATGATCTGATCTATGATATCATTCAGCCTCGCTTATGCGGGGCTGAATTATTTGGAGGAGATATGTGTATAAGCTGTAAGATAATTCATCTGTATAAGGGGTTTCGCAGTTCCTTGCAGTATTTTCACGAGATAGATAAGATACGCTCACTGATTTCTCTTGGAGATATGACGGTGGAGAGCGGTACATTTCCCATTGACGATATCACAGGCGACACAAAGGGATATCTCAGGCACGAACTGAAATGTCTGCAATGCGGTCAGAAATTCGCTGTATGGTTTGATTCTGAGGGTAGCAGTGGGCTGCGTATGTTATGATCTGAAACGGTACGGTTCTTCCGTATCGTTTTTCTTTTTGTTACAAGTTCAACCTAGTTGTAGAAAAAACAGTGCATTTTACAGCATAATCACAAGGATAAAAAAGGAAATTTAATATGCAAATTATATATCTTGACAAAAATCTGCTTTAAATGTTATGCGTAATATACAATTATTTGATGTAATATGAAAGCAGGAATTTTTATACATATTATTTTTTTGTACACTATTCCGATTGCGATATCATAGGAAAATGCTTATAATTAGACCATATTACACATCGCAGAGGTACGGAAATGAAACATCGAAACAGGGTAGAATTTGAGGTCAGCGGACGATATGCTCTCTTTACCGACCCGATAACAAAAGCGGGTGGTGAGAGATTCACACTGCCTGTTCCTACATACGAGGCGATAAAGGGGATACTGCGTTCTGTATATTTCGACCGTTCTTTTGAATGGGTGGTGGACAGTGTAAGGGTGATGAATCCGATACGCACAGAGTCTATGTCTGTTGTACGGAGAAAATACCGTGCTGACGGGAGTGAGCTTTCGGTTTATACCTATCTTCGTGATGTGCGTTACAAGGTACAGGCTCATTTTGAGGAGAGCGGCACAGTAGAGCTTGACGAGGATAAGCATTTCAGCATAGCCAAAAGAATGCTCAGGAAAGGCGGAAGATATGAGGCTTTTCTTGGGACAAAGGATTGCCTTGCCGATATCAAGGAAAGCACATTTTGTGACGACAGTGGTTATTATGATAACAGTGGAACAGAAGATTTCGGACTTATGTATCACGGAATGACCTACCCGACCGATATAAACGGAAAAGAGGGAGAGCTGTATTCAAGACTATGGCACTGCGTAATGGAGAATGGCATAATACGTTTTCCAAAGCCACAGGACTGTATATTTACACGTTATGTGAGAAGCTGTACTACTTCGGAGAAGAGATATGAACTGGTTTGAACAACTTGCGTCATTTTACGGGAGTGAGGATATTCCGCTGTTCCACTGGGAGTTTTACACTGATGTTGAGTTAAGGCTTACAGCACAGGGAGAGTTTCATTCTGCGGAGCTTTGTCGAATCAAAACTGTCATTCCCGTGACTGAAAGTTCTCTTACAAGGTCTTTTGGAATAGCACCGCACCCGCTCAGCGATACGATAAAGTATCTGTCGCTCTCTACTGAGCATAACAAGGCTTATCTTGAACAGCTTAACAGTTGGGCAGACTCCGAATATACGACAGCAGAATTACAGGCGGTAAGGCGATATATGAATACGGGCAGACTGTCTGCCGACCTATGCTTATCCGATAAATACAGCGGAATGATGGTGCGTTTTTCGGTTGGCGGTGTAAAACTGTGGGAGGACGAGGCTCTCCGCAGTGCATATGTTTCGTATGTAAGGTCACAGGGGGAGAGAAAAGAGCTTTGCTGTGTATCAGGTGAATATGACGTATCTTCAAAGGCTCACCCGAAGCGTATAATGGGAGGCAGCAGCTCTGCAAAGCTTATTTCATTCAGTGAGAAGAGCAGGATAGTTTACAGCGGAAGATTTACCGATAGTTCACAGGTATTTCCGATAGGACGAGAATGCTCATTTAAAGCACACGCAGTATTGAAAAGACTTTTAGAAAATGGCAGGAGTTATGGTAGCAGAAGATACATAGCTTTTGACAGTGTTGGGAATACTGTCCCCTTACCGTTTGAAATGCTGTCTTACAGTGAGATAATAGGCGAAGTTACTGTAATGGGCTTTGCAGAGGTAACAAAGGGCAGAGTATCAATAACCTTTTACCGCCGTATAAGAGCAGAGGATTATTTTGAAAGGTCGTTAGGGTTTAGCGGATCTCTAAAAAGCCTTTTGCACGAAGAGAGGAATGAGGGACTGATCGCTCAGACCATAGAGAGGATAATGGGCTGTATCCTTGACGGAAGAGAGCTGCCCGCAGATATCAAGGAGAGGTATAATGTCTGAACTTAAACACAAGATAGATTTTCTTATGCTGATATCTGTCAGCGGAGCAAACCCAAACGGCGACCCGCTCAACGGTGGCAGACCACGGATAGATGATGAGGGCTACGGGATAATCAATGATGTATGCATAAAGAGAAAGCTACGTGACAGGCTATATGAAATGGGGGAGGAGATATTTGTAACTCCGTCTGCTGATAAGTCAGATTCCCTTTTTGCAAGGGCAAGACCTTTTTTGAAGCTGTCACGTGAGGAGTTTAAACGTACAGTCTGTGAGCGTTGGGTTGATGTGCGGTGCTTTGGACAGGTGTTTTCTTTTTCGGGCGGAGATATAGAGGGCAGTACGGTGAATATCAACGGAGCGGTCACAGTGCAGCGGTCATTCAGCGTTGAGCCGATAAGGATAACAGAGCTGCCTGTTACACGCTGCATAAACGGAAGTACAGGTGGAAAACGTGCATCTGATACCTTAGGATTCAGGAGTTATGTGAAGTATGGTCTGTACACCGTTAAAGGCTCTATAAATGTTCGCACCGCTGCAAAAAACGGATTTTCAGCCGAGGATGCCGAAAAGCTGAAAGCAGCACTTTGCTGTATATTCCGCAATGATGCCTCAGCTGCAAGACCCGAGGGTTCTATGCGTATGGAAAGGCTATATTGGTGGGAGCATAGCTCAGCATACGGAGAATATCCCAGCTATGCAGTATTTGACACAGTAAGGATACGCCGCTGTGAGGGAGTAGATACTCCACGCAGTACAGATGATTATCTCATTACTTATGAGCCGCTAAGCGGCTTGAATGCGGAGATATTAACAGGCTGTCCATAAAGCACGGAAAGACCGTGCGTGCCGTCCGAAAGGACGAGGATTGAACTAAGTTATGTAAAGAAGAGCGGCACAGTATTTGATACTGTGCCGCACCTCTTATTACATATATTTGTATTTTTTCCTTTTGATAAAGATGAAAAACAGGGTCATAAAACCTGCGAGTATCTCAGCGGCCACGATAGCAAGGAATATGCCGTCTACACCGAGAAACAGCGGCAGGATAAACAATGCCGCAACCTGAAATACCAGCGTTCTTGTAAAGGAAAGTGCCGCTGAAATTCCACCGTTGTTGAGTGCGGTAAAGAATGCCGAGCCGTAGATATTAAAACCACAAAGCAGAAAGGATAAGGAGTAAAGCTGGAAGCCTTTTCGTGTCAGCTCAAACAATTCCTTGTCATAGCCGACAAACATCTGCGACAGGGGAGAGGCTGAAATCTCTGCAAGGGCGGTCATAAGCACTCCCGCACAGCCGATTATGATAAGGCTCTTTTTGAGAAGATTTTTAAGCTCTGCACTGTTCATTGCACCGAAATTAAATCCTATGATAGGTGCAACACCGATAGAATATCCGATAAAGAATGATACAAATACGAAGTTTACATACATTATTACGCCGTAAGCCGCAACGCCGTTTTCGCCTGCAATATCCATAAGCTGAGCATTGTACAGGATACTTACCAGCGACATAGACAGATTTGACATAAGCTCTGACGAGCCGTTTGTACAAGCCTTTACCAGTGGGGAAAGCTCCATTTTTGTTTTCACAAGTTTTAAAAGGCTGTTGTTTTCCCGTAAAAAGTATATAAGTGGAATAACGCCGCCGACCAGCTGGCTCAGACCTGTTGCGAAAGCAGCTCCCGCAAGACCCCAACTGAATATTCCCACGAAAAACCAGTCTAGCAGGATATTGGTGCAGCCTGCACATATTGTTACAAATAGTCCGAGCTTTGGCTTTTCAGCGGTTATCAGAAAGCTTTGAAAGGCATTTTGCAGCATAAATGCGGGGAGAGCACACAGCGTTATTCTGCCGTAAAGTACGCAGTGGGGGAGAAGTGATTCGTCAGCACCGAGGAGTATTGCCACAGGCTCTATGACAAGATTTCCTATTGCTGCAAGAGATATACCTGCAATAAGGTCAAGTATTATCAGCATTGTGAAGTAGCGATTTGCACGGTCCTTGTCGCCTTCGCCGAGCGTCTTTGCAACAAGTGCCGAGCCGCCAGTACCTATCATAAATCCGACAGCACCCATAATCATTATCATCGGCATTATGAGGTTAAGAGCCGCAAAGGGCGTCTTTCCTACATAATTTGATACGAACAAGCCGTCTACGACACCATAGACAGAAGTGAATATCATCATAATGATAGACGGAATAACAAATCTTATCAGTCTGCCGTATGTAAAATGGTCTGAAAGCTGTATAGGTGTTTTGTCTTTTTTCTGTATCATAATATCACCTTTCTGTAAATAAAAAGAGTGCACCCAAAAACCGAGCGCACTCGACATCTTATCAATTATTCTGCTGCGGCAGAAAATTCTCCGATGACCTATTTTGTTCACACAAATGATAGTATATCATATATGGTATGTTATGTCAAGCGTAATGAAAAAGCTTGTATTTTTGACTAAAACGTGCTACAATATAGAAAAGGAGCGTGTAAAAATGGACGAAAAGGAAAAGCAGAATAATATATCAGAGCAGACTGCCGAAAAGCCCGAATTTATTGACCGCACCTGGGTCGATGATATGAAGCAGGAGCTTGAAGATTATATTGAAGAGCAGGGCATATACATCAGACAGTGATACAGCAGATAAACGTTTCCCCCGAAGATCGATTTCTTCGGGGGAATTTTTATGTAAGCTTAATAGACTTCGCAGCCGTTGTAGTAGAATTCCAGTATCTGCTTGTAGTCATAGCCCCAGTATGTTGCAAGGGCATTTGCACCATTCTGGCTAAGACCTACACCGTGACCGTAGCCGTATGTTGTAAATGTGAACATATCAGAAGCTGCGTCATAGTCGATATCAAAAGCATAGGAGCGGATATCGAAATTCATTATCTTATCACGGAATACCTTACCTGTAAGCTTTACGGATTTTCCGCTGCTGTTGGTGTAGCTGTGATAACCGCCGATATTCATCTGACCTACATAAACGTGGTCGAGATATTCTTCAATGGCAAACCAGCTTGAAGGATCATCGTTGAGAGAGATCCCTGTGGTGTTATATACTCTCGCCTTGATATCAGCAGAAGAGAATTGCTTTGTTCTTCCGTAGTTGGGGTCGTAAAGCTCGTCAAGTTCACAATATCTGCTGATAAGGTAAGGATAATCATTGCCCCATACAGTAAGGCTTGATGCGGTATATCCCGCAGAGGATGCAGAGTAAACGGCCTGTATCAGATCGCCGTTATAATATACACCCTGTCCGAGAATTGAGCTCACCAGCACTCTGACAGATTCGTTTATGCTGTCGCTGAGAATTACCTGCGGTGTCATACCGTGGTCATTATAGTATCTTACGTATGTATATGCAGCCACAGCCTGTGCCTTTATTGCCTCTGGTGCGAATGTATATCCGACCTCAGTTTGTGTTATGCGTGAGATTATATCTATCGCATTTCCTGTAACTACTGTGCCGCCATCGTTTACGGTAAGCTGCTCGTATGCGGCGTCGGGATTTGTGACTATCTCCTCAGGCTCGGTAGTTGTTGCGGGGGTAGTGGTAGTAGTTGTAGTAGTATCTACCGGTATTCCGCTGAACTGTGGTGTGGTGGTCGTAGTCGTTGCGGGAGTTGTGGTTGCTGCGGGAGTGGTAGTTGTTGCAGGAGTTGTAGTCGTGGCGGGAGTCGTAGTCGTGGCGGGAGTCGTAGTTGTTGCGGGAGTTGTAGTTGTTGCGGGAGTTGTAGTCGTTGCAGGGGTCGTAGTAGTCGAAGTTGTTGTAATGTCAGGCTCTTCAACTGTTTCAGAGGGAACATCCAGTATAAAACCTGGATCATCGTTATCCTCGGGAGGTATAACAGGCTCATTTTCCTGAACCTCTGCCTCTTCATCTGCCACAGGTTTCATAGTGGTATATACGGGTCTTTCAGCAAGAGGAGGCTGTCCGAAATCCACAAATCCAATATTAACATATGAGCTTTGGTCGGTGCTTTCAGGGACGATAAAATCCACCGTACCCTGACCATTTGCCCCCTCGTCAAGCGGGGGGTTAGTGTTGTTCTCCGCCTGAGCGGAAACGGGAACATCTTCAATTACGCCCATAACTCCGCAGGTGAATACATATATATTGCAGATAACCAGTGCAACTATTATTTTTGTAAGTGATATCTTTTTCATTATGTCTCCGATGTTTTGTTTGAATGCTTATCATTCAGCAGGGTCTTCAAGACCGTTTTCTTTTAGATATTCAGCCATACCCTTTACAAGAGAGATGTCCCAGGTTCTGCCCTTCCATCTGTTTCCGTAGATGTTTGTGTAGCCCTCACAGAACTTCACACTGGATTTACGAGCAATCTTGCTTGTGTCTACTTCGGGACTTTCGTTGTCACGAACTTTTCTCGCAACGACGAGAAGACGCATATCTTCAAGTGCAGTGGAAGCATCACAGGTGGAGAGGGTCAGTATCTGATCGCCGTACTGAACATCAACGCCTGTTTCATAAATACTTCTGTCCATACATTCAAGGATATAGTCATAGAACTCTGAGCTATTGTTGTAGTAAACGTGGTTGTAGTAATCGAACACCTCGCCCACATCTTTTGTGGTGTTTGTGATAAATACAGCGAATATCTTGTATTTATTGTTCTGATACATAGTGTTGAAGTCTATAACAGGCGATTTTTTGAGGAATTCGATATTGTTATAGTAGTTTGTAAGTGCGGAGAATTGGTGCTTATACAACATATTATGTCCGTACAGTATTGTATTGTCGGGCATAGTATCAGGACCTATAATTCCTTCGTAATCAGCAAAGATGTTTCCGTCAAACAGATAATTTCTGTTAAAGTCGTGGTGGAGGTAGAACTGTGTTGCAAGACGGTGGTCAGCCTCTATCTCATCACAGAAGCTACATACACCATACAACTTGTATGTTTCGCAATGCTCAAAGGTTGGATATTCTCCTGATTGAAGCACAGGATAGTCTATATTTGTACCGTTTATATTTATCCAGCCTACAAAGTCGTTGTTTGCCTCATAGAGTGCGGCGTATTCCTCGTTTATCGTTCCCTCGGGGAGCTTGTCTATCTGTTCCTGAGTAGGTGCCTGATTTTTGAGGTCTACTATGTAGGTGGGAGCGTCTGCTTCGTCTCCGGAGGTATTACCGGGGTTAGAAACGACAACATCACGGTCGCCCGTAATAAGGATAACGTGGTTGAATATAAGCACGACCGCAAATATAAGAACGCCCAGCGACAGCAGGAATATCAGCTTTCTGAATATCTCTGTTGTACTGTCGCCCTTCCACGGGATAAGTCCCGTGACGATGCTCATAAACAGATTTTGTTTTTTCTTTTTCTTCTTTTTCTTGCCGTTGTTATTTTTTTTGTTCTGGGGGGACAGCCCCATATCCATTTCTGCCATTTAGTTCAGTCCTTTCGCACGGGAAATATTAGTAGGAGTAGCCGTAGATCATTTCAGCGGGCCATTTTCTGCCGCCCCAGCTGTCTTTTTTACTGATATAGTTATAATAATAATCGAAATACAGCGGGTCGGGATTTTCGTATGTTTTGCTTACGTCAACGGTAGGGTCTTCGCCCTCACGCACTCTTCTGCCAAAAAGCACCCAGCGTGCATTTATACCGAAATCATAAACACAGGTCGAAAGCGTGATAAGGTGGTCGCCGTATTTGAGGTCTACATCTGTATAGAATGTTGAACGGTCAAGTATCTGAGCCACATAGTTGTCAAAGTCAGCCTTTGTTTCAAAGTTTCTTCCACGCAGATAGTAGAACACATCGCCCTCTGTCGTTTTTGTGTTTACCATCATACCTGCAAATATCTTGTATGTATACTTTTCGTAAAGAGAGCTGAATGTGAAGGTCGGGTATTTCTGATGATAGCTAAGACCTCCGTCAAAGCCGGGTTTTCCGTTGTAATATCTCGTTACCTTTGCGAAATATTCGCCCGATTTCATATTATGACCATACAGTATAAGGTTAGCAGGCTCGCTGTCTGCGGTGAGAGGCTCACGGTAGTCTGCATATATTGAGCCTGAAACACTTTCCTCGCCGTAGATGTTATGTTTGAGGTAGAAATCATTATCGTCGCCCTGTACAACGGGGTAGTCGATAAACGGCTCGTCCTCGTCACCAAGGGATATCCAGCCAACAACGTCCTCGTTTATTGCGAGCAGGGGAATGAATTCTTCAAGTATCTCAGGATTTTCCTCACGAATCTGCTCCTGCTTTTCGGTATCCAGTTGAAGGATAGTGCTTCCGCTGGTAACTACTTCCTGATTGCCGTGGTAGATGTCGCTGATTATTTCGTTTGTCTTGTTGTCCTCTATTCGGTTGCTGCTTTGTGTGAGCAGCAGACAAAGGGATACTATCAGCACAATGGAAGCGGCAAGAAAGATCACCTTTCTCAATATTTCTGTCGTGCTGTCGCCTTTCCACGGGAAGAGGTATTTTGCTATCTTTAAAAAGATGTTTTCTTTTTTAACGTATTTTGCCATAATGATTTCCTTTCGGGACTATCGGGCGGAGTTATCTCAACCCGTATAGCCTTTGAGCTTTGATTTGTCCCAGGTACTTCCGTACCACTGTCCACCTATCAGCTTATAATAGTAGTCAAACAGCTTAGCGTTATAGTTTCGTGTAGCAACGGTGGTGTCTACATATTCGCTTTCGCCGGGACGAACTTCTCTTGCGAATACTACCCAGCGGGTGTCTATTTCCTCACCTAACGGCCAGTAGCAGGTGGAGAGTGTCAGCAGCTTGTCGCCGTACTGTAAATCAACATCTGTATGGAACCAGCTTCTGTCCATTATATCAACGATGAAGTTATTGAAATCCGTCTGATCTTTAAAGCTTGTCTTACTTGCGTATTTGAATACCTCGCCATATTCAGACTGAGTGTTTGCAAGTACTCCTGCAAATACCTTGTAAATGTGGGTCTTGCCGTCAAGGGTCTGTAACATTATGGTGGGGTGTACCTTGTAGAATGCAACAGGCTCACGACTTGCGTCGTTGGGTAGGTAGTATCTGACGGTTGCGAACATCTGTCCGGATATCATATTATGACCGAACAGGACGATGTTTTCGTCAGTGCCGTCCCACTTGTTGCGGTAGCTTGAAAATACAGAGCCGTTTATCGATTCATTCTTGAAAACGTCCTTGTTGAGGTAGTAGTCATTGTCAGGACCTTGAACGACTGCGTTGTTCAGATATGTGCCTGTAATCTTTATCCAGCCTCTTATATCGTTGTTGCCTGTTTCTCTTATCAGCTTGTCAAGGTCAGCATTTATAGGAGTATTGACAACGGGTGTAACATTTATTTCTTCTGTTTCTTCGGGTACTGAGCTTTCAGATTCTGTCGGCTCTGAACCTGTACCGCTTGTCGGAGAGGTCGGTGCGGTGATGATTATTTCGGGAGGTGTGTAGTCGTCCATATCTATCACACCTGAGTCAACTCCTGCAATACTCTGTGCCTTGTCCGTAGCACCTGTATCGTTTATACTTACAATCTGGAACAGCAGATATCCTATCGATACTGCAAATACAACGATAAGTACAAGAAGGACTATCTTACGGATCTTTTCGCTCTTGTCGTCCGTTTCCTGTGGGAATGCGGCGTGAGCAAATCTCACGAATATATTCTGAGGACGTCCCTTTATCTTGTCCTGACGTTTTTTCTTCGGAGCAGGCTCGTTATAGAAGTCCATTTTGTCCAGTGCGATATTTTTTGAACTGGTACTTTTCTTTTTTGGCTTTTCTTTGTAGTTAGCCATATTTCATCACCTTTCAGTTGACAGATCTTTTTTTATTGCATCGTATAAACATATCAAAGCTTGTTTTGCGGCAGAGGCTCTGATGTAGTCCCTTGCTGAAAAACAGTCGCCGCTTTTCTGTGTAAATACATAACGTTCCCCATAGTTTGTTTTATCAGTGCTTATACCGATACACACCTCACCGACTGGGTGGTCGGAAGTGCCGCCTGTCGGTCCTGCAACTCCCGTTGTGGAAACAGCATAATTTGAAAGGGCATTTCTGCGTACACCGTTTGCCATAGCCTCGGCACACTGTATGCTGTATTCGGTATAGCTTTCCAAAATGCTTGTGTCCACACCTAAGACCTTATTTTTAATGCGGTTAGAGTATGAGCATATCCCAAGTTCTATCACCGATGAGCTGCCCGACACTGCCGTTATTGCCGCTGAGAGCATACCTCCTGTGCAGCTTTCTGCGGTGGCGAGTTTTTTTCCGTTTTCGGAGCAGAGCTTTACTATCTTTTCTGCAAGGCTGCTTATTTCACTAAGCAGAGCAGTATATTCATTGTCATTCATATCAATCAAACAGGTTTATAGTTTCCTCTCCGCACTTGAAACGCTTTATCTCGGTTTCGGCAACAGCCTTTTCAATCATACTGTCAAAATCGTATGATTGCTCGGCAGCCTTTATATCTTCAAGACGGGGTTTTGTTTTGGGGTGCTTCGGTGAAAATACCGTGCAGCAGTCCTCGTAAGGCAGGGTAGATGTTTCGTAGGTATCAATCTTTCTTGATATCTCTATGATCTCCTTTTTGTCCATACCTATAACGGGACGGAATACGGGGTATTCTGCGGCTTCATTCGTGCAGTACAGTGCTGTAAGCGTCTGACTTGCTACCTGTGCAACGCTTTCGCCTGTGATGATAGCACCGTAACCGTCACGGTCGCATATCTTGTTTGCTATCTTCACCATAATTCTTCTCATAAGAACGGTAAAATATTCCTCGGGACAGTTGTCACGAAGAGCCTCCTGTATCTCGGTGAAGGGAACACAGTAGAATTTGATATCTCCGCAGTAGTTTGTCATCTTCTCACAGAGAGCCTCTACCTTCATTCTTGCACGCTCGGAGGTATATGGCGGGCTGACATAGTGGATACAGTCCACTACAAGTCCACGCTTTGCCATCATATATCCTGCAACGGGGCTGTCTATACCGCCGGAAAGCATAAGCATAGCCTTACCTGAGCTGCCGACAGGCATTCCGCCTGCACCGACTATTCTTTCGGCACTGAGATATGCACCGTTGTCACGGATTTCAAGTCTTACAGTGACCTCGGGATTATGCACATCCACTTTGAGGTGGGGGAAGTTTGACAGCACCACGCCGCCGAGCTCCTGCTGTATTTCGGGGGTCTGCATAGGGAATTTCTTATCCGCACGCTTTGCCTCGACCTTGAATGTCTTGGCACATTCGAGAGCGTTTTGCAGATACTCCTTTGCCCCCTCTGTAACAGCGGCGAACTCCTTGGGGAATACCGCACAGCGTTGTATAGCACCTATACCGAAGATGTATGTAAGTCTTTTTACGATAATATCAACATCAACGTCAGCAGGGGGAGTGATGTAGATAGTTGACTGTCTGCGGAAATATTCAAACTGTCCGAGGTCTTTAAGTCTGCGTTTTATATTCTTTTGGAGGATATCCTCAAAGGTGGACTTATTAAGTCCCTTTAAAGCTATCTCTCCGTATTTTACCATTACTATTTCATTCATTTTATCTTCTGAACCTTTCAATTCCTTTTTTTATGTGAGTGACGAGAGTGTCAAGCTCTTCTTTGGTGGTGTCTGCACATAGGCTTACACGTATCGCACTGTCAGCATCGCTGTCAGAGATACCGAAAGCGGCAAGTACACCGCTTGTCTTACCCTTTGAGCAGGCAGAACCGCTTGAAACATATATCTGTTGTTCTTCGAGAGAGTGCAGCATTATCTCAGAGCGTACACCCTTTATGCTGAAATTTATGATGTTCGGAACACATTTGTTGTCCGAGTTAAGTGTGATACCATCTATTTCATTCAGCTGAGAAATAAGGTGAACTTTAAGCTCTGTAAACTTCTCCGCTGAGCCGTGATAGGCCTTTACAGCGGCTTCAAGTCCTGCGATAAGCTCAACGGGTTCTGTGCCTGAGCGGAGCTTTTTCTGCTGACCGCCGCCGAGAAGCAACGGGGAAAAGCGTATGCCCTTTTTCACGAACAATGCACCTATGCCCTTTGAGGCGTGTATCTTATGTCCCGAAATGCTTATAAAGTCGCCGTCCAGCGGTACTTTAAGAAATCCCTGTACAGCGTCAATATGTACGATAGTTTTTTCGTTCTTTCGTTTTACCAGTCTGTACAGACGCTTTACGTCAACGATAAATCCTGTTTCATTGTTTACAGCCATACAGCTTACAAGCAGGGTCTTATCGTCTACTGCGTCCGCTATTGCCTGCTCGAAATCACCAAAGTCCTTAGGGGAGAGGCGAATAACCTCAAAGCCCTTTTCTTCAAGCTTATTTATAGGGTTTGCGACGGAGGGATGCTCTATCGCTGTGGTGATTATTTTGTTACCTGTTCTTTTATATGTTTCCGCAGCACCGAATATTGCGGTGTTGTTGCTTTCTGTTGCACCCGAGGTAAAATATATATCACCCTCAGGTAGTTTTGAAAGCAGCGTTTTTCTTGCGGAGTTTATAACTATCTCAGCATTTATGCCTAGCTTATGAAGTGAACTTGCATTGCCGAAGCAGCTTTCCATCGTGTTGCTGACTGCCGCCGCTGTTTCTTTGCAGGGCTTTGTTGTAGCGGCATTGTCGAGGTATACCATATTGATTCTCCTACTCATATTTATACCATTATAGTATAGCATATTTTCGGCTGTTTGAACAGTGTTTTTTGAAATTTTTCACGTTTATTTCAAACAGGTTACAGTATGGTTACAAATGGTTACAAAACGGTTACAAAATTACCAAAAAGGTTACTGAATTATTACAGTTTCTCAAAAAGTGGTTACAGTTTTGTCATAATTATTGATTTTTCTTTTTGAGGGTGCTAAAATATAATCAAACAAAGAGATAAATGAAATAAAAATAATCCTCCAATCACGCAGACGCTCTCGGCAAAGCCGAGGGCGTTTGTGTTTTGTAGTTATATATAAAACCGAGCATTTTAGTGTAAGGTTGCATTCTATAAAAGAATGGTAAATATGGTTGATTTTAATGGGATTCTATGGTATAATATGAAAAGTCTAAGATGCCAAATGATTTAGGAGGATAATGTCGTGGATTTTATGAATGAGGCTTTAAGCAATACATTAATGGAGTATTGTACAGGAGAATATTTAAATCAAAGAGTGGTCGTAGTCGATGATTTTAAGGCAGACTCTATCGGAATGGCTCCTGAAATAGCCGAAATGTTAGGTTTGGATAATGGTGATTATGTATTTGTAACTCCTATGCAGGGAGAGGCAGATATGACGTTTATGGCTTGTTTTAAAGTCGCATTGGTGAATTTTGATAATGCTTCTCAAACTGATCTTTTACCCGCTGTTATAAGCACTAAGGTAGCAGAAAAACTTATGGATAACCAGTGGGACGGAAAAGCTGTCAGTATCTTTTCAATAAAGCCCAGTAAAGTTGCATCAGCATTTGAATCCTTTTCCATTATACGATTTTTCAGAGAAGGCACAGAAAATACCAACAGCAATGTCGGTAAGCCTATTGATATTCCCTTTGAACTTGTTCACTGTTCTCTTGAACAGGCTCTTGCACAGACGATAAATGTTCCTGATAACACACAGTATTTTACTATGGTTACATATTTATGCCCGATATGTCACAATAATTTAGCAAAGCTTCTCATCAATCCGATGACTCTGAATGATAATGGTCGCACTGATACTTATAACAGGATATTCACCTGTTGTAAGTGCAATACTATTATTGCACCGACAGGCGGTCAGAATCTTTCTACCGGTACATTTAATTTTGTACGTCTTGATAGTGATAGCTATCAGAATGTCATAGCGTATTATGAGAGAAATGCCAGACTTTGATCGACATATAAAAAAACAGCAATAATTATATTGATATATCATCGACCGCACCCTTTATCAGGGTGCGGTTTTTTGTGGGAATACTGATAAAAAGACAATAGCAGAGTTTTTTCCAGTATCTAAACAAATTGACTTTCCTCTGTAATAATGCTATAATATCTGTATATAAGGACAGTAGTAATCTCCTGATTTCTACCACCTGTTTCATAAATTCTGTAACAACAAAGGAGATAAAATGAGCAAAACTCCCTATACCACTGATGGCGAATATACTCTGTATCTTCTTGTTGATATTTTCGACAGTGGAAATAAAATGTATTCCATATTTGACAGCAATAATGATCATTGCGGAGGAATCGAGCTTAAAAACCCTACATCCGATACACCGGAAATAGGTATTGAATTACTGGAGAACAAACGTAATCAAGGCATTGCTAAGAAAGTAGTGAAAATGCTTGTACAGAAAGTATGTCAAGAACGTGATGTTGAATATTTCTTAATCAAAATATCATCCCAAAATCATCATAGCAAGTATGTGTTTGAAAAAATGGGTGCAATATTTATAGGCGAAGAAGATAACATATATAAAAGACTTATCAGCCAGTTTGGTGATAAGAGAGAAAACCTTTCAGAGGATGAACAAAAGATACTTGAAGATTGTTTGAATGATGAGAGTATCGAAGTAATCAACAGGTATAAATTGATGCCCGATGTATTTGAGTAATATGAAGATCTAATTCGACAGTAGTAATCTCCTCGATTTCTACTACTGTTTTACTACTATTGAAGTCACAAATACGCTACGATTTGCCCCAATTTGCTCTGCACACCGATATTCTGTGATAAATAAAAGATATGCAGAACACTGCAAATTGTGGCATTACACGGCAAAACAGGAGGATTTATATAGATGTATAAGATTTTATTTGTCTGCCACGGCAATATCTTGTCTGTATGTTATTATGGCGGTAATTTGCGGTAAAGTGCGGTAAAGCTTGGTATTTACGCAGTCGGTTTACTACGGTTTTAATACGAATGATATATAAAAAAGTTAATTGTATAAATGAAAGCAAAATCAAATACTACTGAAAAACAAGAGAAGTATACAATAACAATGTATTTAGTAATATATTTAGACAATATGGTTTTTTAAGTTAAATTACATAAAATTTCTCGACAAGCAAAAATATATTAGATACCAATTCATCAAGATTAAAAACGCAAACTCCGTTTTTAATCTTGACTTTTCTTTTTGGTTGTGGTATAATTAGGTGGATAAAAACGCAAAATACGCAATAGGGAGAGTTGAATGTATGAAATTATTAAAAATATGTGTTTCAGGATTACCCTTATTCCAAAATACTTGTGAGATAGATTTTTTAGCATTACAAAGAGTAACAGCTGACAACGCAGATAGAATGAGCTGCTTGTTTTCAAATGGTTCACAGTGCTTTTATCAAAAAAATGTGATTTCTTTTATAGGCATCAATGCCTCGGGCAAGACTACTATACTGAAACTTATTACTTTTGTTTGCCAAATGCTCAACAATGAGTCTATTAACAACATTTCCTGTTCAGAAATACTCGATGGCTTGTCTGATGGTGCTGAAGTCACATTTGATGTATTTTTTTATGCAAAAAATAAGACCGTTAATTTACTCCATACTGTTGTCGCAAAGAAAAAAGCAAAACTATATATTAAAGATGAGTACCTCAAGATAAAGCCTTGCACAAAAGTAAAAAGTAAAGCTGACGTATTTTCATTTGATGATTATGAGATTTCTATTGCTAGAAATAACGACGAAGATTTTTTGCTAGACGATGTAAGTATAGTCGTTGCGTTCAACAAGAAAAATAAGGAGCACCTGACAATTACTGATATGCTCCAGCATACCAATATCAACGAACTGAGTATTTCAGAGAACTGTCCCCCGGAGCTTATTGCATTTTTTGATCCTGGCATTGAATACCTTCATATCAATAAGAATGGCAAAGAAAATGATATTCGTTTGAAATTTAAAAATGAAGAAGAAATCGTTTTACACCATTCATCTGAATTGAACAGATATCTGTCTTCGGGTACTATAAAAGGAATCAACACCTTTTTTAATGCTATAAAAACATTTGAAACAGGTGGATACTTGGTAGTTGATGAACTTGAAAATCATTTTAACCACGAGATAGTTTCAACACTTATTCGTTTTTATATGGATCAAAAGGTAAATCCTTACGGTGCAATGATGATATTCACCACACATTACGCTGAACTGCTCGATGAGTTTGAGAGAAACGATAATATTTATATTGTACGAAACAATGGAGGTATAACTGCAGAAAATCTCACCTCAATATTAAAGAGAAATGATATAAAAAAGAGCGAGGCATATCAGAGTGGTTTTCTTGGAGGCACTACACCACTGTATGATGCTTATATGGACCTAAAGAAAAATCTTATACATTCTCATAAGGGGGATGCATAATGAAACTTTCAAAATATGTGGCCTGTATCTGTGAGGGTGCTGCTGAACAAGCTGTTATCGAACTATTGCTTAATGTAGATAGATTAATATTTACTTATGATAACATGCTTGAAGGTGAAGTTATCAGATGTAGAAGTGCCAAAAACTTTGAGGACCAGTATTTGAGAAAAGGCTTTTCTGATAAGATTACAGTATTAAGAATACTGGATTCACATAGAGAGAATTTCAAATTAAGTAAAGCTTATGCCCCCAAAATTGATGTAATAAATGTTATTACTGCTCCCGAAATTGAAATGCTTGTGATTTTAAAAGAGGGTAAGTATAAGGAATTTAAGAAATCAGGCAAGAAACCGAGCGTGTTTTGCAAATCCGATTTAAAACACCATAATGTGAAAAGTGCTACTTTTCTTAAAGACTATTTTTCCGATACTGAGGCTCTTGTTTTTGCTATACAAGAATACAAAAGAGTGTCAACCCTCAAAAGGGGCGAGTATACGTTGGCAGATTTGTTAAAATAATCCCCCTTTGGCCATCACATCTTTCCCTTAATCTTTTGCTTCTATTAAGGGCAACCCAAAAACGATATGATAGGAGTATTATTTATGTCTAACAAGCAATCGCAAATTCCACAGGAATTCAGAGCGTCAAATGAAGAGTTAGATGAATACCGTGAGAATGTGATAAGGTATATGACTTCAATGGCTGTGGTTAAGAATATGTATAAACAAGGAATCGTTGACAAAGATGACTTCACTATATGTGACAAACTAATGGCTGATAAGTATGGCATTTCCGATAAGAGCATATATAGGTGTAAAGATCCGGATGATTCTTAATAATCCATTAATTCATGCAGCAAATCAAAAAGCAGTGCAACCATATCTTGAAGTGAACCCCAAAGATTAGACAGAATAATTAAATAATATGAAAATGAGTTCGGTATTGCACCGGGCTCATTTTTAGTTTAGAAGAAATTCTTTCATTAACAGTATCCGCTCAATAAACCCGCGTCTTCCTCCGCAGGGAAAAATATGCTAAAATAAGTCCAATGAGGTCTAGCGAAGTGCAAAAACATAACTAGACCGGATTGGAGTAGATTAGACATGGATAAAAAAGCGACAACCAAAAGCAGTTCAGCATAAAGCATAGGCGGAGATGTACGCAGCATATCAGGAGAGTGGAAAAACGGTCAGTGAATGGTGCAGTGAACAAGGAATAGTAACCAAGACCTTCTACTACCGGTTACGGGAGATCAGAGAAACAGCGTTGGAACAAGCAGAATCGCATCAGATCGTGCCGATAGCCACAAATCTTGAAACACCCTCTATGCACGAGACAGCAAGCATAAAAATACAGGGCAACGGAATAACCATTGAGCTTCCCGAAAATATCTGTGCGGAAACGATCATAGCAATTCTGCGAGGTCTGAGGTAATGCTGAAAGAAATGAGATTTCCGCAGGTATATCTTGTTTGCGGATATACGGATATGAACGCATTATGCCGCAGGCGGCAAAATGCTGTCCATTGACGGTTTAGCCGGAATAGTAAAGCAGAATTTCGG
>JAZUSC010000017.1:0-59629 GCA_045606505.1 Oscillospiraceae bacterium
CGCAAAGCGGGCTTTTTTGATAACTTTTTTGGTGTGGCTTTGCCGCACCAAAAAACACTTCTATCCGCACAACTGTACTGGAAACGGCTATCGCCTTATTCCTTATGCGGGCAGTGCGGATGTTTCGGCGGAAAAGTCCCAACGGGACTTTTTCGACGGTCTCAGGCAGAGCTTATGCTCTGCCGAAATCCCTTATATCAAGCCTTTGCAATAAAGCTGAGAGCGATTATGGCTATCAGCGACGCTCCGCAGATTATCCAGTTGCGAAGTATCATACGTTCAAGCTTGTTGTTGTCCTTTTTCTTATCGTCACGCTTTGCCATAACGCACCTCCCTGTTCTTATGCTATAATTGTAGCACGTTTTCGGAACGATGTCAACCTTTAAAGCTCTATGTTAAGCACAGGGTAGGTTCCCATAAGCGTTCCGTCGGGCAGCTTTCCCGAGGTCTGTGCAAAGCCCTTGTATGTACACTTTTCAAAATCCTCGTACTCAGGGAACGCTCCGCTGTATTCGGGGTCGTGTACAAGGCTGACCGCCGCACAACGCTCATCACGAATGTACAGCATTGCTTTACAGCTCTTAACATCGGGAAGATAATCGCTCATAAAAAGCATCCAGCAGCTTTCACTGTCGCCGCCGTCCTGCCAGTACGCTCCGCTAAGCTCACAGGAAACGTCCTGTACGCTCCACACACCGTCCCTCACTGTCACTGTCAGCTCTCCGTCTGTAACGCTGTCAGCAGACGTAAGGAAAATACTTACAGCATTGCGTAAAGTACTTGCGTACATATTAAGGTTTTGTATCCTCTTCTGCTCCTCCTGAGAGGTCTTAGTCGGCTGTAAAAAAACGCAGCCTGTCAGGGAAAAGCACACTGCAAGTGCCGCTGCCGCAGCAAGTGCGGCTCTTAAAAGTCTTTTCATAGCGTCCTCCTAGATATAGTTTATCAGATAGCTCAGTATATCGGACATTACCTCGTCCTTGTTAAGCTCATTCAGAAGCTCGTGACGTGCCTCCCTGTAAATACGCAGTGTCACGTTACAGCCCTGTCTGCGGTATAAAGAACATGCCTTGCGTACTCCGTGGCCGTACTCTCCGACAGGATCCATTCCTCCCGAAAGGAAGAGCATAGGGACATCTGTCCTTGTGCCGCCGATGACCGCCTTGCTGTTTGCAAGTACCAGTGCGTTGACAAGATCCCTGTATCCCGCCGTCGTAAAGGTGAACGCACACTTGGGGTCGTTGCGGAATTTATCCACCACCTTGTCGTCACGGCTCAGCCAGTCGCTTGGTGTACGATAGTTCTCGGTACGCAGATTGAATATCCCCAGTGCAAGATCCTTGCCCTTATAATAGCGGTACAGCTCGCCCTTGTGTGCTATCACTCTGCACAGGTGCAGATGCACCATTTCCGCCCCCGGGTACGGCCCTGCACTGCCCATAAAGATAGCCGCACTCCAACGATCGTCGGAATAGTGGGAAAAATATATCCTTGCGATAAAACTGCCCATACTGTGTCCCAGTAAAAAATGCGGAATATCGGGAAATCTTTTCTCCATAACACGCTTCATACGGTGCAGGTCCTGTGCCATACGCAGATGACCTCCCCGTAGCCCGAAATACCCCAGCATACATTCGTGGGCGACAGAGTTTCCGTGGCCTATGTGGTCACAGCCGCACAGTGCTATCTCGTTCTTGCAGAGGAATTCCGCAAAACCCTCGTAGCGTTCGATATACTCGCACATACCGTGGGAGAGCATAACCGCCGCCTTTGGCTTTTCAGGAGTATAAATGTAATATCGGCACCTGCATAGTCCCGATGTGCTTGGAAATGTTCCCGTGAGCTTTTTCGTATATATGCCCCTTTCGTACAATTAGGAATTAGGAGTGAGGAGTGAGGAATTATATTGCCGTACCACAAGCGAAGGAAGAAAGCAGACGGTTGCTTTATCCACAGCCTGCTTAGGGATTTATAGCCTCTAAGCGATATATCGGCAGTCCCATTGATGTAAATCTCGTTTCGTACTCAGTCATAATATTCCCCTCAAAGCCGCTTTTATGCAGGTCAAGGGAAACATTCTGCATCTTAAAGCCGTTTGCGGAGAAATGCTCGATAGAAAACTCAAAAAGACGCTGATTGTCCGTTTTCTGATGTATCTCCGCACCGCTTTTAAGCACCTCGTTATATATCTTCAAAAAGCGTGTGTGGGTAAGACGGTGCTTTGCGTAGCTCTCCTTAGGGAAAGGACAGGAGAAATTGAGATACAGCCTGTCAATGGTGTGCGGGTGAAACAGGTGGTGGAGATACTCCGCCTGTCCAAGACAGAAACGGACGTTCTTTATGCCGCTCTCCATAAGCTTTTCCGCACCCGTTACGATAACGTTGGGAGTTTTTTCGATCGCTATGTAGTTTATGTCGGGGTTTCTCTTTGCAAGTTCAAGTATGAACTGTCCCTTGCCGCTTCCTATCTCCAAATGGAGTGGATTATTGTTTCCGAATACCCTTTCGCTGTCGAAGAAGAATTCCTCTTTCAGCGGGTCGTCTGCAAACTCATTCTGATTCTGCATATACAGCATTACTTCCTTGCAGGCGGCAAGTCTGTCTTCAAGGTGACGTTTTTTTCTCATTCTCATAGCTTTTTACCTCAATAAAAGCCCCGCTTATGCAGGGCTTGATTTTTTATTTCTGCTCGTATATCTTACCATACAAGCTGAAAAATGTCAATATATCAGCTTATGGAGATGACCTCGTAGCCTGCCTCTGTCACTGCATTTCTGAGTACATCGTCAGATACCTCAGCCGTGAGAGTTACCGCCGCACTTTTCAAGTCAAGGTCTACCTCTGCGGAAACTCCGTCCAGTGCGTTAAGTGCCTTTTCCACGTGAGCCTTGCACTTGGGACACATCATACCCTCGATCATCATTGTCTTTGTCATAGTTTTTTCCTCCGTTAATGTTGTATTGTTTTCGGGGGAGCTTACCTCACACCCGTTTGCCGTACATTCTGTCTTTGCTGTGCCCATTCCCCTTACCTTGAAAAAGCGAAGTCTTAATGCATTCGTCACCACGAAGAATGAGCTTAAACTCATTGCCGCCGCGGCTATCATCGGGTCAAGCTTTATCCCCAGCGGAATAAACAGCACGCCTGCCGCAAGGGGAATGCCCACGGAATTGTAGAAGAATGCCCAGAATAAATTCTGTTTTATATTGCGGATAGTCGCTCTGCCCAGGGCTATCGCCGAAACAGCGTCACACAGACTGCTCTTCATCAGCACGATATCTGCGGAGTCTATCGCAATATCCGTACCTGCCCCGATCGCTATTCCCACGTCTGCACAGGCAAGTGCGGGAGCGTCGTTTATGCCGTCGCCTATCATTGCGACACGCTTTCCCTCTGCTTTCAGCCGCTCTATATGTTCAGCCTTTCCCGTGGGAAGCACCTCCGCTATTGCCTCGTCAACACCTGCCTGAGCCTTTATCACCTCGGCGGTGCGGCGGTTGTCGCCCGTAAGCATTATCACGTCTATGCCCATTTCCCTGAAACGCTTTACCGCCTCGGAGCTTGTGGGCTTTATGATATCAGCGGCGGCGGCTATTCCCCTTACGCTGTCGCCCTCCGAAATATACATCACCGTCTTGCCCTCTTCGGAGAGCCTTGCAAAGTCGCCCTCTGCTTTTCCGATGTCGATATTCCGCTCACGCATAAGCCTTTCATTTCCGATAAACCACTGTCTGCCGTTTATCTTTCCCGTAACTCCTCTGCCGAAAAGTGCCTCGAAATCCGTCACAGGGAGAGCGGTCATTCCACGCTTTTCGCCCTCTGCGGATATAGCCGCAGAAACGGGGTGTTCAGAAAGTTTTTCAATAGAATAAGCCGCCAGAAATGTTCCGCTTTCATACTCTATGATATCAGTGCAGACAGGCTTACCCTCGGTTATCGTGCCTGTCTTGTCAAGCACCACTGTGTCTATCTTATGGAGAGTTTCCAGTGCCGCCGCAGACTTTATCAGTATGCCGTTTTCCGCTCCCTTGCCCGTACCTGCCATAATCGCCACGGGGGTCGCAAGTCCCAATGCACAGGGGCAGGAGATGACCAGCACCGAAATTCCCATTGAAAGTGCAAGGGTGAAATCATACCCGAGTATCAGCCACACCGCAAAGGTGACAACGGCAAGGCTCATAACAACGGGGACGAATATACCGCTTATCTTGTCTGCAAGTCTTGCAATGGGTGCTTTTGAAGCCGCCGCATCGCTTACAAGCTCGATTATCTTTGAAAGAGTGGTCTGTCCGCCCACCTTTTCCGCCCTGAATTTTATAAAGCCGCCGCTGTTTATCGTAGCGGTCATAACGCTGTCGCCCACCGTCTTTTCGGCAGGAATGCTCTCCCCCGTGAGTGCCGACTCGTCGATAGCCGCACTGCCCTCTGTTATCGTGCCGTCCGCAGGAATACGCTGTCCGGGACGCACTACACAGATATCGCCCTCGCAAAGCTTATCGGCGGGGATAGTGACTTCCTCTCCGTCACGGAGTATCACAGCGGTTTCGGGGGCAAGGTCTGTAAGCTTTGTAAGTGCCTCGGCGGTCTTTGCCTTTGAGCGGCTCTCCAAGAATTTTCCCACCGTGATAAGGGTCAGGATAGTGCCTGCACCCTCGAAATAAAGGTCCATATGGTACTGATGAACAAGCTCCGTATCGCCCGTGCCAAGACCGTAGCCTATCATATATATCGCAAAAATGCCGTAGATTACCGCCGCCGCAGAGCCTGCCGCCACAAGCGTGTCCATATTCGGGGAGCGGTTGAAGAGTGCCTTAAAGCCCCGTGCGTAGTAGCTTCTGTTGAGGTACATTATCGGCAGTACCAGTAAAAACTGGGTGAAAGAAAAAGCTATCGCCCCCTCCGTCCCCGTCATAAACGGCGGCAGAGGAAGTCCTACCATACTTCCCATCGAGATATACATCAGCACCGCAAGAAACGCTATCGACAGGACAAGGCGGCGTTTCATCGCCCTTGCCTCGTCATTCTTCCTGTCAGTGAGGGAGGAGGTCTTGTTTTCCGCTCCCTTTACAGTACAGCCGTACCCTGCCTTTACGACAGCGGCACATATATCGTTTTCGGTGATACCCTCGTACTCGGCGGTCATACTGCCGCCCATAAGGCTCACCGTTACATCGGATACGCCGCTAAGCTTTCTTACCGCCTTTTCCACGTGGGCGGAGCAGGCAGAGCAGGTCATACCCGTTACATTAAATCTGCTTTTCATTACATTCTTCCTTGTCGGAGTTTTCTTTTATCCTTTATCGTTAGCAAATGCTAACTCTGTATACATTATAGCCCCGAAACGGGATTTTGTCAAGACAAGAAAAAGGGGCGAAACTTCGCCCCTTTCTTGTCGTTTGTTTCAGAATATCACAGCTCTTTTCGGTATATCACCGCGTCATCATCGCCGTAGTATCCCTTTCTGACGCTTATCCGCTGATATCCGTTACGCTCATAAAGGGCGATAGCAGGAGCGTTTCTGCTACGCACTTCAAGGAAACAGCACACCGCTCCCTTTTCACGCATCTTCTCGTGGAGGGCGGTCAGCAGAGTCTCCCCTATATGCATACGGAGATACTCTGACAGTACGCCTATCTGATAAAGCTCACCCTCGTCAGCAACTACACGTCCAAGGGCAAAGCCTGTCACTTCTCCGTCACGCTCATCCTGTACAAGCACGGAGAGGGGGTTTTCTATCTCCTCTTTCAGCATCTCCCTTGTCCAGCTCCCGTGAAAACAGCTCTGCTCAACAAGGTCAAGCTTTGATAGCATATCGTCAGTGAGCGTCATACCAGCGTTTGCCCTCCTTTGCGTCGGCGGTGAGCGGCACGGACAGCTTCACAGCACCCTGCATCTCCTCACGGAGTATCTTCGCCGCCTTTTCAGCGTGAGCCTCAGGCACTTCCACGATAAGCTCGTCGTGTACTTGCAGTATAAGTCTTGCCTCGGGTAATTCCTTTTTCAGCCGCCTGTAAACTCTCACCATTGCTATCTTTATGATATCCGCCGCCGTACCCTGTATGGGGGTATTCATTGCGATACGCTTTCCGAGTGCTTTCAGCGTTTTGTTGGTGGAGAGCATTTCGGGGATAAATCTTCTTCTGCCAAACATAGTAACGGCATAGCCGTCCTTTTCCGCAGAGGAGGTCACCTCCGCCATATAGTCACGCACTCCCGAAAACTGCGTGAGATAATCGTCGATATATTTCTTAGCACTCTTTACGTCAGTGCCGATATCCTTTGCAAGGGAGAATGCCCCGATACCGTACACGATACCGAAGTTTACCGCCTTTGCCTGTCTACGCATAGCCTCGTCCACCCACTCTATCGGCTGTCCGAATACACTTGCCGCTGTCTGTGTGTGGATATCTCCGCCCTCGCAGAATGTCCGTATCATAGTTTCGTCATTCGCAAGGTGGGCAAGTACCCTAAGCTCTATCTGGCTGTAATCGGCGTCCACAAGGGTCATTCCCTCGCCCGCCGTGAAGAATTTGCGGAAATTCCGTCCAAGCTCCGTGCGGACAGGGATATTCTGTATATTAGGCTCTGCGGAGGAGATACGTCCCGTGCGTGTTTCGGTCTGCTTGAAGGTGGTGTGCATTCGTCCGTCGGGAGATACCGCCGCCAAAAGCCCCTTTACATAGGTGTTGTACAGCTTTGTAAGGCTTCTGTATTCCAGTATCAGCGGAATGACGGGGTGCATTTCCGAAAGCCCCTCCAAGGTCTCTGCGTCGGTGGAGTAGCCTGTTTTTCTCTTCTTGCCGCAGGGGAGTGAAAGCTCCTCAAAAAGCACCACGGAAAGCTGTTTCGGAGAGCCGATATTAAACTCGTGTCCCGCAAGAGCGTACACCTGCTTTTCTATATCGGCTATCTGCGGCTTCAACTCCTCGCCGAATGTCTTTAAAGCCTCGCTGTCCATAGCGATACCGTGTATCTCCATAGATGACAGCACCTCTGCAAGGGGAAGCTCTATCTCGGTGAGGACTTTGTACATACCCTCGTCCTGTATCTTGTTAAAAAGCTCCGTATTAAGCAGAAACATCGACTGTCCCAGCCTGTTTTCATCGTAGGTCACACCGTACTCCGCACAGAGCCTCTCCAAAGAATAATCATTTGCATTTACATTTATGAGATATGCCGCAAGGGCGGAGTCAAACACAACGTTGTTCAGATCTATCCCGTTTTCGATACAATAACGGTATAGAGCCTTTGCGTTGTCGGTACGTTTCGGTATATCGTCAGAAAGCAGTGCGGCGGTGTCGCCCTCCACTGCCTTGCCGTTTTTGTAGATACGCACCTCTTCCCCGACAAAAGCCACATCGTAAGCGTTAAGGTCGAAATCTATGTGCGGCTCAGCGGAAACAACAGACTTTTTCTCTGCCTTTTCGGGTGCGTCCTGCTTTACGGGAGCGGCGGTCATATTCAGCTTTTTAAGCACGGAGAACATCTCCATTTCGGTGAGTATCTCCGCCGCCTCCTCTGTGGGAGTACCTATCTCGTACAGCGACATATCCTCGGACACGGGAGCGTGTAGCTCTATCTCCGCAAGTTTTCTGCTAAGCACGGCACTGTCCCTGCCGTTTAAGAGCTTATTCAGTACGCCCTTTGTCACTTCAAGGCTGTCTATATTTTCGTAGATGTATTCTACTGTGTGGTATTTCTGTATAAGTCCCAAAGCGGTCTTTTCGCCTATTCCTGCAACACCTGGGATATTGTCTGAGGTATCGCCCATAAGGGTCTTTACTTCCAGCATCTCACGGGGAGTAACACCGTACACCTCGCCTATCTTTTCGGGGGTGTACATAATGTCCTCCTTTGTGGAGGCAAGACGCACCGTTACATTCTCGTTTATAAGCTGAAAGCTGTCACGGTCGCCCGTCATAATAACGCACTTTTCTCCGAGGTCAGCCGCCGCACGGGACAGTGTGCCGATGATGTCGTCAGCCTCAAAGCCCTCTTTCTCCACAATAGCTATGCCCATAGCGGAAAGCAGACGCTTGATAACGGGCATCTGCTGTGCAAGTTCATCGGGCATACCGTGGCGATTAGCCTTGTAGCCGTCGTACATCTTATGTCTGAACGTAGGTGCTTTAAGGTCGAATGCGACAGCAATATGGTCGGGCTGTTCCTCTTTCATCAGCTTTAAGTAGATGTTCATAAAGCCTGTCAGGGCATTGGTGAACTGCCCCTTTTTGTTGGTGAGCATTCGTATGCCGTAAAACGCACGGTTCATTATGCTGTTGCCGTCTATCAGAAGAAGCTTCATATCCTACCTCCGTCACTGTAAAATACACGGTCAGAGCATTGCGGGAACTCCCGCTATGCCGTTTACAAAACCCTCGACTCCCTTGCAGAGAGCCTCCATATCGGGGATATTATTCATATACGGAACGTGGAGGAAAATACTGTTCACGCCCGTTTTCAGAGCCTCAAAATAGATGTGGTTGCAGTAGGAGCTTCCGCACCCCTGCGAGATATACGCAGGATAGCCGCTGTTTTTTATAAGCTCCGCCGCCGTAGTCACATCAAGGCTTGTGCGGAGCACCTCTCCGCAGCGTTTCGCCTGCCGCTCAACGGCTATCTTTCCGCATAGCTGCGGCTTTTGTCCGATGATCACTATGCAGGCGGTCGTTTCCTTTTCTATCTCCTTTAAAAGCAGCTCCGCCGACTTCTCCCTGTCATTCGGGAGTATCAGCTTACGGCAACCGCAGTTTACTTTTTCCACGATGATACGGGCAGGGTTGTTGTTACCGTCAAAGCCCGCAAGGATAAGCTCTCTCATACGTTTCTCACTCCGTCAAGCAGTTTTTTGTTAAGCTTTCTTAACAGCAGCATAGTGCAAAGCCCCGTGAACGCTCCCCCGATTATAGCGGAGGATATCAGTATCGGCAGGTAGGCAAACACCGAAAATGTTCCGTAGAACACCGCCGCAGTAAGCAGCTGTCCTATTATATGCAGCAACGCTCCCGCAACTCCCGTAAAGGGGAGATATCTTTCATCGGGAAGCAGCTTTCTCATCACAAGCATTGCGGCAAGGGCGAAAACTCCGCCCACGACTCCGAAAGCCGCATTCATAAGCGAGCCTGTTATCAGTGCCGCAAGAAAGCACCTCAGCACCGAAACGGCGAGTACGTCCCTCTTGCCCCATTTTCCGCCGAGATACAGCATAAAAAGTATCACTATATTGCCAAGTCCGACCCTTACCCCTGTAATGGGAACTATGGGCGGCAGAAGTGTTTCCAGTGCGGACAACGCTCCCGCAAAGCTGATGAAAAGCCCGCACAAGGCGAGCTTTTTCACGCTCATTTGAGTATCTCCATAAAAGCCTCGGCTACCTCCATAAGCTCTGACTTAGGCGGCGGAGGGGGAGGGACTGTTTCTTTCTCCTTTTCGGGGAGAGGCTTTTTATTCAGCTTGTAGTCACGTCCTGCCCTCAGCATAAGCGGAGGATACGCAAGTAACCAATCACGCAGATATCCGACCAGAAGGCTGACAAGTGCCGCTATTGCAGCCGCAAGAAGCATCGCACCGCTTATGTATGTAGACATCTCGCCGATGAAAAAGGCGGTCACCGCATACACAAGGTCAAGCAGGAAAGAGGCGGTCTTTTCGCCCGTCCTTCCGCCCAGTGCAAAGAATGCCACCACGATAACGCACAATGCCGCAACGCCCGAAAAAACTCTTCCGAATACCTCCTCCGACAGGAGTATTCCCACAACGGCACAGGTTATAGCCGCAACGCACTGCACATAAAAGCAGAAATTCACCGCCTTACGCAGCTTTGCGGCTTTTTTCTGCCGTGCGGCAGTAAAGTCGTGTATCACCTTTCCGTCTGTTTCAAAGTACAGCAGACGTTTTTTTATCTTTGTAAACATAATTACCCCATTTTGAATATTTTTAACCAAATTATATTATACCCCTTTTTCCGCCGAAAATCAAGTGTGATTTGGGGACAAATAAAAGACCCCTTTCGGTATTGTGCCAAAGAGGTCTTTTTCATCACATCTTCTTTACCTTTATGCGGAAACGTTTTCCGCAGCCCCTTGCAAGTCTGTCACGCAACTCCATAGGTGTGCCGCAGAGAAACTGCGTCTTGTCGCATATAACAGTGTCAAGCTTTCTCTTCTCCCCGTCTGTCGGGAAGATGTAAAAGCTGTGGCTGCATTCATAGGCTCCCGCAATGTTTTTGTAGGGTATCTCGGTCACCACCGTGCTGCCCTCGTCCTTTGCAAGTGCGGACTTCCTTGCCACAGCGTTGCCCTCCTCGTCAAGCTCACGCTCCTGCGGAACGGAATCGCTGACCGACAGTATCAGCTTATCCTCCGTAAACTCTGCGTTTATTATCTTGCCGTAGCTTTTTTCGAGAGAGTCAGCCTGCTTGTTGAAGTACCACGTCCTCATATTCCGTGGGAGAGTTGCAAGTACTATGAAGATGATACCGAATATCGCAACAAGGTGCCACACCTCTCTGCCGTCAGTAAATCCTACGCTGCACCATATCGCCGCAAGGGTCAGCAGCAGGAATACACAAGCCCCATAATAGCAGGCAGTCTGCAAGGGCTTTACCCTAAGCATATACAGAAAATCCGACAGGGAGCGTATCCTTGCCATAGTGCATTCCGTTTCGCACACCAGTTTTCCGAGCTTTCCCTGTTCTTTCTGACCGTTCATTTCGGCAAACATCTTTGTCAGCCTTGCCTCTTTCGATTCGGTTATCTCCTCTTTTGTTTTCATTCTGAATGCCATATATCGTTTTCCTTTCGGCGGTTATCATATCAATAACGTTATTGTACCACAAATGCCGCAAAAATGCAACGGGCAGAGCGAAAGATGTCCTCTCCGAAAAAATATCCAAAAACACCGCCCGTCTTTACATTAGGTTATGTACAATTTGCAGAGAAATTATTACAAAACGGTAACAATTTGATTAAGAACAGTTACAAAAGCGTCAAAACTGTTGACTTTTTCTGTCGTTTGCGGTATATTATTAAAGAAAATATACAATGAAGTTATTATAACTTCACAGAACAGAAAGGTAACCACTATGCTTAAAGAAACCTCACTCTGTATGGGCTGTATGTGTGACAAGACCTATGACGGGCCTTGTAAGCTCTGCGGATACAGTGACAGTATGCCGACGATACCCTCGTATCTCGCACCGAAAACCTATCTTAACGACCGATATATCATCGGTAAGGTCATCAACTACAACGGCGAGGGTGCGACTTACATCGGCTATGACACCGCCACAGGCACAAAGGTGAACATCAAGGAGTTTATGCCCGATACCCTCTGCACACGTCAGAAGGGCGAAACGAATATAACCGTAAACCCCGATATGCTTCCCCTGTACAAGACATATATGTCCGAATTCGCAGACCTCAACAAGACGCTGATGAAGTCCCGCGGTATGTCGCATCTTCAAACAGTGCTGGATATATTCTACGAAAACGGCACAGCCTATGCCGTACTTGAACACATTAACGGTATCCCCTTGCAGACATATCTCTCGAACTCCTCGGGAGAGCTTATGTGGGAGCAGATAAAGGAGCTTTTCCCCCCTATCTTCACAACGCTGTCGCTGGTACACGCCGCAGGCGTTATCCACAGGGGAATAAGTCCCTCCACCGTATATGTCACAGACAAGCTTGAATTAAAGCTGACAGGCTTTTCGATATCTGCGGCACGTACAACAAATACCGAGATAGCCTGCGAGATATATGCGGGCTACGCCGCACCCGAGCAGTACACCTCAGACGACTGGAACGGCACCTGGACTGACGTTTACGGTATCGCCGCACTGCTGTACCGCTGTCTTACAGGCTGTACCCCTGCCGAGGCTATCGCAAGAACAAGCGGCAGTATGCTTGAACCCTGTATGATAAACCGCAACGTTCCCGCAAACGTTTCAAAGGTGATTATGCGTGGACTTAACCTCTCCACCGAGGGCAGGATACGCACCATAACAGAGTTCGTTGACAAGCTTTTTGAGCAGCCGAAATACGTCGGCATAAACCGTGACGAAAACGGCAGACCCATCTCAAAGCAGCAGGCGAGAAAGCTCAAAAAACAGAGGAAAGAACGTGCAAAGACCATTACAATGCTGGTGCTTGTGGGTCTTGTGCTGATAACATTCGGAGTTATATTCGCACTGGCTGTAAACAACGGAAACAATACCGAAGGCTCACTTCCCGACAGCGAGCCGACCTCCGAAGTGACCACCACAACACAGTCAACCACAACGTCAGAGCCTGAGGAAAGCTCCGCTCCCACAGAGGAGAGCGTCGAAGTCCCCGTCCCTGACGCAAACATCAGTCTGCCCGATTTCACAAACCGCAAGTACGAAAGTACCGTGAGCCGTTATGACGGAATATTCACCTTTGTACCCACCTACGAGTACAACGACGAATACGAAAACGGCACGATGTTTGAGCAGAATATCGAAGCAGGCACTATGGTCGCAACAGGAATACAGATAGAAGTCAAGGTAAGTAAAGGCCCTGCCCTTGTAAAGCTCCCCGAATACGAGGGACTTACAGTGGACAAGTATGTATCTGCCCTCAACGAGAGCAATATCAGATACTCCATAGAAAACGAAAAGACCAATGAATTCCCCGTTGGCTCTATCGTCAAGTGCAGCAAGGAGGCAGGCGACCTCATAGATGTTCAGAACGGTGAGATAGTAACGGTATACGTTGCCGCTCCCGCACCCGAGGAGAGCAGTACAGCACCCTCAGAAACCGCAGAGCCGACAGAGAGCGATACCGAAAGCACTTCCGAAGGCGGTGCAGGAGAAACGGAAAGTCTGCCCACAGAGGGCGGAATGCCTGTTGAATAACGAGCATAGTTCAAGGGGCGGCTTACCGCCCCTCTGCTTGTCAAAAAGGGCTATTTACTGAAAAAACAGCCGAGCGAAGCGAGAAAAAAGTTTTCGGTCAAGCCTTTTTCAAAAAGCTTGGCGTGTGCAAGGAGCGGCAGCCCCACATTCTCGCTTTTGCTTTTCTTTTTATAATTCAGCGTTTATCGACAGCCTGACAGGGCGGTACTCCGCCCCTTATTTACAGAGAAACGGAGAACAAAACACAATGGAGCTTGACCTCAGCGAGATAAGAAAAAACATAGACGTAATAGACACACAGCTTTTGGAGCTTTTCAAAAACAGAATGGCTCTCACAGGGGACGTTGCCCGATATAAAGCCGCAAACAATATGGTGGTGTTTCAGGGCGACCGTGAAAAGGCGATAATCGAAAGGGTAAAAGCAAACTCACCCGAGGATATCCGTGAAAGTGCAGCTTTCCTCTTTATGAACATTATGGATATCTCCAAATGTGCCCAGCAGAATGACATCACCCCCGATGAGCCTATCCCACACATCTCACGAATACTCTCCCACCCTGCCGTTGCGGTACAGGGAATTGCGGGAGCTTACGGTCACACCGCCGCCACACAGCTTTTCAGTGACGGTAACATCAGCTTTTACCCAAGTTTTGCAGAGGTATTCGAGGCTGTGGAAAACGGCGATGTTGATTACGGTGTGCTGCCCATCGAAAACAACAATGCGGGCGAGGTCACGATAAATATGGATCTCCTTGAAAAACACGGAGTATACATCAACCGCACCACCACCGTTGAGTGTGCCCACGTCCTCGCCGCAAAGCAGGGCGTAAAGGAAGAGGACATAAAGATAATCTTCGGTCACGAGCAGGCTATACGTCAGTGCAGCGACTTCCTTGAAAGCAAGGACGGGCTTACCGTTATCCCCTACCACAACAATGCCGCAGCGGCTCAGATGGTAGCCGAAAACAAGAGCGGTGAGCTTGGCTGTATCTGTTCTGCGGAGTGTGCGGAAATGCACGGCCTTGAAATACTCCACAAGCATATCGCCACCGACCCCAACAACGCAACACGTTTTATCTGCATAAGCAAGGCGATAGAGGTATACGACAGTGCGGATACCATTGCGGTATCCCTCTCCGTTACGAATGAGGCAGGTGCTTTGTATCGTATGCTGACAAAGTTTGCGGCAAACGGTCTTTCCCTTACAAAGATAGAGAGTAAGCCGCTGCCCGTACACGTTAAGCTGAAATATCCCGACGACCATATGTTCTATCTCGAATTCACGGGAAATATCCGTGACAGCGTGATAAGAAAGCTGCTGAAAAACTTCGAGAGTGAGCTGCATTACTATAAATTCCACGGTAACTTTTAAGGAGAAGAAAGATGTTCTCTGCAATAATACTTGCGGCAGGCTCCTCCACCCGTATGGAGGGACTTAACAAGCAGCTTGTCAAGATAGCGGATATCCCCGTTTTCGTTATGAGCTGCCTTGCCTTTGAAAAAAGCGAAAAGGTCAGTGAGATTATCCTCGCCACCCCTGAGAGCGACTGCTCACGCTTTGAGAAAATCGCAAGAAACTACGGTGTTACAAAGCTGAAAGCCGTCGTTTCGGGCGGTGCGACAAGGGCTTTATCCGTAAAGAATGCACTTGCCGCCGTTTCCGACAAGATAGAATACGTTGCGATACACGACGGTGCAAGACCGCTCATCACAACACAGGAGATCGACAACGTCCTCGCAGACGCTGTGAAGTACAATGCCGCAATAGCCGCCTCTCCTGCCGCTGACACGGTGAAGATAGTCGGCTCAAACGGGTTTGTGGAGGATACTCCCCCCCGTGAAAAGCTGTACTACGCAGGTACTCCGCAGGCATTCTCAAAAAAGCTGTATGTGAAGTGCCTTGAAAAACTGGGAGAGCGGATAGAAAAAGCTACCGACGACAGCTCTATCCTTGAAATGTGCGGAGAATACGTCAGGATAACAGAGGTCAAATGCTGTAATATGAAACTTACCCGCCCCGACGACCTTGCGGCGGCGGAGGCAATATACAATAACAGGAAAGCGGTTAAAAAAGTATGATAAGAGTAGGAAACGGTTACGATGTACACAAGCTTGTAAGCGGCAGAAGGCTCGTCCTCTGCGGCGTTGAGATACCCTCGGAAATGGGACTTCTCGGACACTCCGACGCTGATGTGGCGGCTCACGCACTGATGGACGCTATCCTCGGTGCTCTCGCTATGGGCGATATCGGACAGCTATTCCCCGACAACGCTCCCGAATACAAGGACGCAGACAGTATGATGCTGCTTATGGACGTTATCACGGCTATGACCGCAAAGGGCTACGTCCTCGGAAATCTCGACATAACGATAATTGCGGAAAAGCCGAAGCTCGCACCCTATATCCCCGAGATGAGGGGCAACCTCGCCGCACTGTTTAACTGCGATATCGGTAAGGTGAGCGTCAAAGCCACCACCGAGGAGGGTCTCGGACTGGCAGGCAAGGGCATAGGTGCTTTGGCAAACGTGCTGATTATGATGCAATAAAAGGCAGAGAGGTCTTTATGCAAAAGATATTAGGATATATCCGCCGTGCCTGTCAGGAATTCGACCTTATCGAGGACGGCGACAGGATAGCAGTGGGAGTTTCGGGCGGTAAGGACAGCCTTGTCCTACTTGCGGGACTTGCCTATATGCGGCGGTTTTATGAGAAGAAATACGAAATAGTAGCAATAACCCTTGACCCACGCTTCGGCGGTGAGGACGGGGACTACTCCCCCGTAAGTGAGCTTTGCGAAAAGCTCGGTGTGGAATACCACCTGCTACCGACAGACATTGCGGAGATTGTTTTCGATATCCGCAAGGAGCAAAGCCCCTGCTCACTTTGTGCGAAGATGAGGAGAGGTGCTCTCCACGACGCAGCCAAAAAGTACGGCTGCAACAAGATAGCACTCGGTCACAACAACGACGACGCTATCGAAACATTTATGATGAACCTTTTCAAGGAGGGCAGGATAGGCTGCTTTGCACCGATATCCTACCTCTCACGCAAGGATATCACGATGATAAGGCCGCTTGTTTTCGCCCCCGAATATGCCGTGACAAGCTGTGCAAGAAGAAACGACTTCAAGATAGTCAGATCCAAATGCCCTGCCGATAAGAACACCACCCGTCAGACCACAAAGGAGATGCTCGCAAAAATGGAGCGTGAGGACAAGGGCATAAAGCAGCGTATCTTCGGTGCTATGCGTAAGGCGAATATCGACCGCTGGGGCTACAAGGAGGAAGAATGACCGCCCTCTATATGCTGTGGCAGATGAGCTGGGGCATAATACAGACCCTTGCAGGGGCGGTGCTGTTTCTCGGAAACCTCGGGAAAAGGCACTACCGCTATCACGGTGCTGTCGTGACCGAGTGGGAATACGGCGGCAGCGTTTCACTGGGAATGTTCATCTTTCTGTCCTCACGTCCCGAGGAAAAAAGCCGCAGAAAAGTTCTCACCCACGAGTACGGCCATACTATACAGTCGCTTATTTTAGGCCCGCTGTATCTCCTTGTTATCGGACTTCCCTCCGTGGTGTGGGCAGGACTTCCGCCCCTTGCAAGACTTCGGGCAAGGCGGAATATCTCCTACTACCGCCTGTATACGGAGCGTTGGGCGAATTTTCTCGGCAGAAAGGTCACGGGAGAGGAAACGCCCCTTTAATTCTCCCCCATTATCCACTTGAAAAACTCGAATATCGCAAATTTAATTTCAACCTTTTCGCTCTCCCCACTGCTTACCAGCACGTCGGGGAGGGCGTTTTCTGCTTTTTCACGCACCTCGGAGGCGGCAGGGATACACAGCGGCGGAAACATCACACACCACCAGTTTCTCCCCTCGCCGCTGCCGAGAGTTATCCGCAGAGCCTCGTATGTACCCGCAGGGAGCGTTACATTCTCGTATACCCTTGTGGTGAAGTACATCTCGCAAAGCTCCGCCTTTGCCGTGTAATCCGCCCCGTTTGCGGCAAGAAAGCCGCAGCAGTCACGCTCTATCTCGGAGAGAAGCGATGTTACCTCCTCCCTTGCCGCTGCAAGTGTGCCGCTGTCGGAAAGCCGCTGCCCGTACTTTTCAAGCACGAAGTCACGCAGCTTTAATTTCATAGTCTGGTCATACTCGCTGTCGCTGTTTGCGGGAATGTGAAGTCTTAGCACCTCGCTGCGGATATCCTCGCACTGCTGTGCAAAACCTTTGAAGCCCGAAAGCAGCATTGCAAGTACTATTCCTGCCGCCATAAGTAAGTCAAATGTAACTTTTTTCATTATATTGCCCTCCGTTTTTTGTGCTGATGTAACGATTATTGACCCTCGTTTTGTTGCTAATCGCATAAAAAAAGGCTTTAAAACAAATTTTTTGGCGAAAACACTTGAAAATTATGTAAAGGTGTAGTATAATCAAATGTGATAGGGGAGCAGTTTCCCCTTAATGTAAAGCATTATTCGCTAAAAATAAAAATTTTGGAGGACTATTTCAATGAACAAGGCAGAACTTATTGCAGCAATCGCAGCAGAAACAGGTATGACTAAGGTAGACAGTGAAAAGGCTCTCAAAGCTGTTATCGGCAACATCTCCGCAGCAGTAGCTAAGGGTGATTCCGTTCAGCTCATCGGTTTCGGTACATTCTCCGTTAAGGCTAAGCCCGCTAGAACTTGCCGTAACCCCAGAACAGGCGAAACAATGAAGGTTGCAGCTAAGAAGGTTCCCGTATTCAAGGCTGGTAAGGCTCTCTGTGAGGCTACAAACGCTCCCGCTAAGAAGAGCAAGAAGAAGTAATTTAAAATTACCATACGCAAAGGGTGAGGCATTAGCTTCACCCTTTATTTTTTATAAAATGACTTGAAATAATTCGCCGCATAATGTATAATGATAATATAATGAAAATACACGGAATGATCCGTTTCAGAAAGGAACATTGCTATGCCTCTTGACGAGATAAACAGAGAGTTTTCCTTCCCCCTGCAAAAGATAATAGATGAGTTCCGCCTGCGTGTGGAATATATGCCCGAGGACGGCGGAAACAAGCTTATTTCCAACAACGACACCAACCGTCCCGGACTTCAATTCTCGGGATTTTACGAGTATTTCGACAACAAGCGTATACAGGTAATGGGCAATATGGAGTACAGCTATCTCAGTGGTCTTTCCCCTGAGGTACGCCGTCAGCGTATCGCCGATCTGTTCGGCTACCATATCCCTGCCCTTATCATTACAAGGGGCAGAGAGCCGTTCCCTGAAATGGTGGAACTTGCACAGGAGCATCAGATACCCCTGTTCTGCACAGAGGAAAGCACCTCCGTATTCATCTCAAAGCTGGTCGCATTCCTCAATTTACAGCTTGCTCCCAGAATCACCCGTCACGGCGTTCTTATCGAGATATATGGTGAGGGTGTTCTTATCCTCGGTGAAAGCGGCGTCGGTAAATCCGAGACCGCTATTGAGCTTGTAAAGCGTGGTCACCGCCTTATCGCAGACGACGCAGTTGAGATAAAGAAAGCCTCCAACATCACCCTTGTCGGAAGCTCTCCCGATAATATCCGTCATTTTCTTGAACTTCGCGGCATAGGTATTATTAACGCACGTCAGCTCTTCGGTGTGGGTGCTGTTAAGCTCACCGAGAAGATAGATATGGTGGTTGAAATGGAGCTGTGGAATCCCGAAAAGACCTACGACAGAATGGGCGTGGATACACACTTTATGACTATCCTCGGCGTAAAAGTTCCCCTGCTTACTATCCCCGTAAAGCCCGGACGTAACCTCGCTGTTATCCTGGAGGTAGCGGCTATGAACAACCGTCAGAAGAAGATGGGCTACAATGCGGCTAAGGATCTTCTCCGTCAGCTCGGAATAGACTCCGACAGCGAGGACATTATGTCCGACCTCAATTTATAAAGACAAAATGAAAGGAATTTGAAAGAAATGTACAATATAGGTATAGACCTCGGCGGAACAAACATAAAGGTAGGCCTTGTTGATGAGAACTACAACATCGTATCAAAGGCTACCGCAAAGACAAATCTCCCCCGCCCTGCTGAGGAGATAGCAGACGCTATCGTGGAAACCGTATGGACTGCCCTCAACGAGGCTAAGGTAACTATCGGCGAGGTAAACAGTATCGGTATCGGTACTCCCGGCGTTGCAAACCGTAACAGCGGTATCGTGCTTTACTCCTGTAACCTCGGATTTAACAACACAGACCTCCGCTCGCTCATTCAGAAGAAGCTCAACAAGGAGATATACGTTGAAAACGACGCTAATGCGGCAGCTTTCGGCGAGGTATTAAACGGTGCGGGCAAGGGCTACAAGGACGTTGTTGTCGTTACCCTCGGCACAGGCGTTGGCGGCGGTATCATCATCGACGGCAAGATATACACAGGCTTCAACTACTGCGGTGCTGAGCTTGGACACTCCGTTATCCACTACGGCGGCAGACAGTGTGGCTGCGGCAGAAAGGGCTGCTTTGAGGCTTACTCCTCCGCTACCGCCCTTATCAATATGACAAAGGAAGCTATGGAAGAAAACAAGGACAGCAAGATGTGGGAGATCGTCGGCGGCGATATCAACAACGTTGACGGCAAGACCGCTTTCGACGGTTGGAGAGAGGGCGACAAGGCTGCGTCAGACGTTGTGGATATGTACATCAACTATCTCGGCTGCGGTCTTACAAACATCGTAAACACATTCCAGCCCGAGGTGCTGCTTATCGGCGGCGGTATCTGCAAGGAGGGCGAGAACCTCACAAAGCCGCTTAACGAGTTCATTAAGCGTGAGAGCTACTGCATCGACCCCACACGCTCCACAAAGCTTGATATCGCAAAGCTCGGAAACGACGCAGGAATCATCGGTGCGGCATACCTCTACACACTGGCAGAATAATTTTCGGAACAAGCATAATTTAAACACATTCAGCGGGCGAACAAAATACAAAGTTCGCCCCTATGGTTTTATAACACTATTCACTAATCGGAGGGCAGCGTTTTGGATCTTACTTCTCTCATCGACCTTTGCCAAGACCGTATAACTTATTCGCTAGACGAACCCCTTGCTCCCCATACCTCTATGAAGATAGGCGGAAGCTGTGACATCTTCGTAAAGCCTGCCTGTGAAGAGCAGATATGCGAGGTAATAAAGCTGTGCCGCAGCAAGGATATACCTTTTTTCGTGCTTGGTAAGGGCAGCAATGTGCTGGTCAGCGGAAACGGTTATCGTGGCTGTATCATCTCTGTCGAGTCGTCTATGGATATGGGAAAAATATCGGTCAGCGGCACACAAATAATGGCGGCAGCAGGTGCAAGTCTTTCCACGGTATGCAAGACCGCACTGGAAAACAGCCTTACAGGGCTTGAATTTGCCTACGGTATCCCCGGCTCTGTAGGCGGAGCGTTGTTTATGAACGCAGGAGCTTACGGCGGCGAGATGAAGAACATTGTAAAAAGCTGCCGATATATCGACGAAAACGGCGATATCCGTGAGATGAATGCAGAGGATATGCAGCTTTCCTACCGTCACAGCTTTTTCTCAGGGAAAAAGTGCGTGATAACCTCCGTCACTATGGAGCTTACACAGGGCGATAAGAACGAGATAAAAGCGAAAATGGACGACCTTATGGGCAGACGCCGTGACAAGCAGCCGCTTGAATTCCCGAGCTGCGGAAGTACCTTCAAAAGACCTGAGGGATACTTTGCCGCCGCCCTTATCGAGGAATGCGGTCTTAAAGGCTATACAGTGGGCGGTGCTCAGGTCAGCGAAAAGCACAGCGGCTTTGTCATCAACAGAAACAATGCGACCTTCGAGGACGTAATGCAGCTTGTGGCTCACATCAAAAAAACAGTACAGGAGCAGAAGGGCGTAGAGCTTGAATGCGAAATGCTTATACTTGAATAAGCGAGGTCAGAAATATGGAATTTATAATCGTAACAGGAATATCAGGCTCGGGAAAGACCGCTGCGGTAAAGGTGCTGGAAGACATCGGCTTCTTCTGTATAGACAATATGCCGCCGCAGCTTATCCCCGACTTTGCCGCAATGTGTAACGAAAACAACGATATACAAAAGGTTGCTATCGTTACCGATATCCGTGGCGGAGCGATGTTCTTCAAGCTGTCGGACAGCATTACAAAGCTTCATATCGGCGGTATTGATGTAAAGGTGCTGTTTCTTGAAGCCTCCCGTGAGGTGCTGATAAAACGCTACAAGGAAACCCGCCGCAAACACCCCCTTGACGAGGCGTCGGGCGGCGATATCACAAAGGCTATCGACGCCGAGATAGAGCTTTTAAGCCCTATCCGTGAGAATGCCGACTACATAGTGGACTCCACACTGCTGTCAACGGGACAGTTAAAAGAGCAGATCGCAGGACTTTTCCTTGACAACCCCTCTGACGGTATGATAGTAAGCTGTATGAGCTTCGGCTTTAAATACGGTGCGGCAGGCGAGGCTGACCTCGTTTTTGACGTAAGATGTCTGCCTAATCCCTTTTATATCCCAGAGCTTAAAGAGAAAACAGGTCTTAATAAAGAAGTGCAGGACTATGTTATGAGCTTCCCCCAGTCCACTGAGCTTCGGGACAAGCTGTTTGACCTTATAGATTTCCTTATCCCCCACTACGTTACGGAGGGAAAGAGCCGCCTTGTAATTGCATTCGGCTGTACGGGCGGAAAGCACCGCAGCGTTACCTTTGCGGAGCATACCGCAGCATATCTCAGAGAAAAGGGCTGCAAGGTGAGGACTCTCCACCGTGACGCTGATAAGAAGTAAATGCTGATATAAAGAAAGGAGATAATATGTCATTCTCCTCTGATATAAAAAAATGGCTGTGCGAGATAAAGGAGCTTCCGCAAACCGAAATGGCGGCTATGCTCTACGGAATATTCTACTGCTCACGCTTTGAGGACGGTCTGCCTGTGGTACAGACGGAAAAGCTGTATCTTCTGAACGCAGTGCGTTCCCTTTGTGAAGAGATCTTCCCCGAAGTTAAACACAGCACCGTGCGGCTCGTGAAGAGCGGCGGCTCGCTGTACACCTTCCGCATAAAGGACGAAAAGGGCGTTATCGCAGAGCGTTTCGGAAATTACAACAGCATAAATTACAGCGTGGTTTCGGGCAACGATTCACAAAGCGGTGCTTTTCTTAGGGGCGTTTTTGCCTCCTGCGGCTCTGTCACCGATCCGAACAAACGATATCACCTTGAAATCGTCCTCCCCGACAGCGGCAGAGCAACGGCTCTGCACAGCTTTATCAACGAGCATGGTATGGCGATAAAGACCACTATCCGCTCAAAGAGGGGCAGAGTGATAGAGGAAAACGGCAGACAGCACCACACGGACAGCCTTGTGCTTTACGCAAAGGAAAGCGAGCTTATAGAGGACTTCCTCACCTATATCGGTGCGGGAAATCATTCTATGGAGATAATGCAGATAAAGATAATGAAAGACTTCCGCAACCGTGTAAACCGCTCGGTAAACTGCGAGAGTGCAAACCTCGACAAGACGGTCGCCGCCGCAAGTAAGAGCGTGGAGGATATAGAGCTTATCTACCGTGTAAAGGGTGGGGATTTCCTGTCCGACGACCTGCGTGAAACAGCGGAGCTTCGTACCGAAAACCCCGAAATGCCGCTTTCTGAACTGTGTCAGCAATTCAGAAAACCGATAAGCAGGAGCGGTCTTAATCACAGACTGAAAAAGCTTTCCAAAATCGCTGATGATATCCGAAACGGCGGTGTATCGTAGGGACGTGTCCTGTCCGATTTGTTATGATACCGTACACAAGTGTGGATTGTTGAATTGTCGTGTCCGTTTTATAACGATATCGCACCACAAATCATATAATCGGGTGTCGCCCGTTATATCGTGATATCACACACAAAAACGTATATTCGGTATCGTCCGTTTTACCTTAATACAGCAATAAGGGCACGACACGTCGTGCCCCTACGTGTGCAATTATAAAAAAGCCCGAAAAGATATACATCTTCTCAGGCTTGATTTATTGTAAAGTTCTTATAATATCATCTTATAAAATTAGTTCTTATCGGCTTTTCAGGTTCGGGGAATGTAACTCCGTTATCCTTTCCAAGCTCAATACATTTAAGCAGCCACGCCATATTTTTGGCAAGGATACGGACAGTCTGAATGCCCTCCTCGTCTTGAAGCACCTGCTCGGGAGTAGAGCCGTGTACCTGATTCCAGTACTGGGAAGATACCACAGGCATACTGCATATCGTGAAATACTTGTTGAGCTGGTCGAATGCTGCGGAAGCACCTCCACGGCGACAACTTACGATGTTTGCGGCAGGCTTTCCCATAAACGCAGACTTTCCCGAATAGAATGCTCTGTCCATAAACGCAGTGACAAGTCCACTTGCCGCCGCATAATGCACGGGAGAGCCGAAAATAAAGCCGTCTGCACTGCGAGCCTTCTCCACGAAAGCATTTACAGGGTCGCTGTCGATAACACATCTGCCAAGACCCTTTGCACAGGCACCGCAGCCTATACAGCCGCTTATCGGCTTGTTGCCTACCCATAATATCTCGGTTTCAACGCCGTTTTCTTCAAGAGTCTTCGCCGCCTCGCACAGGGCGGTATAGGTACAGCCCTTTTCGTGGGGACTGCCGTTTACAAGAATTACTTTCATAATAGACCTCCGATATAGTTGATAACTATATTATACTATCGCAGAATGAAAAAATCAATAGCGTAAAATATCAAAAAGGATAAAAAGAATGAAAATAAACCTTACAAAGACCCCTGTGGTCATACTTCTCGCAATGGTCTGCTGTATGCTGTGGGGAAGTGCATTCCCTATGATAAAGCTGGGCTATGCGGAGTTTGATATCCCACAGGACAGCGTTTCGTCCCAGATACTTTTTGCTGGGTGCCGCTTTACTCTCGCAGGGATAATGGCGTGGTGCATAGGAAGTATCGCAGACAAAAAGCCTATGCTCCCTCGGAAAAAAGCACTTCCGAAGATAGCACTGCTGAGCGTTTTTCAGACGATACTGCAATATCTTTTCTTCTACGTGGGACTTGCACGCTGTACAGGTGTGAAAAGCTCTGTCATAAACGGCACAAGTGCATTCGTCTGCATACTGATATCCGCCCTTGTCTTTCGTATGGAAAGGCTGACCCTCCCAAAGATACTCGGCTGTGTGCTGGGTGCTGCGGGAATAGTTATCGTAAATCTCGGCGGCACGTTTGACAGCAGCTTTACCTTTATGGGCGAGGGTTTTATGCTGCTGTCTATGATATCCTACGCTGTGTCCACTGTACTTGTAAAGAAATTCTCTGCGGAGGACTCCCCTGTTATGCTGTCCTCGCTGCAATTTATCCTCGGCGGTATAGTGATGATAGCCGTGGGGCTTTGCTTTGGCGGGACGCTGCCCATATTCACCGCAAAGGGAATACTTATCCTGCTGTATCTCGGCTTTCTGTCGGCGGTGGCTTACTCGCTGTGGTCGGTGCTGCTGAAATACAATCCCGTTTCAAAGGTTGCGATATTCAGCTTTATGACCCCTATCTGCGGAGTGCTGCTGTCCGCACTTCTCCTCGGAGAAACGGCTCAGGCTTTCAGCCTTAACGCACTTATCGCTCTGTTGACCGTCTGCGGCGGTATCTTCATCGTAAACTACTTCGGAGAGAGGGGCGGCAAAAATGATATATCTTGACAATGCGGCAACCACAAGACCCTCTGAAAAAGCTGTCAAGGCTATGCTCTCCGCTATGACGGAGGACTACGGCAATCCCTCCTCACAGCACGGTATGGGACAGAGGGCGGCGGAGATATTATTCTCCGCAAGGCGTGATATCGCCGAGATACTCGGTGCAAAGCCGAATGAGATATTCTTCACCTCGGGCGGAAGCGAGGGCAACACAATGGCTCTGCTCTCCGCCGCAGAATGGGGCGAGAAAAACGGAAAGCGGCACATCATCTCACAGGTGACGGAGCATCATTCCATACTGGAATGCCTTGACGCACTCAAAAAGCGTGGATTTGAGGTGACCCTCCTCCCCGTTGACAGCGAGGGACGGCTCTCCCCGAAAGACCTGTCTGCGGCGATACGCCCCGATACCGCCCTTGTCACAGTGATGACCGCCAACAATGAGATAGGCACTATCCAACCCGTTGGTTGGATAGGTGAGTTTTGCCGAAAAAACAAGATACTCTTTCACACCGACGCTGTACAGGCAGCAGGGGTGCTTCCCCTTGATGTCAATAACCTTAACTGCGATATGCTGACGATATCCGCACACAAATTCCACGGGCCAAAGGGTGCAGGTGTGCTGTATGCCCGTATGGGTGTACCCGTTTCAAAGCTCATCTACGGCACACAGGAGCGTGGCAGACGTGGCGGCACAGAGAATGTCCCCTGCATTTCGGGTATGGCTGCGGCCCTTTCAGAGGCGGTATCGGATATGAGCAGCCGCACCGACAGGATAGCCGTACTCCGTGATATGCTCATTGAGGGGATAGCGGCTCTGCCGAATACTCACTTTAACGGCTCAATGCACGGCAGACTATGTGGAAATGTGAGCTTTTGCTTTGCCGACATTACGGGTGAGCGGCTGGTGTATGAGCTTTCAAAGAGAGGGATATGCTGTTCAAGCGGCTCTGCCTGTTCATCGGGTCTTGCTGAACCCAGCCACGTTATGCTCAGCATAGGAAGAGATCCCGACCTTGCAAAGGGAGCTGTGAGGTTCTCTCTCTCCGACGACAACACCGAAGAGGAGATAAAGCTTACCCTTGCGGCAATCCGAGAAATAATAAACAATTTGTAATATTTTAAATAACTATGTCGAATTATGCAAATACAGAGTGTTAAGATATCTTAACACTCTGTTATTTTTTGTCGAAATATAACTTTTTAACCTCTTTTCTAAGTAATATCAGTGAATCTTTACACTATATCGAAGACTCTTTTTGCATTACCTCGCCACTCCTATTTATTCGCTTTTGGCTTGATAACCGCATTATATATATTACTTTTTGTATTATTTTGTTTGATTATAACATATTCTGTCGTTTTATAAAATCTATTATGTTATATTTCGATATTTTTCTACATTTTGTATTATTGATCTCAACAAAAAACCTCCCCGAAAAGGGGAGGTCTTGATCTTGAAATCAGGAATTACTCAGCGTCTTCCTCAGCGGGAGCTGCGTCTTCCATAAGAGCCTTCATAGAGAGGGAAACTCTGCTCTTCTCTGTGTCGATGTCGATGATCTTAGCCTCAACCTCCTGACCAACAGTGAGAACACTAGCAATGTTTGTAACTCTCTCTGTGGAGATCTGGCTGATGTGGATCAGACCGGCAACGCCGGGAATGATCTGAGCGAAAGCACCGAACTCTGTGATGCTTACGATCGTAGCCTTGATAACATCGTCGATTGCATAGTCAGCAACGAACTTTGTCCAGGGGTTCTCGTCGGGATCCTTAGCAGAGAGGGAAACTCTCTTCTTGTCGGGATCAAAGGACTTAACGATAACAGTGATCTTGTCGCCTTCCTTAACGATATCCTTGGGGTGACCAACTCTGTTCCAGGTAAGCTCGCTTGTGCGAACAAGACCGTCAACAGCACCGATGTCTACGAATACGCCGTAATCCTCGATAGAGCGGACCTCACCCTCGAACTTCTGGCCAACCTCGATAGACTCCCAGAACTTAGCCTTTTCAGCGTCACGAACTTCCTTGTTAGCCTGTCTGATAGAACCAACAACTCTGCCTCTCTGCTCGTTGATCTCAATAACCTTGAACTGTACAGTCTTCTTTACGAGGTCTTCAAGCTTACCGCTGCGGGGAACACCTGTCTGAGATGCAGGGATAAATACACGGATACCGTTAGCGATAACGATAACGCCGCCCTTAACAGCTGCTGTAACAACGCCTTCGAGTGTTTCGTTAGCGTCCTTGGAAGCTGTGATCTTCTCCAAACCGAGAGCAGCGTCTACACGCTTCTTGGAAAGGAAGATAACGCCGATAGAGTCGTCTACCTTTGTAACGATAGCGTCGATCTCATCGCCGATGCTAACAACGTCAGCAACGGTAGCGTTGGGGTCGTTTGTCAGCTCATCGAGGGGTATGTAACCCGTCTGCTTTGTGCCGAGCTCAACTACTGCTTCGTTCTTGTTGATGCCTACAACTGTAGCTTTTACTCTGTTGTTGGTATATACTCTTCTAAAAGACTGTTCGAGCATTGAAGCAAAGTCTAACTCCTCATTTTCATTTGTTTTGATCATCTCGTCCATAATTCTATGAACCTCCTTTATAGTGTAGGCAGGGGTCGATGCTCCCGCCGTTATTCCGATAATACTATCGGATCGCAGTCCTATGAGGAGCTGCTCGGAAAGCTCTTGTGCACTTTCTGCGAACACGGTCTTGCAGTGCCTTGAACAAATCTCCGCAAGCTTTCCTGTGTTTGAGCTGCTTTTTCCTCCGACAACTATCATCAGTGCAGCCCGCCTTGCAAGTTCCTCGGCGTTTTTTTGCCGCTCCGAGGTAGCGTTGCATATTGTGTCATATATTTTTACACAGCAGTAGTTTTTCCGTATCTCTTCGGAATATTCGGTAAACCTGCTGCGGTCGAAGGTCGTCTGAATAACGAGAGCCACATTCTCGTTTTCGCTTAACGCACCGCTATGAAAAAGCTCCCTTATCTCCGCAATATCCTTGCAGACAAAGGCTTTGCAGCGTGCGTGACCCTTTATGCCGATGACCTCGGGGTGATCCTTGTCGCCAAGTATTATCACCGTGCCGTCTGTCGGCTGCTCCGAAACGATCTTGTGTATCTTCTTTACAAAGGGACAGGTGGCGTCTATGCAGTCGGAGCAGACTGCGAGAGCCTCTTTTTCAATGTCCTCCGTTACGCCGTGAGAGCGTATCACAAGCGGCTTTCCTGCCGCAACGCTTACATCATCGGCTATCTTGATCCCCTTTTTTTGCAGGGAGTCGGTAACTATCCTGTTGTGGATAAGCGGCCCGAGTGTATACAGCTCACCGTACTTTTCTGCTGCCGCCTCTGTAAGCCGAATGGCTCTCTCAACGCCGAAACAGAAACCTGACTTGTCTGCTATCTCAATCAACATCGGGGGCTTTCTCCTGAAGCTTTGCTATCTCGCCCATTATCGTGGAACTGAGCTGCTTTAACATTCTCTTATCCTCGATATCCACGTCGAACTTTTCGGCGGGGATCATCTCACCTATGGAAACATATACCCTGCGGCGGAACTTTTTCCTTCCGTACTTGATGAATACGGGAACGACGGGAGCCTTTGCCTGTGCGGCAACAAGCGTAACGCCGCTCTTAGCCCTGCCAAGAGTACCGTCCTTTGAACGTGTGCCCTCAGGGAAGATAACGAAGATACGTCCGTCTTTAAGGCTTTGCAGAGCCTTTTCTATCGCCTGAGCACCGTCCTTTGCCCCCCTTTTTACGGGGAATGCTCCAAGCTTTGTAATAAGCCAGGTGACAAACGGATTTATGTGGAAAAGCTCCTCCTTTGCCATAAAGGTGTACTTTCCCTTGAATGTAATGCCCACTACAGGCGGGTCGTTGTTGGAAACGTGATTGCTCGCTATTATGTAGCCGCCCTTTGCAGCGGGGATATTCTCCCTGCCCTCAACAGTGATGTTGTAGACGATGACATAAAACAGCTTTGCACACTTACGGAGAAATGCGTAGAACATTACACCCTCTCCTTTATTACATCGCACACAAGCTTTACCGAGCCGTCAAAGTCGATATCCGACGTGTCGGCAAGTACTGCGTCCTCCGCCTGTTTCAGCGGTGCGACAGCACGGTGCGAGTCGTTGTAATCTCTTTGGTTAAGGTCGGCAAGTACGTCCTCGAACGTTGTGTCAACGCCCTTTGCTACAAGCTCGTCATAGCGGCGTTTTGCACGGATCTCAGCCTTTGCGGTGAGAAATATCTTGACGGTAGCATTTGGCAGCACGACTGTGCCGATATCCCTGCCGTCCATAATAACGTTGTTGGTCTTTGCCATATCCCGCTGTAAATCAAGCAGAGCCGCCCTTACCTCAGGCACGGCGGATACTGCCGACGCAGCCATAGATATATCGGGCAGACGTATCTCCTCCGAAACGTCCTCTCCGTTGAGGTAGATATGCTGCACCCCGTCGATAAGGCGTATCTCGGGCTTTACAGCAGACAGCACCGAGGCAACTGCCCCGTTATCCGCCATATCAATGCCGTTTCTGTGGCAATACAGACCGATAGACCTGTACAACGCACCTGTGTCAACATAGATATAGCCAAGCATTTTCGCCGCTGTACGTGCGATACTGCTCTTTCCTGCCCCGACAGGGCCGTCGATAGCGACTGAAACAAAAGTCCTGTCCATAAGCTGCTCCCGATAGCGGAATTAACCGTAATAATTTGTAAATTCTGTAAGAGGGTATAATTCCCCATTTACAACTACACAAAATATTATAACATACCAAAATAAAAATTGCAAGAGATTTTTCGCAATTTCACCGAATTTTCACGATTTTTTAGTCAAAAATCGTTATTAAATACAGAAACAGCCGCCCCCGATTTTCGGAAGCGGCTTATCGTATTACTCCTCGCCTGAGGACACTGTACCCTTTTCAGCGTCCATAGTGACCGCTGTACCTGATTTAAGTATCAGCGTCGCATTGGTCGCACCTATTATTACGGGGATATCCAGTGCCATACCCACTATCGCTGCGTGGCAGTCGGGGTTCGTTTCTTCGGTGATTATACCTGCCGCAGATTTAAGCAGAGGCAGCACCGCACTGCTCGTGTGGGGAATACAGAGTATCTGTCCCGCCTCAAAACGCTGGGCAGCCTCCTCCTCGGTGCCGCATACACATACGGTAGATGTAACTGTACCCTTTGTAACGCCCTTGCCTGTTACCAGTACATCACCGACGATATGCACCTTCATAAGGTTTGTCGTACCCGAAACGCCAAGCGGCACACCTGCGGTGATAACAACAAGGTCGCCGTTTTTCAGCAGACCTGCCTCACAAGCCTTGTGTACTGCGTGGTGGATAAGGTCGTCGGTGTTGGTCATCATCTCCTCCGCCATAAGGGGGATAACTCCCCAGCTCATATTGAGCTGACGCATAGCGGTCTCGCTGGTGGTACAGGAGATTATGGGACACTCGGGGCGGTATCTTGAAATCATACGGGCGGTAGAGCCTGTCTTTGTTACCGTCAGGATAGCTGTCGCACCCAAGTCCATAGCCGCCGCAACGGAAGCGTGGGAGATAGCGGTGGATACATTCACACTGCTCCTTGCTTCAAGCTTGTAGAAACGCTTTTTGTAGTCTATCGCCTTCTCGGTGGTCTCTGCAATGAGAGCCATTGTCTTTACCGCCTCAACAGGATGCTCACCTGCCGCTGTTTCACCCGAAAGCATAATAGCAGAGGTACCGTCATAGATAGCGTTTGCAACGTCTGTCGTTTCCGCTCTTGTGGGGCGGGGATTGTGGATCATAGATTCAAGCATCTGTGTTGCGGTGATGACCTGCTTATTCGCATTGTAGCCCTTTTTAATGAGCATCTTCTGTATCTGGGGGATCTCCTCAAAGGGTATCTCAACACCCATATCGCCTCTTGCGACCATAATACCGTCCGCAACACGCAGGATACTGTCGATATTCTTTACGCCCTCGCCGTTTTCTATCTTTGCGATGATACGGATATCAGGTCTGCCCTCTTCTTCAAGTATCTTACGCACTCCTATAACGTCGTCCTCGCAGGTGACAAAGGAGGCGGCGATGAAGTCAAAGCTCTCCTTTGCGGCAAAGCGGATATCTGCGATATCCACCTCGCTGAGATAAGGCATAGAGAGTTTTACTCCGGGGATATTTACGCCCTTTCTGTCGGAAACCACACCGCCGCTTGTAACTGTGCAGACGATATCCGCAGTGCCGTCGGCGTTGCGGAGGATATCCGCACAACGGAGTGCAACATTTCCGTCGTCAATGAGTATCTTAGTGCCGACCTCGATATCATCGGCAAGGTTCTTGTATGTTATGGAAACGCACTTTTCGTCGCCCTCTACCTCTCTTGTTGTAAGGGTGAAAGTGTTTCCGTTTTGAAGCTCGGGCTTTTTGCCGTCCGCAAACTTTTTAAGACGTATCTCGGGGCCTTTCGTATCAAGCAGTGTTGCGATAGGCTTTCCCATTTCCCTTGCGATACGCACTATCTGGTCGTGAGTTTCCTTGTGGCTCTCGTGTGTGCCGTGGGAGAAATTCTGTCTTGCAACGTTCATTCCGTTTTCGATAAGGCGGCGAAGCACCTCGTCTGATTTTGTTGCAGGGCCTAACGTACAAACTATCTTGGTTCTTCTCATAACGTATTCCTTTCTGTCGTGAGGACTTTTCACAGATTTTACAAAACAGCCGCCCGAATACTGCCCTTTGGCAATACCGCAGGGCGGCTGATGATATCAGTTTTGTTCCTTTACTGCCTTATGCACCGCAAGGGCAAGGGCACATTCAAGACGTTTTTTCTGCATCTCGCAGGAGAGCTTGTGGGGCTTGTTGATGTCGCCCTCGTAGATAAAACTGTTTGCGTTGCAGCCGCCTGAGCAGAAGAACTTCGCCCAGCAGTCACGACAGCCTATCTTACTGTAAACGTGGGTCTTTGCAAAGGTGGATTTTATATCGTGGTCAAAGCTGCCGTCATAGAGGTTGCCCATTTTCCACTCGTCAATGCCTACAAACTGGTGGCAGGGGTAGATGTCACCCTCGGGAGTTACCGCAACATAGTCGTTTCCACAGCCGCAGCCACGCAGACGCTTGATAGCACAAGGACCCTGGTTGAGATCAACCAGGAAGTGGAAGAAGTTGAACTTCTTCTCGGTGCGGTCAGCCATAACCTCCGCAAGGCGGTCGTACTCACTGAATACACGGGGCAGATCTGCCTCGGTGATAGCGTAGGGCATATCAAGGTCGGTCACAACAGGCTCTGCGGAGAGCTGCTCAAAGCCGAGGTCACGGATATGCAGTACGTCATCTGTAAAGTCGAGATTGTACTTTGTGAATGTAGCACGGACATAGTAGTCCTTGTCGCCACGGTTTTCCACAAGCTTCTGGAATTTCGGCACGATAACGTCATAACAGCTCTTGCCGTTTATGGTCTTGCGTATCCTGTCGGTGACCTCACGTCTGCCGTCAAGGGAGAGTACGCAGTTAGACATCTCACGGTTGATGTATTCTATCTTCTCATCGTCAAGCAGAAGTCCGTTTGTGGTGATAGTAAAGCGGAAGTTCTTTCCGTGCTGCTTTTCAATGGAGCGTGCATATTCCACGGTCTGCACCACGGTATCCCAAGCCATAAGCGGCTCGCCACCGAAAAAGTCAAGCTCGATATTCTGACGGTCAGCGGAGTTTTCGATAAGAAAATCTATCGCCTTTTTACCTGTTTCAGGGGTCATAATACATCTGCCGCCGCCGAAATCGCCCGTCTGTGCAAAGCAGTATTCGCAGCGGAGATTGCAGTCGTGTGCAACGTTAAGGCACATAGACTTTACAGGGGACTTCATCATAGTCTTGGAGTATTTCTCGTAATCGTCCTCCGCAAAGAGAGCCTCCTCCTTGTATATCTCATAAAGCTCTGCGTAGTTTTCCTTTATCTCCTCCTCGCTGTACTGAGGGAGCTTTGTGAAAAGCTCAGCAGGACATTCCTCAGACATAGGTGCGGAAATATGGTCAAGGATATCATAGGCACAGTCGTCCACGACGTGGACGCCGTTACTGCTTACATCAAGCACTATATTGTAGCCAAGCTGTTTGAATTTATGTATCATCTGAATTTACCTTCCATCAAAATAAGAATATCAGAGGTCAAAAATTTTGGGCGGTCTTGCCGCCCAAAAAATCTTTCCCAAGAATGCGTTAATTACTTAACTGCCTCACACTTCTGGTTAGCAACTGTGCAGGAAGTCTTACAAGCAGACTGGCAGGAGGACTGGCACTTGCCACAGCCGCCCTTAGCTGCTGTTGTCTTGAGATCAGCCTTGTTGATAGTTGTGATGTGCTTCAAAAGGGACACCTCTTTCTTATTATGTTGATTGCTCAGGGCATTCGCCCTATTGCTTACTGTATAGTATAACATATTCCGTTCTATTTTTCAAGGGGGAAAGCGAAATTTCTTATTTTTTCATTAGTTGGCATTGAAAACTATCAACACCCCCTACCGCGGGGCGTTAATATTCCATAAAACAAAAACTCCCGCAGTGTTTTTGCGGGAGTGGTTATTTACTTCTTGGCTGTTTTTTCGAGTATCTTGCTCTGAGCGTCCACTACGGAGCGAAGCTCTCTTCTCTGGTCGTACAGCTCTATGATATTGTTGATACGGCGACGTACAAACCTGATGTTGAACGGCTTTGCGATAACATCAGCCGCACCGAGGTCGTAAGCCCTTGACAGGGACTTGTCCGAAGTATCCGCACTGATTATGAACACAGGGATATCATCAATGTACTTGTTTTCTACAAAATATTCAAGCACACCGAAACCGTCCATTACGGGCATCATAATATCAAGAAGTACGGCACAAAGCTCGTCCTTATGCCGTTCAAATTCCTCTATCGCTCTCTGACCGTTGTCGGCCTCGATTATCTTGTGGTCGCTGAAAGTATCGCTGAGCATAAGCCTGTTGAACTCAAAATCATCAACAATAAGCAAGGTGTTGCGTTCTGCCATAACGATTCCTCCTATATTTTATTCTTAATTCATATTTAAATACTAACCATACACATTAAAATAATTATAGCTTATCCAACAAAAAAAGTCAATAGAAATCGACACAGACTCCACGTTTTCGGGTGTAGAAACAAAAGCGGTTTTTTTCGCAGAAATTAGTCATTTTTTCAGAAATACTGTATTTTTATTCCATAACTCGCTGTTTTTCGAGTAGTTGAAATATACAAACAAGGCATCGAAAAGGGTCTTACCAAATCTGTAAGACCCTTATGATTATACGATTTTAACCTTTTCCACAGGGAAAGGGTACTTATCACGGAAGTTATAATCCACCCACTCGACAAGCTCATTGGTGACAGCTCTTGTAACATCAGTGTTTTCTTTGATAATGTCGATATCCTCTTCGACTTTGTCAAGGCGTTCCTCTATACTGTCTAGTCTATCGTTGATAGGTTTAAGTTTTTCGTCAATCAGATGTGAGATATTATCAGTAACCGATCTTGATACGGTTTCTGTAATAAGCTTGATTTCTTCGCTTGTCATTGTCGTATTTCCTTTCGCAATGGTAGTGACTATTATTTTATCACGATACGCTTTCGCTGTCAATACTTGTAATATAAATCCGTCATCTTGTATAATTGTTTTTTGATCTTAACGGTCGGCGGTCAGTACAGCAACTGAAATATCGTCACGGCTGCCGCTGCGGGTACGCTGATGAAGATGTTCTTCAAGCTGGGCGGTCTGCCCCTTTGAAACGGCGGCTGTTATCCTGTCGCCGAAGCTGAGGTACTCCTCCTTTGAGCGGAATGAGTTTATCAGCCCGTCGCTTGAAAGGATAATGCTTTTGAACGTCCCGGGCATATAGAACCACCGAACGCTGCTTATAGCGTCGTTGTCGCACAGCGAAGTGGTGAGATTTCCCACAAGACGCTCGTCCTCGGGCATAGGAAGATACAGTTTGCCACGCTTTTCCTGTGCGGCAAACGTGCCGTCGCCTATCTGCATACCGAAAAGCCCCCTGCCCGTGACTGCCGCAAGTATCAGCGTTGCACCGTAGATAGTTTCCACAGGCAGACCGCCGTATTTAAGGCTCGTCTGAATCTCCTCCTCGGTGTAGGGGACAAAGCCGCTGTGAGCGGCTATCTCCTCGTTCCAGCCGCATATTATATTCGCCGCAATACGCCGTGCGGCATTGTTCGGGTCGTCACGGAATATCCCGTCAAGCCCGTTGTTCTTCTCACTGAACTCCATTATAGAGCGGATCGCTATGCGTGTAGCCACCTCACTGCCCGCCGCACTGCGGAAATGTTTCTTGCTGCCGTGACCGTCCGAAACAGCGACGACAGAGAACTCCTTGTCGATATGTACACGTGCAGAATCCTGACAGCTTTCGCCTGCCTCCTCGTGGGAAGCACCCCTTACAGAAACGCAGTAACCCTTAAAGGTCATTACCAGCCCGCCTCAATATCAGCGTTTATCTCGTCGCTGTCTGCAAATTCTCTGATCTGCTCAGCGGCTGCCTGCTGCTTTGTACGCTGATCTTCTTCGGTTTCTGCAAGACGCACGGAGCGGCTGCCTATCTGAGAGGAAGTAACTGCCACGAACTTGATGAGCTTAGCAAGAGCCTCGCCGTTATGTGCTGTAACCACACTGTCGGGGCTGCCTGTAAAACGTGCAAGGATATCAAGGTCTGCGTCCTCGCCGATAGCAACAGCGGCTTTTATACCTGCTGCATACCACTTGTTGGTTTGAAGCTCTGCAAGACCCTTCTCAAAGTTGTCCGTAGGATAGCCGTCGGACATAAGTATCATAACAGGAGCAAAGGACAGTGAGGGGGAGCTCATAAACTCGCTTCTTGAAAGCTTTGCGGAAAGTTCGGAGAATGCACTGCCGAGGTCGGTGACATTTTCAGCGTCGAGAGCCTTCCAGTCGAATGCGTCAACGGAAACAGGCTCATCATACATCCACTCGCTGCCGCCTGAGAATTTCAGCACCGCAAGTTTGATATCTGCGTCAGCACCGCCTATGCCCCTTATTTCGGGGATAAGCTCCTCCATAACGGAGTTTACTGTGCCTATCTTACTGCCGCCCATACTGCCAGAGCAGTCGATAATAAAGAAGAGCACCATAGACTTCTTGGCGATCTCCTCAGCGTCATCAAAGGGATTTATAGGTGTAGTAGCCATTTTGAACCTCCTGATTTATTTTTATAGTTAATAGTATTATATCATTTACAGCAGAAAAAGTCAATCAGATGTTATAAAGCTGTGCTTTGTGCGATATTTTCCTGTAAGAACCTATACGAAGATAAAAAAACTGTGAAAAAACCGTAAAGACCTTGAAAAAATATTGCAGATATGCTAAAATAATTACTGAGGCATAAATGCCGTAATATGGCTTGAAAGGAGTTTATTACAATGAGCTTTTTAGATGATGTTATTTCCACCACCAAAAATGTTGCCGAGAAGGCAGGCAAGAAAACAGATGAGGCTGTAAAGTTCTCCAAGTTAAAGATCAAGAAGGCACAGATCAACGGCGATATCAAGACAAAGTTTGAAAGACTTGGTGCTATGATCTATCAGATGGCTAAGGCTGACGAGAAGAACAACGAGGAGTTCGACAATGCTATCGCAGAGATCGACGAGTGCTATGTAAAACTTGCAGAGGTTGAAAAGCAGCTTGACGAGCTTAACAATGAAGTTACCTGCACAAGCTGTGGTGCAAAGACCAAGAACGACAACTGCTTCTGCCCCAAGTGCGGCACAAAGCTCCCTGTTCCCGAGGTAAAGGAGGAAGCTCCTGCCGAGGAAGCAAAGGAAGCTGTGATCGTTGAGGAGAAGAAGGACGAGGAGTAATTCCCCGAAGGTTTAGCAAAAGATAAGGGCTGTGTTTTACGCACAGCCTTTTTTATTTGTATAGGAGAATGCGGAAACCTCTGTGCCTTGTAAATTAGGGTTCAGAGGTAAACTGTCTATGCTTGATTAAATAGATTTTTTCTATAAGCAGAAATATATACAATATCCGATGGTTTTTCAGGTCTTTTTGAACAATAAGAACAGCTCGGGTCACCGCATTTGGGTTCAAGCCACTTGTCGCATTCTATACAAAAATCAGCATCAAATTCTTCGCACATAAAGACTGTTTCTTCACCGCAATATGGGCATTTTTCTTCAACGTCATACAAATAGTTTCTTTCGTAACTGTTCATAATACACCTCGCTTCATACAACGCACCCCCAAAATAGTAACAAAAAGACCTTATCGAAAGATAAGGTCTTTTTGTTGGTTGGGATGGCGGGATTTGAACCCACGAGATGACGGAGTCAAAGTCCTGTTTTCCCAATGCCATCGAACCCTTATCAATAAATAGATTATACTATATAAATAGTTTACATAATGAGTATATAAGTGAGTAAAACTCTGTTTTTGGAGTTTTTAACGGCAAAAATGCAAAAAAAATTTCAAACGAAGTTTTTGAAGGTTGCCCGTATCTGATTGCGTCCATTAAAATTCACCTTTAAAAAAACGGTGTTTTTTGGCCAAAAATCATTGTACAGGCATACAAAAATATATGTGGTAAATTAAGTGCTTTTTGGTTGTAAAAAGCACTTTTTTTATTCATCCTGATTACTTCTGAAATGCTTGAAGATCCTGATCAGCTTTAATATATCGTGCTGTTCTTCGTCTGTCATAGAGGTAAGCTGTGCAACGATCTTGTTCATAGCTGAGGTATTATCCTCTTTTGAGAGCTTGACATTGTCTTCATCGAATGTAAAAAGGACATTCAAGGGTGTGTTGAGAGCCTCGGAAATCTGATTTATCGTTTCAATGGTAGGCTTCTTTAAGCCTCGTTCTATCTGTCCTAGATGTGCAGCGTTAAGTCCTGCGATAAACGCAAGTTCCTCCTGGCTCATATTCGCTTGATATCGAAGCTGACGAATCCTCTGTCCGAGTGCTTTTACGATGTTATCTATGAAATTCACCTTCTTTCACATTATATATTTTACTATATCAGGCATTGTCATACAAAACATTTTAGAAATTATAGTTTTAGTGCATCTAGCAATTATTTTTTTATAGTGTCTTGCAATTCAGAAATATATGTGATATAATGTAGAAAACTAACGGTAAGTGAATATACCAGTGCAAAATGCTGAAGAAAGCTTGCTATATGTGACGAGGCATAAAATGACTTATTATGAAGTGCTTAATATACCGCAAAGTTCATCAGGCGATGTAATCAAAGCAGCATACAAGAATTTGGCGAAAATATACCATCCTGATGTATCTTGCGAAAAAAACGCTGAAGAAAAATTCAAGATAATTAATGAAGCGTATAGGGTGCTATCGGATAATGAATTAAGAGCAGAATATGATGAATGGCTTGATAGTATAAAATCTTCAAAAACTCATATAGTTTCTACGGTTGAAAATAAGCCTAATACAGAAAAAGCAAGCATAATCCATGAAGAGGATAATGTGAATACTAAACACGATAGGAAGAGTGCTTCCGGCAATTCTTTTTCTGCTATTATCTTTGTTGTGATAGTCATAGGTGTAATTTGGTTTTTCAACAAAAACGACACAAAGCTAGAAATACAATCTCCAGATTCATCGGTTTCTTTTTTCCTTGACAACTGTAAGAATTTTAATTATAAAAAAATACAAAACTATGCCGACAATAAGGAGATAAATAGGTTTATAGATGATATTTTAATTAAAATGTATGACCATTCATTAGAAAATGAAAACTCAGACTTTTTGAGAGATTTACTATCATCTTTTGAATATGAAATACTGAATGTGGATTATACTGACGACAAGCATTCAAATGTAACAGTATATATTTCTTCTTGTGATTTTTTGACTTTACTCAAAAACGAGAACTCGGATACTATAGATGACTGGCTTGAAATTCATGCTTTAGAATGCATAGGAAAAAGCGAGGAAGATATATCCCAAATGTATTTGCACAATATTATCAATCAACGAAAGTGCTTGATAGACGGAAAAATTGTATTTAATCTATATTTAGATGAGGATGGTGAGGAATGGGTTATTACCAGTGCAGAAGACCAGGTTCTCTTATTTAATATTCTGATAGGTAATTTAGGAGAGATGTATTGGGAAATTGTCGATGAGTTAGGTTATGAGGTTTTTGAATGATTTTTCTGTTATCTATAATGGTAAAGCATACGATTATTATGATCAAGTCGATTTTTATCTGATATTTATGAAAATGGCGGTGCGTTTTGAGTTAACCATTTAATTTATACGATTGCGTTTATCTAACAAGGATGTAGATACAATAACTTTTTTATATAGCGAAACGAAAAAGGGAGGACAAGATATGTTCATTATTCCATTGCCTTGGAAAATCGATGAATTAAGAACATTAACGAAATATCATGAAGTTTTCAATGTCTGCATGGACGATTGTCCAGAGCCTAGTTTTATAATTATCCAAGGAAATACCTTGACATGGTTACAGGAAGGGACTGTTGTAGGTAAAGTCGCTTTACAGATTAGAACTAGGTCTACAACAATGAGAAAAAACGATTCGTTTCATGCAGATGCATTAAAAAATCATGGAAATGTAGGTTTTATGGGTAATTTTTCATCGTCTACAGATGCAGTACAGAAAATTTTCCCTAAAACAGGTCATTGTATATCTAATTCTAAATTTGAAGCTTATTCAGGACAAAAACTTACAGGGGTCAAGAACCATTACACAATCATAGTGCCTATTCTCTGTTTGCTATCAGTATATCCTGAAAAAGAAATCAGCAATCTTTCAACAATTTTGTCCTGTAAAGGCATATGGGAGAATATGCAGTTATATGTTTCAGGAAAACAGGTTGATACTCTTGAGGAGTGGTTTACTGCATATTGTTCACATTACTATGGAGATAAGAGTGGACCTAGTTCCGATGGCTGTTATATTGCTACAGCTGTGTATGGCTCTTATGATTGCCCAGAAGTATGGGTGTTGCGAAGGTATAGAGATATGTGCCTAAAAAAACACATTTTAGGTCGTTGCTTTATCAAAATATATTATAAGGTAAGTCCAGCAATGGTAGCTAAGTTAGGAAACAAAAAATGGTTCAGTATATTATTTAAGCCTATGCTTGATAATTTAGTAGCTAGGTTGTTAAATAAGGGGTATGAATCAACAAATTATTATGATGATAAGGAGATAACAGAATGAATTATAAAGAATTATCTACTTTTGAGCTTTTCGATGTGCTTAGCCAAAATAAAATGAAAGCAAGGCAGCTTATTGAGGGATCATCTGCTGTTGTAATAATGGGTTTTTTAAGGGATATTTCTATTGGAGATGGCTATATATTACCAGATAAGCTAGTGTTAACCGCTGATATAAGCCAGGACTATCCTCATATTGAAATTCCGATAAATAATACAACGTATACCCCCAAAGCTATTGCCGATATCCCTATGGGAATGGGTGTTTATGTTTCGGTATTAAACCCGAAGTGCAAATCAGTTCATAGTAATTCCATTGAACTTAGTAGTTTCGCTGCTTGTGTTGTAGAAGGTGCTGTTATCGATTCAGTTGATGAAAAAGGAAGAATAGTGACAAGGAAATATAATCCTAAAATTGATGACGATAAGGAAGAGAAGAATGGTTGTTATATTGCTACATCAGTGTACGGTTCTTATGATTGCCCAGAAGTATGGGTATTGCGAAGATTTAGAGACAAGTGTCTGAAAAAGTATACTTTAGGTCGCTTGTTTATTAAATTTTATTATGCAATTAGTCCAAGGCTGGTTTCTAAGTTCGGTGATAAAAAAGTCTTTAGCGGAGTATTTAAGCCTATGCTAGATAATTTGGTTAACCGGTTAATGGATGAGGGTTATGAATCTACGAACTATTATGACGATGATGCTTAATAAATAGTACTTGTTATTGTTAGGTGGTTAAAATTTGAGGATGGTAAATATATGGACAAAAACAAAATTCAAGATTTTATATATGGCGTAATAGGACTTATAATAATAGCTGTAATTGCTGTTAATTGTGCAGGAAACAATAATTCCGCTGAGAAAACGCAATCAATGCCTACTTTTTATAACATAACGATTACATTAAACTACGAGGAGGTGCCGCTCACGACAAATTCTCCGATAAATGTTTTTGTTGGTGACATTAAGTTAGGAAGGCAGGAAGCTGGTACATCAAAGAGCTATACAGTTCAATTGGAAGAAGGCGAATATGAATTTTATTTAAAGAATGACGGTATATATACTTCGCCCAAGATCAAATTTAAAGTTATGCCTAATAGAAAAACATTTAAATTCGGAACTAAAACATCACTTATTGTCGGAATGGATATATGGGCGGAGAATTAACCTGGAATTTATATTTAGTCTCTCCCTGATTTTCATCAATATATTATCCTCATAGCAAAAGCAAAGGAGGGTAATATGCCTATGCACAAGGATCTGATCGGTACGATCATTTCGCTTGCAGTGATAACTGCGGCGGAAATCCTGCTGACGGTGCTGATAAGCAGCGAGCAGGAGAAGGCAAAGGAACTTGGCAGCATCAGAGATAATCTGACGCTTAGGTAAAATTGAATACATATCAGCCCCACAAGTGTTATACTTGTGGGGCTGTTTGTATCTGTAAAGGAGGATCAAATGTTCGATAACGACCGATATGCCACAAGGGGCATAACAGCCACTATACCGCTGAGTATACAGCGTATTTTGTGGTATCTGATTGACACAATGAATAGCGATAAGGACTATCTGCAGATATTTGAACTGTCTGTGAAAAATGAACGACAGCACATCATTCATCGGCAGGAGCAACCCTATTATTCAATGCAGTACACCTTTAATGTAACAGACCCGATTGCCGCTAAGATATATGTCATAGACGACGGCAGTCACAGCACTATGCTATTTGCCGAAGAATATTAAGAGGAGGAAATTACAATGCAAAACGATATCATTTTCTGTGACCACTGTGGATGCGAGCTTACAAGAGATTCTGTTCATTATTTTGAGGACGATCATCTTTGCTCGGAATGTCTTGACAATGCAACCGTTATATGTTCCTACTGTGGAGATCGTATCTGGAACGACGACAATTCAGGCACTGTAAGTATGCCGCTGTGCGATCGCTGTTACGATAATCATTACACCACTTGCGAGGGGTGCGGCAGGATAATACATCAGGACTATGCAAACTACTATGATAATGATGATTATCCCTACTGTGATGATTGTTTTGAAGACCGTAATACCGGACCTATCCGTGATTATAATTACAAGCCCGACCCTGAATTCTTTGGTGAGGACAGCCGTTATTTCGGCGTTGAGCTTGAAATCGACGAGGGCGGTAAGATAGGCGAAAATGCCGAGAAGCTAATAGACCTTGCAAATGTAATGTATGAGCATATCTACATAAAGTCAGACGGAAGTCTTAACGACGGAATGGAGATAGTGACCCACCCTATGACCCTTACCTATCACAAGACGAATATGCCCTGGGAAAGGTTATGTGCAAAGGCGATTCATATGCATTATAGAAGTCACAAAACTACAACTTGCGGATTACACATTCACGTAAACCGTGATGCATTCGGTGAGACCCGAGAGGAACAGGATGAAGTTATCTCTCGGGTCTTGTATTTTGTAGAGCATCACTGGGCAGAGCTTCTGAAATTCAGCCGCCGTACAGAGTACGCTATGAACAAATGGGCGGCTCGCTATGGCTACAAGCACGATCCGAAAGAGATTATGGAAAATGCCAAGAAAGACGGAAACGGAAGATATTCCTGTGTAAACATAACGAATTGGAACACTATCGAATTCAGAATGTTCCGTGGTACTTTAAAGGCAAACACGATCATAGCAACGCTTGAACTCGTTGACAAGATCTGCGACCTTGCTCTGTATCTTACAGACAAGGAGATAGCAAACGTCAGCTGGACTACCTTTGTAAAGACCCTTGACAAGGAGAAACACAAGGAACTCATTTTGTATTTAAAGGAAAGACAGCTGTATGTGAACGAGCCTGTTGATTATATGGAGGACGACTGATTATGTGTGCTATATTTGGACTTATCGATTACAAGAATTATTTCAGCAAATACCAACGTGAAAAGGTATTAAAGGTGCTTTCAAAAGAGTGTGAGATCAGAGGTACTGACGCCACAGGTTTTGCGTATATCCATAACGGAAGAATGTGCATTTACAAGCGGCCTCTTGCCGCTCATAAGATAAGGCTCAGACTTCCCTTTGAGAGTAACATCGTAATGGGCCACACCCGAATGGCAACACAGGGCAACAAGTTCGACAACTACAACAACCACCCGTTTTCAGGTCATTGCGGAACTACGGAATTCGCTCTCGCACATAATGGTGTACTGCACAACGATGAGAGGTTACGCAAGGAGTTGAACCTCCCTGCAACAAAGATAGCAACGGACAGCTACATCGCAGTTCAACTCCTTGAACAGAACAAATCCCTCGATTTTGACAGCATCGCTCAGATGTCTGAACAGCTCGAGGGATCTTTTACTATTACAGTGCTTGATGTGACAGGTAGTCTATACTTCGTCAAGGGGGATAACCCTTTGGCTCTGTATCACTTCAAACGAGAGGGCTTCTACATCTACGCAAGTACCTCTGCGATTTTAGATGAAGCCCTCGTTCAGCTAGGCTTGATAACAAAGTTCTATGCTGAAATTGACGCAAAGTGCGGAGATATCCTAAAAGTATCTCCCAACGGTGTACTTACTACCACAAAATTCGATACAGCAAAGCTTGACGCCCTTGACTACTATTACAGCTACCGCCCCTACTGGTGGACACACGCCGAACCTAAGGAATATGCCGAATGGTATGAAAGCACCGCTGTCAGAGAACTCAAACAGTTCGCCGTTTATATCGGCGTTTCGGAAAAGGACATAGACCTTCTGCTCGAATACGGTTACTCCGTCGATGAGGTAGAGGATCTTCTCTATATTCCTGAGGGCGTTGAAACAGCGGTTGAAGAGGTGCTTTATGAGTATGCCTACTGCGGAGGTGAGTGGTAATGCGGAACTTTGTGTTCGGCTACGCCCGTGTTTCTACCGAACAGCAGAACCTCGACAGGCAGATTGATATGCTAGAAAAGTACGGCGTTGACTATATCTACAATGAGAAGATGACGGGAACTAAACGCAACCGCCCTGAACTTGAAAAACTCCTTGAACGTTTAACTGATGGGGACACCGTAGTCGTGGAGTCTCTCTCCCGTCTGGGAAGAAGTACGAAAGACCTCATCTGGTTAATGGAAACATTCAACGGTCGTGGTGTTAACCTGGTTTCACTGAAAGAATCTATCGACACGACTTCAAGCACTGGTAAGCTCTTATTTACGCTGATGTCTGCACTGGCACAGTTTGAACGTGATGTCCTTGCTGACAGAACGAAAGAGGGTCTTGCCGCTGCGAGAGCGAGAGGACGTAAGGGAGGGAGGCCTGCAATTGGCAATGAGGCTGTACGAAAGGCGGTGAAGCTATACAACACAGGCGAGTATACTGTTAAGGAGATAACTGAGCTGACAGGTGTCAGGAAGACTACTTTGTATAAAAATCTGTGAGAATAATGCAGAGCTGCTTTGTGCGGCTCTGCTTATTGCATTACGCCCACCGGCTGTACTGGGATTCAAAAGAGCTTTAGCGATAAGTAGAAAAAACTCTTTCTGATATAATGGAGGTGCGGCCTGGCAACTGCACAAACACAGAAGGAGGAAGTAAAACGAATGACAATAATAGTTTAGCACAGAATGTGTAGAAGTCCAGATTTATGTTAAAGAGCATCCTGTTTTTGCTGGAAACAGGATGCTCTTTGGGTGATGACTTAGCTTTCCAAACATATGGACTGGAACAATAATTAGGTTTCTGCCTCAATTTCCGAAATATTTATGTCCGCGACTTCTTTAAGCACCAAATACGCATTTTTGAAAATAATCTGCCATTCTTCATCAAGTGGATCAATAATTTCGTGGAAAAGAGCATTGCGCAAGCGATATACAAAATCCAAAAACCATAGGACACTATTTGTTTTTAGAGTTTCAAACAGGTCTCTATACCATGCTTCTTCACTGGCACTCATATTCTCTCTGTTGGGGCGCCAACTAACATCTCTGTGATATAAGAAATAGTTCAAAGGCCGTTGGCGAACTACTTCATAGGTATCCCTGTTAAGAAACATCTCCTCTTTTGTCTTGAACGACTCATCTTTGGCGTTAAGCGAAAAGACAGACCACACTGCAGAAATCGCTTGCTTTTCAAGATCATGGATTTTGGTTACCACTCTTTTGCCATAAGTTGCTTTTTCATACATGGCTTTGAATTTTTCGATAATCTCATGAGTAACAGCATAGTTGATTTCCTTCAATAGCCATGACAAATAGTCTTGCTCGCTAATTCCAGGATTCTCTGTTATGTATTCAGGTGAGCGATTCAAAATGCTTGAAATGTTTAGCTCAAAATTTAGATTTTCGTTATACTTTTCCCCGTAATACTTTCCAAATAATCGGACGAAGCCTGTAATGATGAAACTCCACTTTGTGCCACGATTTCTGTTCATCTTGAAGCCAACGATGAGACTTTCAGATTTATCAGGAGGGATTTGCTTGTATGTGAAGTTGAAATTCTCGTTGATGTTGCAAAAGTCCCACAGATAATATTCAGGGTACTTCTCCATGATAACATTGCGTCCCTCATAATAAACCTTTTCAATCGATGCCATTATGTTTTCATCGACGATCAGTTTTTTATATCCAGTCGTCCGATAGAATTTTTTATAAGCATCTAAATACTTTTTATCTCCTCGACGGTTATATGCTTCTGGAAACATCGTCCTCAAAGTCGAGATATACGCAAACCATGTCTTGATAAAAAGAGAAACGAAATCTGCTTCGGTAACAGCCTTCCAATTTTTGTATGTCTTGTCGGGTGTCATAATCACACCTCCGAAGTAGAAGTCTTGTCTTTCAGCCATGCCAGCGCAGTATCTTCTCCCTGTTCAATGGCTATTTCAACAGCCTGTTTTGCATATTCAAGCAGTTGCTTAGATTGGCGGCGAAGTGCGAAGGATTTATCAACCATTCCTGCGAGCTCTTTCTGTCGATCCATATCCAATACGGGGACGATGACATTCTCAATTTCGGAGGGTTTCCAATGTTGGATAATTGCTCCATTCGAGTCACGCTCGGCTTGCATTTGAACAACAGGAGAATTAAGCACTAAGGTCAAATAGTCCGGAAGGATTTCACTTGTATTCCTAACAGTTAGGTGCAGTAAGGCACCAGATGTAATGATATCTTCGTCACGCTCTAACTTGTATGCAATCCCTACACTGCCATCCTTTGAAAAGAGGATCGTATCTTTCTTAGGGAACAGTGTCTCTGTATCTTCAACAATATCATATGAAAGGAAAATTTCAGGCGGCATGATTTCATACTTAGAAACATCACTAACACGAACGAACGGAACGCCTTCATCTTGATACGCATTACTACCGGGTTCAATAGATTTTTTGATATTGACAATACCATGGGAGCCGCCAAGACTCTTGCACGAAAACTTTTTTAATTCATCAAAGAGAATGTCATATTTGGGTTGATAAAATTCTGCATCGAGACGCCCTATGGCTTTAAAGCTCTCAGCCAATCGCTTAACAGATATTGCTGAATTTAAAGCGTTGATCCGCTTGATATTCAGAATCTGCTCAAAATACTTCTCTGCCTCATCTGCTTTTTCAAAAGATTCTATTGAACTATGTTCTGCTTTTCGCACAACATCTTCAATTGCTCCATAAAAACTATTAGAAAAGAGAGGGACAATTGTTTTTCTAATGTCCTCCAAGTGCAAATCAGGTTGGCTAATACCCTTGTTAAAACGTAACAGCTGTAGTTGACCATACTTAGAATTAAGATATGTAGCAAGATAGTAAGGGTTAATCTTGGAACGTATCAACGCAACACTGACAAAAATACTAAAATCGAATGCATCCGTGGGGATAACACATGCCCATCTGGGACCAACTCCTACTTTGCGAAGAAGGATATCTCCCTGCTTTGGGTGCACTCTTTTGCACAATTGAAAATGTTCTTCTTTAGAAATAAATTTATATCCTGCCGTAGGGTTAAAGCAATTTTCTTTTACATTAATTGCTGATAAAAAAGGGATTCCTTCATCAACGTATGTGGGAGTATAATGCGTTCCATCCGTTACTGTTTCAACTAATCCATCTTCCAATGTTGCAACATTCAAATTCCCTAACCTTGATAAAATAGTAAGATCCTTTTTTTTGAAAAACTCGCTTTCAGTGCGGAAATCATAGGTTTTTGTTTTAATGTAATTTTTGCGGATTTCGCTACATTCAAGCCCATCCATCAAAGCCTTGTACTTGGCTTCATCGAAAGGTTCAACGGATGGGCTTATCGAAAAAAACTTAAACCTTCCTTCTTAGCAAACTCGATAAATGCTTCTGCAATGCCGTCCGGAGTAAATCCATCGTGACTATACAAGTCATGGTCAACAATCAAATGCCCATGATGGTCAAGCACATTCTCTCCGGTAACAGGGTCTTTCACATAGATTTTATCGCCGGAGTTGTCTTTGCTCTGTTTCTGCATAGTGGCAAAGAAAATCGGGTAATCTTCCTTCTTGGGGCACAGTTTATCATCCCACTTCTGAACAAACAGAACCGAGGTCTTGGTTCCTGTGTGAGGTTTAAACACATTGCTATGCAAGCCTACAACGGCAAGAATACGGCAGCGCTCAGCAATAAACTCACGAATGTACTTATCGCTGGAATTGTTAAAACGTCCCTGCGGGAGCACGATTGCCATACGGCCGCCGGGTTTAAGGAAGTTCAGGTTTCGCTCAATAAACAGAACGTCACGGCCGACTTTGTTCTGCCATTTACCGGCACTATTTTTTCCAAGCTCATAATGGGAAATAATTGTGTTTTCCTTGATATCGCCAGCAAATGGAGGATTGGCCATCACGAGGTCAAACTGGAACTGGCTATAATCCTTCACTCCAGCAGGCTGGAGTTTCTTCAGCTTCTTAAAACCTTCGTTATAGGTGTCAATCCAGTCTTCCTGTTTGGTGGTTTCGCTCCAGCGGGAATAGTCCAGTGTGTTCAGGTGAAGCACATTAGTCTGACCGTCACCGGCAATCAGGTTCAATGTACGAGCAACACGGACTGTCTTTTCATCAAAGTCAATGGCAAAGACATTGTCCCTGACATAATTAGTTTCTTCAGGGATGCGTTCTGCAGCAGTGAATCCATCACCTTCGGGAAGGCCTTTTTCTCTGCGGATATCTTTCCAAACCTTGAAAATACTATGGACTGTGAATCCCGAGCTACCGCAGGCGGTGTCGATGATTTTGTCCTTGGTAGTGGGATTCATCATCTTGACGCACATATCAATGACATATCGAGGAGTAAAATACTGGCCTTTTTCGCCTTTTTGTGCTTTGCTCATCAGGTACTCAAAGGCATCATCCACAACATCAAGATTGTTATTGAAGAGCTTAATGTCCTGCAGAGAAGCTACGCAGACTGCGAGATGAGAAGGGGAAAGCAGGATTTTGCTTTCGTCGGTGAAGATGCCTTCCCATTTCTTTTTGGCGTCGTCAAACAGACCCTGAATTTTTTCCTTCAGCTCATAGTCGGTATTTCCGTTGTTGCGGAACTGCAGATAAGCGGTGAGGTCATTGGCGCAGATCAGCTCATCATACAGCTTGGCGAAGATCAGCTTAAAGATTTCTTCAAAGGAATCCACACCAGCACTTGCCAGAACTTCATCCTCCATCTCTTTGATCAAAGAACGAAGGGACTTCTTCTGTGTGCTGATTTTATCTTTGCGCTTCAGATCTTCATAGGTAAACTTTTCGTTGATGATATCAGAAAGCTTCTGTGTAGTTTTGGGGATATCACTAATTTCCTCAAAGAAATTGGGGTCTTTTCGATTGTAGCAGGAAATCTGTTCGCCGTTTGTCCAAACGCCAATAGGTGCACCGGTGGCATTACAGTAGGATTTCAGCTGCTCCTTGCCATCAGTAAGCTTCGGCTTTTTCAGCTCCACAATGATATACGGCACCATAGGACGATCTTTGTCCATAATAGCGATATCTGCTCGTTTTACCTCACGGCCAAAGTGAATTGGTGTTTCCAGCTGAATGCGGCTGGCTGCATATCCATATTCGTTCATCAGCTTGTAAATATAGAGCTGACGAACTGCTTCTTCAGGAGTAAGCTTGATTTCTTTGTCACGGATTGCGCAAGTAATATAAGGGACCTCGCTACCACGGACAGATTTCATAAAGATACGAGACTCTATCGCAGATTTTGCCTCAACAGAGAATAGCGTATCATCGTATGTAGTATTTTTGAAAAGTTCATTCAATGTCATTTGTTGTTCCTCCTGATGCGGAAATGCCCGCATAAATAAGTTGCTCGATTTGTGTAACTTGTTCTTCTGATGGGTCAACTGCAATTAGTTGTCTTATCAGACCCCATAGTTTCGGGTTCTTACTGAGTTCTGCGTTTATGTCTGGTGGTGATGTTCCTTTGGCTTTTGCGAAAAGGGTCAACATCTTTTCACGCAGTTCAGGAGGTGGCTGGAGTTGTTTCAATAGTTTTAGTAGCAACTCTTCAGAAGGGAAGATCATTCCGCTTTCAATCGAACTGAGAGAAGCGTTTGTGATATCTACAGCCAGTGCTAACTGCCGCTGAGAAAGATGCGGTTGTTTCTTTTCTCGTGATTGCTTAATCCACTTGCCAAGTTTTTTCTTATCGGCAGCTGATACAGCCATGAGTATTCCTCCCTTCATAGCGTTAGCTGTTAACTAATAGCTGACACTATTGTAGCATACTTCGTCGAAATTGTCAAGATGAACGGCTAATTCGGCTTCTTTGTAGGAGTTTAACATAGTTTTTCTATTGGTTATAAGCATAATAACCAATTAGCTAATCATTATTAGGGATTATACACTTAAACTAGAATAATCTTCCGTAAAATGTCCCTTTCCCGAACATAGATTTACGAACGGGTTTCCGAACGAAAAATCCCCTGAAATCATCTTGATTTCAGGGGATAAATATTTGTCTGTAAAACGTTCGTTTTTCGGAATCAGGAAGAACTGTATTATTAAGTGCTTTCCCTTTCTTTCAGAAACCGTTTCAACAGAAATGCGAGAAAATACGGGAAGGTATAGAATTTACCGTTAAATCCAATATTCTTATAGCCGAGCTTTATGCCGTACTTAATATCGGAATATTTATCACTATCGATAAGCTTGTTCAGCGAGATAGTAGCACCGTCGTTTGCCTTGACCTCAACAGGGACGAGGGAATCAGCATCACGCATAAAGAAATCCATTTCCAGTGTGCCACGCTCGTTCTTGTAGAAGTATAGCTGACAGCCTTGCTTGACAAGCATATCGCCAACGATATTTTCGTAAATTGCACCCTTGTAGGTGTTAAAGTTCTTATTAAAACGCAAGTCCTCCTGTGCCTCATCGTCGAGTGAGCCTATCAGCAGACCGCTGTCACGGAAATAAACTTTGAAATTCGACGGGTCATAGTTGCCTTTGAGCGGCAGCTCAGGTTGTTCCATACAGTAACAGATGTTGATCATACCTGCGTTGTCAAGCCAGTCGATAGTTCCAACATACTCGCGATTTCTTGCACCTTTTTCAATTTTGGATATCTGAAATTTCTTGTTATCTTTGCCGAGAAAGGTGGGTATTTTCCTATAAACGCTGAGTATCTTAGCTTTATCAAGACCTCCTGCGTATTTTGTGATGTCCTCCTCGTAGTCAAGCAGTATCTGACGCTGCATTTTAAGTGTACCGCTGAAATTCTTGTTTGTCACAAAGGAATTGACGATAGCGGGCATTCCTCCCAGCACCATATATTCACGGAAGTTCTCAAACATCACATCCAGCGTCACATTTGAAAGCGGCGTTACCGCCAGCATACATTGATACATTTCTTCGATCTGCTCAGGTTTGTAGCCCTTTGCCCAGAGGAACTCCTCAAAATCCATAGAGTGCATCTCGTAATCCTCTTTGCTGCCAACGCTGTTAGATTCTATCTCGTTGTAGTTTATGCCCATCAGTGAGCCTGAACATATTACATCATACCTTCCGTCCAGTCTGAATGCTTTGAGACTTGTGGCACAGTTCACACACGCTTGAAGTTCATCAAAGAACAATAGGGTCTCGTGTGGTATAAATTCAAATTCGGGGTTGATGAGGGAGATATTTCTGATTATCCTATCCACCTCAAAGCCGTCGTCGAATATACCTCGGTACTGCTTCTGCAGAACGAAGTTTATCTCCACAACGCTCTTGTAGTTGCTTTTTGCAAACTGCTCAATGGAGGCAGTCTTTCCTATCTGCCTTGCACCCTTTACAATAAGCGGCAGGTGGTCGGGAGTGTTCTTCCATTGTAGCAGGAAATCGTCTATTTTTCGTTTAAGCAGTGGCATTTTCATCACCTCTGAATATAGTATATCACAAAAATATGGTATTATCAAGACTAAAAATCACAAAATTACATCTAAAATCTGCGGTAAAATCACAAAACTACATAACGAAGACTATTCGTAGATAAATTACAGAGTGGAGCTTGATGTAGTTATATCGTTCATCCCTTACTGGCAAAAAAGCTCCATGATGTTATGCTATATAGTCCGTCGCAGCTCCTCACAGAGCTGCCGCGACATGGTCTTTATTATCACTGACACTTTGCTCCTCAACACCGCATTTTAAGCAGTCTTCGCCTTTTACACATAGATCATTCAGAGGGGTGGCTTTTGGCAATTGTCGGCGGAGTCTGCTCAAAATCCGTTGTCGAGTTTCGAAGTTACTTTGTTTTGATTACATATTCTTTCATTAGATGGGTAAATATCTTTTGGCGTGACAAAGCATTTATTATGTCAATACATACATCATACATCTCAGTCCAATTTGGTGGAGCAATTGTTTTTTTGGAATCTGGATTAATAAAATTAATATAGTCTTTCGCAAAATCTTCAAATTTCTTTAAGTCAGTTAATTTGCTCTTTTTTTGATACAAGCAAAATACGCTGTTTGACATTCGTATTTCGTTATCTACTGTTCCTAGCACAGATATCGGAAAACTATATTCAAAAGGCATATAAATTAGTGAATCCCATACGGCTCTCCTATGGTTATCTGAATTCTCAATAGCCTCCATTTCGAGCGAAGAATATATGTTATGTTTTGCTTTGTGTTTGTAAATTTCATAATCATAACAATACTTTCTTATTGATGAATTGTAAAGTAATAGTGCAATATCATTATGTATCCTTTTAGGCGAACGCATATTACTTTTATTCAATAACCTGCAGCAATAGTTATATAATTCCAATTTATCTTTAGCACTTTTGACTTTTCGCCATGTATCTTTGCTTCCGCTATCACGAGCTGCTTTTGCAGCACTGAGGTTCCATGTGTCGCCGGATTTATAAAATAAATCATATGAAATTTTTGCCAAATGCTGACATGATGTATTTTCCATTAGCTTGTCATAAATATCTTTTCCAAAAAGTTCAATGCCAATTGCTTCGTTTGGTTTAGGCTGATACATACACACGCACATTGAATGGTTAAAAGTTGGATTGTACCCAGAGGACAAATAATAAAATAACAGTAACGGTTCATATTTTCTGACTAATTCTTCGTATTCTTTGTGATTCTTTATATAAAGTGCGATGCTGGCTTTGAACATGCAAAAGCTTATTTTATTTATCCCTTTAATAAGTGTTGAAGCATCCTCTGATACTTTGTATTTATCTTTATTAAATGCAGATATGTGTTTTGGTATATTAGAATCGTTGGGGGTATTAAGTATAATTTCTAGCGTATCGTTTTTCGATTGCTGTTGAACGCTGAAGATCGATGAATGATCATTCTTGCCTTTCTTAAAATATGAGGTTGATAATATGTCGATCATATTGTCATATACCTTGATTTCATTAAAGACTTCATTATCTTTATATTTATTATAATATGCAATGATATTATTTAGATTGTATGAACGAGGAAAATCGATAGCTAGTAGCTGTGTTAATTCTCTTGAGGCTGTTTCGCAATTTTTTAGAAAGAACTCTAAATAGTTTGCTTTCTTCTTGTTCTTTCTCTGCAATCGTTTATAATTCTGTACAAATTCGTGTTTATTACTGCAATCATCCAAAGATAGTATAGCGTCGAAAACTTTCTTTTCCGGTATAGAAAGAGTGCTTTCTTGATTGATAGGTACGATTAATTCTTCCATAATAAGCCTTCCTTTCGTATATATTTTAGCATTTTCGCATGTTTAAGTCAATGTGTTACGAAAAAACCTGCGGATTTAGAACACTATTTTTCAAATTTGCTGTTCCAAATGCATCATTTAGGTTTCCGTTGTGAAATGATATAATTTTATTGTAGCTGCTACATCAAAAACTATAAGAAAGGAAGGTATCACACAAGTGAATACAAATCCAAGATCAAGCCAGATTTCAAAGCCGCCCCCGAGGTCGAAACCGTCATTTGATCTGTTTCTGGTACTTTTGGCTCTAAACATATTTTTTTCTGACGGACGAAACCTCTATCTATGGAATGATCGATTGCTATACTGGCAGTGCATAAAACGCTCTGAAATACAGCGTGTTATCCGCAGTTTGTTAGATACAGAACATCTTCCGTACATATCTACCGCCGTTGTAAACGAAGTGGTGAATATGCTGATAAACGATCCACGTCTTTACAGAGACTTCAATGCTATCAGAAAGGGCAACCAACATCTTATCCATATAAGAAACGGAGTTTTCGACACGAAAACCTCGAATCTTATAACGGATGAAAAGTTCATACGAAGTTGTAATTTTGACTATTGTATGGATTTTGAGTTCCTTGACAATTTCAATAGCAATGATATGCCTTCGTGGAATAAGCTGCTTAATACCAGCTTACAAGCTGAAAGCGACAGCGATAAAGAGCAGTATGTTTATGAGGTGCTTGCTTATCTTCTGTGCAGATACACGAAGGCTGAGAGAGCCGTCGTTCTGTACGGTGATAGTGGCAGCGGCAAATCAATGTTCTGCAATCTTGTTGAGAGTGCTTTTGAAGCTCAGGATGTAATAGCATTCATGCCCACAGCACTTGGAAACAAGAATGAACGATTTAAGTTCAGAGATACGTTGCTTGCAGTGAACCGAGAAGCACCTATGTCTCAGATAAGTCATACTGATGTTTTGAAATCTCTTATAACCTGTGAGATGATTACAGGCGAGGAGAAATATCAGATGTCTGAGTCGTTTGTACCTCGCTGCAAGCTACTTATGGCAGGCAATACTCTACCTAATTTCAAGGAGGTCGATGACACGGGTAACGAATCCCTCATCCGCAGACTGCTCGTGCTACCTTTTAAGCGTATGCATAATATAGCAGAAGCGGATCTTGATATGAAGGACAAGCTGATTGGCGAGAAGAATTATATTTTCAGCCGTGCGTTGAAATATCTCCCTTTACTCATTGAGCGCAACTTTGTATTTACAGAGTGTGCTGACATTAAGGACATTCTTGCTAATTATGCTGAGCTTCAGGACTTGCTTCCCAGCTTTGTCAAGGACTGTTGTGAGATTGGAGAAGGTCTCAAGGTTCACAACAAGGATATCTTGATTGCTGTGAGAAACTATTATCGGGACAACGGTATGCTTTGCCAGATGAATGATAATCAAATCATCAATCGTCTGATTAAGCTCAGTGGAGCTGTTCGTGGCAAGTTCCGTTTAAATGGTCCTCCTCTCAGCGGACTGAAGAATATCTGTTTGAAATGATTGTATTACATATGCAAGATACGCATATGTAATATGATTCGTCAATTACCGCCGCTGTTACTCTTTATCCTATCGGAACACGGTAACAGCGGAACGGTAAACTAATTAATGAAAGGAACTACGCTAAATGAGTGAAACAGTAATATTTCGAGTCGGTATTGATGATTACAATACGATTAAAGCTGCAGCTGAAAAGAAAGGGCTTACTATCAGTGCTTACTGCCGTAATATTATATTGCAGAACAGCAATGTTGTGATAGTAGAAGGCATAACGGAAATCCATAACGCTATTTACAGGATGGTGGATACTAATGTGGATAGCGAGGATATCAATCACCTAACTGAAGTGGTCACCGAATGTTTAGAGCGAATCCTTGATAAATTGGACTCGCTGAACGCATAAGGTGGTGGTCTTGTGGCAATATGGACTGTAAAGAATCCTAGGAATGATGATAAGGATACTCTTGACAAGAGCATAGGGTACTCCGCTGACTCGTTAAAAACAAATCCACGTTTAATTCGTGGGATTATGTGCCCGACAAATGTTGAGGCTGCAGTTCGAAGCATGTGGGTTACGAAACGTGTTTTCTGTAAGACCGACAAGCGTCAGATATATCACAACATCATCAGCTTTGCGCCTGATGAGTATGTAACACCCTGTGAGGCTTTAGCCATTACAGAGGAGATAATGAAGACGCTGTATCACAAGCATCAGGTATTTATCGCAGCTCATACTGATAAAGCTCACCTTCATACGCACTCTATTATAAATAGCGTGTCTGTGGATGGCAGAAAGCTTCATTTCAGCCGCAAGGATTTCCTTGCAGGGCGAGAGCTTGTTAATCGAATCTTACAGCAACACGGCAAACGACCGCTTGTTGGATACGAAGAACTAATTTTTGAAGAAGGTATGTATACAGATGATGACCAGACAAACAAAGACTGGTTTGAGCTGTATACGGACGATACGCTTATAAGCGTTACAGATGAGGAGGACATTCAAATGAATAACAACTATGATCGTGAACTGTATTACAACGCTGCCAATGCTTTTTGCAGCGATAATTTCGATGATGACGATAACGATATGGGATTGATCGACTATTGCAATCGCGAGTGCTATCCGCCACTTGAGCTGCCAAGCAGACACTTTTATCCTGATCAGATTCCTACAATCAGGATCATTGGCAATTTAAATATCGTCAGTAATAATTCCCCTGATTTCGGCATAGCTGATGATTACAAGGCTTTCTCTCAGATACTTGACCATATACCGTCCAGAGTTTTGGCAGGGCGAAATGTCGAAATAGTTGGTTCAGCCAACATTTGCGGCGTATCACAAGAGGTGGTCGATTCCATTGCTGCGACTGCAACAGGTCAAGAATTAGTACGCATTGAGGCAAACACCAAAACTGATGGTGACGATAACCGCCCTCGCATTGAGGATAAGCATACCTAATATGTCCATCCTGCACTGTGCGGAATGCACTAAGCTTCCGCACAGCACAGCAGGAATTTACATTGATATATTAACTTTATGACATAAGGGCATACGCCCGTGAAGAAAGGAAGGAATACTATGGAAAAATTAGCGGTAACTACAAGCGGGAGACTGATTAAGCCGAAAGAAGCCAGAGATTACCTCGGTATATCAACCAACGCAATATATGCACTCATAAGGTGTAGGACGTTCCCCTCTATACGCATCGGAGGACGGTATTACATCTGTGCCGATAAGCTGGAAGAATGGCTCGACAAGGCTACACGGGAGAAAAAGGGTGTAAACGGCTTTACTGTTGAGGAAAGGAGGCGTGCGTAATGGCTGTACGCAGAGCCAAAGGTACAGGCAGTGTGTTCAGGAATGCAAACGGCATATGGACAGCTCAATGTGTTAAGGGCTTCAGCGAAAAAGGTTACACCAAATACAAGCGTTTTACAGGCAAGACCAAAGCTGAGGTAACGCAGAAGATGGAGAACTATCTTGTGTTGATGAAATCAGGCGGTCAAATTCTAGATGATTACTATCTGGACGATTACCTTTGCGGTTGGATGGAGCATATCAAAAAGCCTGACTTGAAGCCCACATCGTATGACAGAGCTATGCTGACGATCCAAAAACACATTAACCCTTATATAGGACATTACCGTGTAACACAGCTTAACCCCTCGATAATTCAGCTTGAATTGATTGACAAGCTGCGTGATAAAGGGTTGTCACTGTCCACTGTAAGAAAGGCTTATGTGTATCTAAATGCTTGTCTTACATACGCTGTAGACGCTCAGGGGCTGCCTCAGAATCCTTGCCGTCTTGTGAAGCTACGTCAGAAGGATTTCCCTGCGAAGAAGAACCGCTTTTTAAGCGAAAAGGAGATGACCGAATTCATCAAAGCCGCAAATTCCCTTGACGAAAGCGGCAAGCCTCGTTACAGCTTGCGGAAGCTTCTTATACTGGACATCTACACGGGGCTGCGTGTCGGCGAGTTAGCAGCACTCAAATGGAGTGATGTTGACTTTGAGCATAAGACACTGAATGTGAGTAAGAATATCGTTTACACTTACAATTTCAGCCAGAAAGAGGACAAGAAGAAGGAACGACTGGTGCAGGACAGCACTAAATCCCGCAATAGGACGGTTCCGCTGAACAAAAGTGCATTGGCTCTGCTGCAAGAGATGTATGACAGCTCCGTTGACAAAAGTGGCTATATTCTCGGTGGTAAGGCTCCTGTCAGTGTAAATTCGCTTATCAACACCTATAAAAGGGTATGTAAGCGTGCCGGTATCGAAAATTGCTGCGGAATACATACCCTACGACACACCTTTGCCAGTCTGCTTTTCCTTAAAGGCGTGGATATCAAGGTTATTTCTGATATCCTTGGTCACGCTGATACGGGATTCACCTACAACACCTATATCCATCTTACAGGCAAGCAGACTGAACTTGCCGTGGAAAAGCTAGACGAAATCTGAGCATAAATTGATCCGCCTGACGATAATCAGGCGGATTTAAAATATCAGCACAATAAAGATAATTCATTATATAATGCAGGATGTATTGCCAACTCCCAATCATCGCCAGTTAATACTCCTGTATCTCCTTTGTGATTCCAGCGCCATAAGTAATTTTCGTTTGTGCGATTGACATTTCCCCAGAATCCAACTCTATAAAAATCTTCAAGAATATCCTCGCATCTTAAGTCCCAAAACTGTCTAGCTTTACTACCTTTGGATGCTCTTTTTCTGATTTGTTCTGCAGTAGTAATGGGACTGCCACCTCGCAATAGTTTGATTACCATTTCAATTTCATCAGTTGTGTATAATGATTGTAATTCTTGTCGTATTTCTGTAAGACTATTTTTAGAATATTCTTTTCTCAGCGAGGAAAAAGTATCCTGAGTAAATGTGTGATCGTCGCAATGAAGTGAATCGTTTTGTGCGGCGATAAGAAATCTTACAACATCTCGTGGTTTGCTCCAACTATTATCAATTATATAATTAACTGAGTCTTTATTAAATACTTCTTTTGGAAACCAATCATAATAATCTTGCTGCTGTTCTTTACAAGCTACAGTTATTCTTCTCATAAGTATTTGAATAATGGGATGTTTAATTGAGTTCGTGTTACTATATGTCCATCTAATTGGCACACCATAGCCATCAGTGATTTTATTTATTTCATTAGTTTGAATAAAACGATCCATAGCATAGAGAATTTCATTACGTACAGCAGCTATGATATACACTTTTTTATAACTGTTAAGCCTGTTAATTGTAAAAATAATGTCTCTTATTAATGTTAAATCTCTTTTAAATATGTTTGTATCACCATAGTACGCTTCCATTTCATCTACAAAAATATAGTATGGTATATCCGTTCTGATAAGTTTTTGGAATAATTGTTCACATGTATCGACTATATTGATCATTTTTCTGAAAGCAACATCATTATTATCAATACGATTAAATTCAGCAGTAGTATCTGTTGAAATACCAGTGGTAGATGAGCCGTGTACTGTGATGCTTAACGATGTTAGGGAAATGATCCTCTTGTCTTCTGATGAAAAGCTGATTTTGTTTACATTATTAACAAATTCATACCATTCGGCATTCTGTTCGAAAAGTCCGTTTTCATTTTCCAGGCAATCATCTATGATTTTTTTGAAAAAAATCCATCTCCAGATATGCAAGTACTCTACTTTTGTAGGTTGAATTTCTCCTGATAAATCAATTATTGATGTCAATTTCTTTCCGATTGTTTCAAGACTACTCTTTTTGAATTCAGCAAAATCGCTTTTAAAATACAAAAATGATGTGCATGTCGATGCATCACGCTTCTGAGTTTCATTCTGTAAATAATAAAGCACTGATGTTTTTCCTACACCTTTATAACCAGTAATTAGATATTTTTTCCCGTCGAGTAAACTATCGACTGGCAATCCTGGAGGAATGATAAAACTATTTAAGAAAATATTAGCTTGACCAGAATTGATCTCATCTTTTGCATCAGGCATGCCTGCATATATGTCTTTAATGGCTATTTGATTCATAGATATTATTCCTTTCATAAAGATACTTATTATGTCTTATGTGTGCAATAAGTTATACTATAATATCTATTATACCACGACAATCGTTAAATGTCAAATGTTTTTTGCTAGTTATTAATGCTGTAATTTTTCGGTGAGTATAAAATGAGTATATATGTTTCAAAAGTCCCAACTTTGGAAATATTTACTTCCATTATATTACAACTATTTTTTTGAAGCTTTTATGTTTAAAAGACATAAGAATCCCTTTTAAACCGCATTATAAAAGGAAACAAGCCCGATTTTAGTCGGGCTTGTTTTTTATCCTGTGGTTGGGATGGCGGGATTTGAACCCACGAGATGACGGAGTCAAAGTCCGTTGCCTTACCGCTTGGCTACATCCCAAAATATTCAAAAAGGCACAGGAGAACCTATGCCTTTTTATATGTGGGGTGGGTAGTGGGAATCGAACCCACGATCTTCGGGACCACAATCCGACGCTTTAACCAGCTAAGCTACACCCACCATATTATAGCGCGCCTTGCTGGATTCGAACCAGCGGCTTACTGCTTAGAACGCAGATACTCTATCCAGCTGAGTTAAAGGCGCA
>JAZUSC010000018.1:0-18927 GCA_045606505.1 Oscillospiraceae bacterium
AGAGGATCAGTGTTCTCGGTGTTATCGTCACCGCCCTTGTCGGGGAGAGGATCAGTGTTCTCGGTGTTATCGTCGCCGCCGTTGTCCGGGAGAGGATCAGTGTTCTCGGTGTTATCGTCACCGACGTTGTCGGGAACAGTAGTAGTATCCTCGTCGTCGATCAGATCGTCATTATCGGTGTTGGAATCGTCATCTGTTTCATTATCAATGTTGGAGCTGTTTTCGTCGTCGATATCGTCATCACTATCGTCATCGGTCTCATCGTCTGTTTCGTTACCGTTTTCGCCGTCATCTGTGGAATCTTCGATATCATCGTCGTCATCGTCACCTTCGGTGTTATTGCCATCGTCGGTGGTGTCTTCATTTTCCTCAGTGGAAGAAGAGTTGTTATCCTCTTTGTTTTCGTTATCCTTCTTTTCTTCCTCGTCTTCGGAAATTTCAAAGTCGTAATCACCAGTGATCTGGTGGATCTCACCATTCATAATGATAGAGTCGGCAATTACAGCACCGTTGATGTTGCCACAGTTTGCGAAAGAAGCGTTGGGGGCAACAAAAATACCTCCGCAAAGGTTTGTATTCAAGTTACCTGCGAAGTCGCCGAAGTTAAAGATAACATTCTGACAGGGAGTCTGCCAGTTGACACCGTTTACATTACGGATATTGATGTATTCCTGTCCTTCATCGGTCACAACGTTTATAATTATACGAACACCGTTGTTTTCAAGGAGCAGTTTTTTGAGCTGAGATTCAGTATCGTTGGTGTCAAGCTCGTTTGCGTGGATATTGAGTACCATAGTGTCGCCTGCTGCAACACTGCCGCTTTCGAGTGCTCTGGCTGCAGAATCCAGTGCACTGCCGTTTGCGGTTTCCTCTGTATTGTAATTGCAACCTTTGTCAGCAAAAAGCTCAGAGCCTGTCTTTGCAAGTGTGTTCAGTGTGTCGCTGATGTTTGCAAAGGTCTCGTTTTCAGCCGCCTTGCGGATGGAAACCTTATCTGTTTTTCCCTTACAGTCGATTGTATAGGTCTGTCCGTTTGCAGAAAATGTGATCTTAGAGGGGTCGTTGGTTTCGATTATCTCATAATCAAAGCCGAATACCAGATCAAAGTCAATACCGTTATCTGCGTCAAGCTTGATATCGGTAATTTCAGGAGCCTTGTCGAGATAGCAAAGGAATGTATCGATCGTGCCTATCTTTTCAACATAGTTGATAGTTACAGAGTTCAGTTTTCCGATATCTGTAACGCAAACAGAACCCTCAATATGGTCAATGCTGAGGTAGTTTGATACCGCAGAGAAATCCTTTACCTGGTTGAGAGCTGTTAAATAATTATATGTAGAATAGGAACGGTCTGTTGCAATATAGGTATTTGCTGCAAACTTTTTGTATTCTGCTCCGGAACCCGATACCTGCTCATCGGTGTAGTTTGTAACATCTTCCTCGGGAAGATAGTTTGCCGATGCATTGATTGTAGTAACGGATTTTGACGCAATAAGGGATAAAGCAAATGCAAATGTAGCAACTGCCTTGCTTTGGATCCTACGTTTTTTCTTACTCATTATCATCGCCCTTTCTGCAATAGGTTGATAAATTATTGTGTTATTTTTTCTAAAAAAGGTTATAGTTATGCCCTAGTTTACTAATTTAATTATATCAGAATAATAGACAACTGTCAAGATTTCAAATCTTAAATAATAGACATTTGTCTAGTAGATATTTTAGCAAATATGCACAAAACAATTTGGTGTATTTCTACAGTTATTCAATACTCTCCATTTATATGAAAAATATTCCTATTTAGTGCCTTTATGCCAGTCGTTTTCTCATAATTTCGGGGTTATAAGCATATTCAACAGCGGTTTCTGCTGTAATTACCTTATTACAATACAGCTTATAGATACAGCTGTCCATTGTCTGCATTCCGGGGGAGGATTGAAGTATCGTATCTATCTGATGAGTTTTCTCCTCACGTATCATCGTGCGTATAGCGGAGTTCATCGTCATTATTTCAAAAGCGGGTACAAGCGTACCGTCTACGGAGGGGAGGAGCTGCTGTGAGATAACAGCATTAAGCACCATAGAAAGCTGTATCCTTATCTGGTGATGCTGATTTGTGGGGAAAACATCTATGATTCTGTCAACGGTACTTGCCGCTCCAAGCGTATGCAGGGTGGACAGTACGAGCTGACCTGTTTCTGCGGCGGTCATTGCTGTGCTAATGGTGTCGTAGTCACGCATCTCTCCAAGCAGGATAACATCGGGGGATTGTCGCAGTGCGGCCCTCAGTGCTTCAAGGTAGCTTACGGTATCGATATCTATCTCACGCTGACTGATAAGGCACTTGTTGTGTCTGTGCAGAAATTCGATAGGGTCTTCTATTGTTATTATATGCCCGCTTTTGGTTTTGTTTATCTTGTCTATGATACAGGACAGGGTAGTCGACTTACCGCTGTTTGCAGGTCCTGTGATAAGTACGATACCGCTCTTATTGTCGCTTAGCTTCATAACCTCATCGGGAATGCCCAGCGTTTTGTAATCGGGCAGCTCAAAGGGTACATATCTAAGTATTGCGGCGTAAGAGCCTCTCTGCTTGTAGATGTTGGCTCTGAATCTGCCAAGACCCGATATCGAAAAGGAGAAGTCCATTTCTCTGTCGGGAAGCTCGTCTTCTTTATATTCAGTATCCGCAAGTGCGAATATCTGCACAGCAAGATTTCTTGTGTCTGCTGTGGTGAGCATAGTATCATCTATACTGATAAGGTGGTTATTTGCCTTATAGCTGAGCCTTGCTCCCGAAATGATAAAGATATCCGAGGCGTTGTTGTGTGCTGCTTCTGTAAGAATTTTTGTTATATCCATATTATATGCTGCCTTTCTGTCAAAAATCGCCGTCCCAGACGTTAAGACCTGTATCTGCGGAGTCGGCTGCAACGGTATTCCATTCAGTTATCTCATATCGGTTGCCGTTTTGAGGTGAGGAATAGAATTTTATTGTTGCGGATAGGGAAAGCCTGTTGTTTATTTCCGTGTTGTAGTGTACATACGCTCCGCCCATAGTAGGGGAGAGGGTAATATCGCTTATTTTCGTTATCGCTGAGGGGAATACATCTTCGAAAAAGCCGCTGTCCTGTGCTTCGGCAGCCGCTTTATCCAGCAGCATTAACGTCTGCTTTGCCTTGCTGTCCGCCTCGTAGTATTGACGGGTGTATTCGGCGTTACGCTCGGTCAATGCACTGCCCGAGTCTGCGGTCTGAAATGAAAGAACCGCAAGTATCGTAAGGCAGATGACAGCAAATATCATCATAACGGTGATATAGCCGATACTCATATTTGACAGCTTGGTGTTATCACGGCGGTCATTCATTTGCGTCACCTCCGTGATTCGGGCTGTACGCTGAAAAGCTCAGCCTGTAAAATTCCTCGTCGCCGCTTGAAAATACCGCTGTTACGGTGGATAGTTTTCCGACAGAGGTGCTTTCCGTCTGCTCTGTAAAAACGAGTTTGATATCTGCATTGCTTTCGGGCAGTAGCTCATCATTAAGTGTCAGGGTGTACACGCCGTTTTCGGGGGTGTATTCCTTTCCGAAAACTGTCTTTATGGATCGCCCTAAGTCGCAGCTTACGGAGTAGCTTTCTGCACAAGACTGGGCACAAAGCACCGCATTGTCTGTCCTTTGGTTTCTGAGCATTGCATTGTTTGCGGCGGCAAACACCTGTATCACCACTGCACCCGATACGCAGAAGAAGAGCAGGGTCATAATTATTTCTATCAGAAAGAGGTTAGATGTTCTTCCGATATTTTTGTGATGTGTTCTTTTCAGCTCTATCACCTTCCTCTGATAAATGTGGAGGAGCTTTCCTCACCGTGGGTGACTTCGATATGGTATAGGTCGTTTTCAAGGGACACGGAGAATGTATCTATATCAAAGATCTTCTCTCCGCCGTCTGCTGTGATATCCGCATCGGCTGAGATGTTCTTTTCATACAGTCCGTCACTGCCACGATATATAACGCTTATGATATTGCCGTTTTTGGCGGCGATCACGTTTTCTGTAAGCTCTACGTTGTCTGAGCTTCTTATTTTGTTTGAGATATACCTTACCGCCGCAGACGTGTTGAAAGAGCTGTCAAAGCCCTCTGTGATACGGCTGTATGTACTTGCTGCAACAGCTATAATCACCAGTGTACACACTGTAAAAATAAGAAACAGCAGCATACTTGAAGCTGTCCTTACGACATCTGCAAAGCTTTTGTGGTTGTATTTGTTCATTACGTATCCCTTTCGATCACCGTAATTGTGGGACGGATATTAGCGGCTATACATTCATAATGCACGATGTACTTGTCCGTGTCATAGATAACGCCGTAGCTGTCCGTAAGGTGTTTCAGTGTTTCGGGGTAGATGCCCTCTATGGAGTAGCACATCGTTACGGCATTCTCCACCGATTGCTTTATTGAGGCAAGATGCCGCTCGTCAGAGGCGGCCTGTGTTTTTGCAAGTGCAATATTGAACCATATAATAACAGCCGCAAACAGAATAAACGCACCTATCACCAGCGGAAGCTTGTTTGATCGTTTGTTTATCATATCTTCCTCCGATCAATTATCCAAGAACAGACATAATATTCATAAGCGGAATGAGTATCGTAAGCAGGATAGAGCCTATCATTGCCGCAAGGATAATTATTATTGCAGGCTCAATAAAGGAGATAAGTCCCGATGTCGTCTGCTCGGCGGCATTGCTGCATTTGTCGCTTATCTTTTTCCAAGCGGTATCAAAAGAGCCTGAGGTATACGCTATCTTCAACGAGCGTCCGTAAATGCTGGGGAACATACCCGACTCGCAAATTGCGTCTGCAAAGTACGCACCGTCAAGCAGCTTTTTGCGGCAGCTTTCTATCTGTCGGCGTAGCTTTTTGTCGGTAATAAGCAGCAGAGCCTGTTCCAGTGCCTCTTCGGGGGCGATACCGCTGGAAACCATAATGCTCATAGCGTTTGCAAGTTTAGCCTGTGAGTATTTGCGGATAAGCTTTCCGATAACAGGCAGATTTGAGAAGAAGTTCTCCAATGCACGTTTTGTGGAACGGGACTGAACCAGAAGTGCGATGATACCTGTTATTGCAATTATCACCAGTAAGGCTATCAGTATTCCCATACCTATGCCCTGTGCGGAGGCTATCGTAGAGCTTACAGTATCGCTTACGGAACTGTCAAAGCGTGAGAATATATCCGCAAACATAGGTATGACCTGTATCACAAGAACTATCATAACGGCCGTCATCATAACAAGCAACATAAGTGGGTGCAGTACAGCTGAACGCAGTGTGCGTTTTGTTTCTGCACGGTTCTCGTAGAATTCGCAAAGACCTGTCAGCACCGATTCAAGTCGGCCGGTGACCATACCGATACGCACCATATTTACCGCATATTCGGGGAATACACCTGAGCTTTCCATTGCTTCAAACAGGGTACTGCCCTTATACAGCTTTTCCGAGAGAATACCGCAGACCTCTTTCATACCTGCGTCGTCGAGGTCTTCGGCAAGTATATCAAGACCGTCATTGAGCTGCATACCCGAGTTCAGCATTGCTGAAAGCTGTTCACAGAAATATGCGGTCTCATCAGCGGTGAGATGTTTTTTTGCCATATCTATCAGCTCTTTTCTGTCAATAATAATATATAACGGAGTAGTTCGCATTGTTTGAGATATACTCCGAGATCTGCGTTTTGTTATTCGCACCCGAATAGAATGTAGCATCAACAAGGTTGTAGCCTTTCTTTTTTAGGAACAATTCGGGAGTTATCCAGCCCGTTTCCTTTGTATATACTTCATTCCAGGCGTGGTATATATCGGGTGAGGCGTAGCCTATACAAAGCCTTGTGGGAATACCCTGTGAGCGTGTCATCGCCGCAAAGAGGGAGGAATAATCAAAGCATATTCCTTTTTTACTGCTAAGGGTATTATCGGGATATGGGACATATCCGCTTTGTACGGTAGCGGCAAGTTGCTTGTCATAGCTTACGTTGTCCGTGACATATCCGAATATAGCGGCTATTTTTTCGACGGTATCATCTACACCCGCACAAAGCTCCGCAGCCTTTTTTACACAGGCAGAGCTTTTGCTGAATTCGATATAATAATTCGGATAGGTAAAGGGTGATGTTTCGTTTGCTATATTTACCGTGATAGTCTGCTCGGCGGCTGTCGAGTACAGATTAGCCTCTGCATTTTCGTACAGGATTATGGTGTAATCACCGCTGCCGCAGGACAGGGGAAAATATTTTGTCGCCCCGTCTATGGGGACATTGTGGTTATATACCACACCGTCACAGGTAATTCTTAGCTTTACCTTAGGTGCCGAGCCTGTGTATGTTACAGAGATATATCCGTCAGAGGCGTTGCTGTAATCAATTACTCCTGCATTTCCGTCGGCCGTTATTACCGATGTGGCAGGGGAGGAGGGCATCTCTATATCAGGTATGACAACGGGAGCGGGCGGCTTTTCTTCCTTTTTGGTGGTCGCAGGGGTCGTGGTAGTCGTTGCAGGGGTCGTTGTCGTCTGCTCAGATGACGTTGCCGCTGTGGTCACAGGCGGCTGTGAGTCAAGGGGTGCTTCGCTTGTAACGGTGTCAGGCTCACTTTCGGAGGAGGTGTCCGCTGTACTTTCCGTAACGGAGGTGACGGGCGGCAAGGTGCTTTCCGATGTACTTTCCGTCAGGGAAGTGGTCGGCGGAGTGCTTTCCGTTTGCGGGGTGACCTCGCTTTCCACAGGACGAGATATCTCCGAGGTCACAGAGGGAGTAGAGGCTATGTTTACGGTGCTTGACGTGGTATTACCGCAGCCTGTGAGCATAACACACAGAATAAATGCGGCGATAAGTCGCTTTTTACAGTCAAAAGACCGCATAGCATTCCCTCCTTTCCTCGTTTAGGTCAAAGTTATTCCTTATTCATCTTCATATCTCTGAGGATTATGTATTCTTCGTTAATTCTGTCGTAGATACGCTTTGCAGAGCCGTTTACTATATCGCTGATGTAGTTTCCTGTAAGACGATAGAATTCGTCCTCGTATCTTATGGTATCGGCACTGCCACTTGCAGTTTCCTCCGCAGCGTGGAAGCGTCTTGCTATATCTATCACATAGCACTGGGTTATGGAGATAAACCTCTCCTCGCAAAGTCCGAGGAATTTTTTCTTTATCTCAAACAGTGGGTCTGCCTCCATAGGTGTGGCAGAGCCGTCGTGGGTGAGGTAGAATCTCTTAGGCTCGGATTTTAGCAGTATAATGTTCTTTCCGTATCTTTCAGTCATATCCTTTGCAAATCTTGTGAGCATTTCAAAGGAATACTTCATTTCACGCTTTTCAAAGAGGTAGCATTCCTTGCATTCCTCCTTGATATCCGCATAAAGCTCTGTTTTGGTCACATAGTCGTCAACTCTGAAAAGAGTGCCGTTGTACTCCGTCATCTTACAGATTAGGTCGAAAAAGTCCACTAACAGCCATTTAGAGGTGCTGTGTATAACTGTGTCAAAGCCTGTGCGGTGGAAAGCGTCGTAGATGCAGCGGCGTCTTACGGGGTCGCCGCAGAATTTTTCGTTTCCGTCGGGCAATTCGCACTGTACGATAGGGTCATAAGCAAGTACTGCGGGCTGTCTGAATACATACTTGCCTATATGTATTCCGTGGGCATTGCCTACGGAGTTTCTCGCAATAGCACTGCCCCAGACGTCAACGGTAATATTGCGGAGAGCGTTTACATATTTCTTCTGCTGAGGCTTGTTTCTTATGATAAATGCAAGTTCAGCACTGTTTTTGTCAACGGGAGCACCTATCTCAGCGGATAGCTGCTTTGCCATTTCAGTTAAAATGTTGAATCTTCTCTTAAATGCCAGTTCATAGAATTCATACGGGCCTGTCAGATTTTTTTCCTGAACGGCAAAGATTATCTCCGCCGCCTCCACAAGCTCCCCTGCCGCCATATCCTCTGCGAAGAAGTCACGTACGGAGAGCAGGTCTGTGCTGCCTGTCTTTTTCAGCTTTATCAGGCGGGTGCAATGCTCTGCCGCAAAGTCCTTGCCTGTAAATGCTATGATCTTATCCGCCGCACAATTCATATCCAGCAGCCACGCCTGTAATCCCTTTTCGGTCATACTTTCGTAGTGCTTCATAACCCTGTTGAACCACATTTCAGTGTCGGGCTGTGAGATATAGCTTCTGCCTGAGCCGTCGGTAAGCTTTGAAAAGGCATTGTATGCGTCGGTAAAGTATTCCTTCTCAAAGGTGGACAGCTTTTTGCCCGTTGTGAGATAGGTCTTTGTAAGGTCAACGATAAGCGGGTGAACAAGGCTGATAAAATAATCCTCCATATCACGGATACGCTTATTCAGTGCCTTCTGAGATGCCGCTGTACGTAGTCTGTTGTAATCTGTCCGTCTGTCGGGGAAATTCTGTCTGAACAAAACAACTCTGTCCGAGGGGACGGTATCAAGCACTGCGTCGGCATATTCCTTGATACGGGATTTCCATAATTCCTCATCAAAGGGCGGTTTAAGACGTGTGAATTCGTCCTTTCTGTCACGGTAAAATCTTGAATGCAGGAACAGTTTTGAGCCTGTAAACAGATGTTCACCGAGTTGATAGCAGGATACTCCTGCGGCGGTGTAGAAGTCTACCGCTATATAGTCGGGCGTGTTTTCCTTCATATATTCGGGCAAGGACTTTTCAAGCTCATATAAAAGTGAATCATTGTGGGATTCGGGTATCTCGTAATCGGGCTTTCCGCATACAGCGAGCTGTGAAATAAGCACACCAGCCTTGTCTATGCGGAATTTCTTTCCCCTTAAAAATATCTTGCTAAGTATAGGAGAGCCTGAAAGCAGTACCTTAGGACGGGAAGTGTACATAGATATAGCTTTCCCGAGGACAGCCGCTGTACGTTCACAGGATTCCTTTGCGGCGGTGCTGTATGGGGGATAGCTCTTTTGTACACATACGCCAAAGCTTCTTGTTTCGCTTATGCAGGGTATATAGGAAAGTTTGGTTTCTATCTTGCCCTCGCTGTTGCGGCAAAGCTCCGCACGGAGTATCACGCTGTCACGGTTTTCCTTCATCTCATTCATTGCGGTGAGGAAATTACCCAGCGAGTATGCACAGGGTACACGTCTGCCGTTTTCGGTGTTGATGTACTCGAATTTCTGTATAACGTGCGGGTGTGAGCCTATGATAAGGTCTGCACCTGCCGCCGCCATAAAGCGAGCCTCCTCCGCCTGTGACTTGCGTACAAGTGTGGAATTCATAGCTCCCCAGTGCTGGAATGCAACGATATATTCCGCACCCATACTCATAGCACCGTTTACAAGCTCAATAAAATAATCACGCTTGTACTGACCGATAACCATATCCATACAGGGGAAATGCTCATTTTCAAGACCGTTGGATATCATATTACAGCAGATAAATCCTACCCTTATGCCGTTTATCTCTTTGATAAGGGGGTTGCTTCCCATAGTGCCGAGATTATCCATACCGAGCCTTTTTATCTCGTTTACGGTGGCTTCAAGACCTGCTCTGCCTGTGTCACAGTTGTGGTTGTTCGCTGTCGTCACACCGCCGAAGCCTGCCTCGGCAATAGCCGTAATAAAGGAAGCGGGGGAGTTGCAGTTAGGAGAGCCCTTAGGCAGACGAAGCATTTCGTGCTCATACGGAGCACCGTCGTAGCAGGTGGTTTCAAGCACACCGACAGCATAGTCAGCCTCTGCAATCGTGCTTTTTATCTGTGTGAAAGCGTCAGAGAAATCATAGTTTAGCTTTGACGCCTCTGCCTGATGTCTTGCACTGCACATAATATCGCCTGTAAACATAAGCACGATCTTTTTCTCGCCCCTGCTGATATGACGGTCGACCGCTACCTTAGTAACGAATTTCTGCTTTTCCGCAATAATGGTGATGTTAGCCTCGCCCTTTTCGAGAGCAGTAACCTTTCCCTTGGTATCAACGATAGCTATATCCTCGTTGTCGGAGATAAACACCGCTTTGGGTACGGTATTCTGCAATTCCCATTCTATCATTGCAGACTCTCCCTGCTTTAAGCAAATGGTCTTTTGAGCCTTTAAAGTATCAGAGATAGGGATAAAGGGAAGCTTTTCGGAGCATTCTCCGAGTATCTCACCGTTTTTCTGCTGTTTGAAAGCACAGACGGATACAAGGTATTCAGTGCCGTTTTTAAAGCCGAGTATAGTCTTTCCGCAGGTCTGAGAATATCTTGTCTTGATACAGGTGTCGGGGTCTGCGGCGGTGTAGTAGAAAAGCTTGTAACCGTCAGCCTCTTCAACAGCGTCCCAGCTTGTATGTACAGCACCGTCTTTGGGTGTTATCTTTATATTTTGCGGAGCGTCAAATTTAATGCTCATAATCAAACGTTCCTTTCTTAGTTGTTTAATTTATTTCTCATTTCTGCAAGTCTGTCATAATTCTTGTAAAAGGAGTAATATGCACCGCAGAAATGCTGGATATCGTCTATTCTTATCCTGTAACCGTCGTGACGCACAAAGAACGCTCCAAGCGACTGTTCGGGGTACTTGAAGTACATCACATATTCGGGGTAGGCGTAGCCGTCAAGCATACGCTCCGCACGAATGAATACGGTATCAATAAAAGCCTTTGCGTCGAAGCTGTCGAGGTAGGAAACCTTGATACCATTGTCAAGGATACGGGTATACAGCTCAAACGCTACGCAGAGCAGTTCAAGGTAGGTGTGATAAGTGGTTGCTCTCTGGCTTATCTTTTTAAGATTGAGCTGAACATTTTTCAGTCCGAACTCAAAATACTTTTCCTTGCGGCTGTATTTTGTAAGCTCGTTAAAGCCGTAGGAAGCCCAGTGGTCTTTGTACTGGGTATAATCATCACGGATAAAACGGTCGGCTATTTTTTCGGCGGCGTCAAGCCAGCGTTTTTCCTTTGTCAGACCGTATAGCCTGCAAAGAGCAAAAAGACATTCTCCGTCGTAAAAGACCGTCCTGAAACTTTCTTTTGGTGTAAGCTTAGGGAAGTTAAGCACGTGGAAAAGCTCACCCTTGTCGTTGAGCAGTTCAAGTATGCCGTTTCCCAGCTCCTTGCACAGTTTAAGCAGTTTGGTGTCGCTTGTGATGTCCATATATTCGGTGAGCATAATTACCGCTACACCGTTTGCACCTATCTTTATCTCGTTTTTAGAAAGCTCCGCAAGGTAGACGGTATTCTCCTTTTCGGGCGGAATATTATATTTATTATAGGTGTTGTTCACCATATATGCTATTGCTCTTTCGGCCTGCATAAGGGTAAACCTGTCCTTTGACAGCCTGTATGCACAAAGTAAGCTCCATATAGAAGAAGCGTGTCTTATGATGTTATATCCTGTTATCTCCTTGTGGAAAACAGGGTAGAAGCCGTAATCAAATCTTCCGTCCTCGTGTACCATCATCGAGAGATATTCAGAGGAGGTCATAATTATCTTCAAAGCTGCGTCCTTGCTTATCTCGCCGCAGTTCCTTCGTCCTATTGACAAGCCGTCGGAGTGCAGGGGATAGGTACAGCCTTTTTCATCGCAGAATGCACTTATGCAGTCAAACAGCAGAACATTTTCGGGCAGTTCTGTCAGAGTTTTCTCGCAGTGCTTTGACAGGTACTTGTTTACAGCGGTAAGCTCTATCGTCTTTTTCTTGTAGGAGATGACCCTGTTTCCGTTCATCTCAGCCTCTATGAGGGCGGTCTGTAATTTATCATCAAAGGATATACCACGTCTGAAAAACTCGTTGAAGCCCTTTGAGATAGTAGTTATTACATCGGAAAGAGCGGCTTTCTCACAGCGGCACATAATGTCGCATTTTATCCAAAGGGGCATCAGCTTTTTTGTTGCAATATATTTTTCAGCGGCAGAGTATACGCCGTTCCAGGCGTCCTCCAAAGAGGGGGCGGTAAAGCGGAACACCCTTGCACGTTCAGAAACATCGCATACGGAAAGGAAAACAGCGTATATAGGCTTGTCAAGACCTTTCATATCCGGAGTAATCTCGTTTTGCAGTTCCATAAAATTTTTGCCACCCAGTAATTCAGATTTAAGGGCGGTCATCTTGTCTGAAAAAATTGCTGTCATAAGATACACTCCTTACCATTTTGCTTAGTGGATATACATATCCCATTTTATTTGATTATATCATATTTTCTTCTGTTTGTAAATACGATAATAAAAAAGACTCCATACTTAAATGGAGCCTTTTGAGTTAGTCTTCATATACTATAACGTTCTTTCCGCTTGTCTTACCCTTGTAGAGCCGTTTATCTGCAATGGATATGCATTCCTCGATATCCTTTTCGTTGTTGCATTCGATAAAGCCGAAGGTCATAGTAGCTTTTATGTTCTTGCCATCGTGATGTGCGGTGCGGGAATTGATATCCTCACGTATCTTATCCATACGCTCAGAACATACCTTGCGGTCGCCGTGGAAGATTATCAGTATCTCCTCTCCGCCCCAGCGACAGGCGATATCCTCCTCGCCGATTCCGTTGCTTATAGAGGAGGCTACCATTTTAAGAACCTCGTCACCGCCGCCGTGACCGTAAGTATCGTTTACCTTTTTGAAGTTGTCGATATCGCCGAGAGCGATACAGAATACATCGTTGCTGTCTTTAAGCGTATCAAAAACAGGTTTAAGGCTGTGGCGGTTGTAAAGCCCTGTAAGAGCGTCGTGGGTAGCCGTATGTTCAAGCTTGTGGTTGATGTCGTTAAGTCGGTTGATAAGACCGTGTATCTCCAATGCGAAGAGCATAGAGAATGCTACCAGCAAAATACCCGAAAAGGTCAGGTTAAGACTTCTGAACAGATGTATCTCGCCGTATGTCAGAGGATAAAGTGGTATCATCTCCAACTCCTCAACGGCAATGGTAACTCCCACAAGGGAAACGACACATACTGTGATGAATACGCCCATTGTCAGCAGGAACTTTTCAATTTTACAGGAGAAGAAAAGCACATAAATAGCGAGCGGGAGAACTGTAATAGCATAGAGCTGAAAGCTTGATTCTATACCTATATAAACAGTAGATATCAGCGAGTGGATAATTATTTCCGAATAAAAAGCTATCATCCAGCCGTAACGCATATATCCTGTTTTTTTATCAACGCTGAAAAAGACGCCAAACAGATATAAAAGTATACTGAATATATTTATAAACACAAGCGGATATATATGCAGAAAGAGAAAAATAAAGAAAAAAGCAAGATGCACCGAGCCGCCAGCCGCAAACATAAGCTTGTATTTTAGCGAATTTTTGATATTAAGCTTGTCGAGAAAACTACGATTCACCGCCGCACCCCCTTTTCGCTGTTTCTTTGTATTCTTTATATCAGCATTATATGTAAAAAGCGGTAAAGTGAAAATGTTTCTGCAAAAAACATCAGATTTCGACTTTTCTGTATAAATCATATCACAATCCTCCTAAAAAATCAATAGTCTGATGTTAAAAATGTCATTTTTTTCACCAAGTATTATATCGTCATCAGTCGAAAAAACTTTAATAAATGTTAAAAGTTTAAAAAAAAAATTCTGGAAAGCTATTGACAAATTAAAAATGCTATGATATAATTAACTCATCGGAAATCGATAATCATTACTATTATTTATATTTTAATTATGGAGGATAAGATTATGAAATTTGTATGTCCAGTATGCGGTTATGTTCACGAAGGTCCCGAGGCTCCCGAGAAATGCCCCCAGTGTGGTGTTCCCGGTAGCAAGTTCAATGTAATGGCAGAGAGTGAAAAGCTCGTTTTTGCTGATGAGCATAGGATCGGTGTTGCAGCCGCTGTTACAGACGCAGAGATCATTGAGGGTCTGCGTGCAAACTTTGCAGGTGAATGCACAGAGGTAGGTATGTACTTAGCAATGGCAAGAGCTGCTCACAGAGAGGGCTATCCCGAGGTTGGCCTTTACTATGAAAAGGCTGCTTGGGAGGAGGCAGAGCACGCTGCTAAGTTCGCAGAGCTCCTCGGCGAGGTTGTTTCCGCTTCCACAAAGGAGAATCTCGAAAAGCGTGTAGCAGCTGAGCACGGTGCTACTGAGGGCAAGTTACAGCTCGCTAAGAGAGCAAAGGAGCTTAACCTTGACGCTATCCACGACACAGTTCACGAAATGGCAAAGGACGAGGCAAGACACGGCAAGGCTTTCGAGGGTCTGCTGAACAGATACTTCAAGTAAGCTGATACATCAAAAAAATAACAACATATCCGCCAGGCGTAACGCTTGGCGGATTTTGTGTTTATTACGTTGAAAGCGGCAAAAAGGGGATTTGTTCACAAATTGTTCACAGTGGTTAGTTTTTCTTGCCGCTTTTGTCATTGAGCTTTCTGCAGTTCTATGCGGTTAGGGTGTTGCTTCACAGGCGAAAGGATATCTTCCAGAGCTACGGCAGCAGCTTCGTCCGCAGACTGGATAGCGTGTGTGTAGATATTTCCTGTTGTTGAAACACTGGCGTGACCCAAACGCTTTGAAACTGTCTTGATCGGTGTTCCACTTGCTATAAGGAGCGTTGCATTTGTATGTCTAAGGGAGTGCAGGGAGCAGTCTACCAAGTCCTCACGCTGTACAAACGAGTGAAACCACGTTGAAAGCGTATTGGGATTTATCGGCTCACCGTCCCAGCGAGTGAACATTTTATTACTACTGTGCCAAGCGGAACCCAGCTCACTCTTTTGACGTTTTTGCCATTCTTTATAGTCTTTCAGGAGCTGCACGGCACTAGCTGACAGCTTGATAACCCGCTTTGATGTTTCGTTTTTAGGCTCGTCAATGAATACACCTTTATCCGGCAAATATAATGCACTTCGACGAATATGCAGGCAACTGGTAAATATATCGAAATCCGACCATTCAAGGCCGCACAGCTCTCCTCTACGCATACCTGTATATAACAGAAGCTGAACGGCTACATTGAATTGAAACGGCTCGTTTTGTACTGCTTTGAGTAGCTTTGCCGCTTGTACCTCGTCAAGATAACGAGCTTCTTTCTGCCTTACCTTAGGCGGTTTTACACGCTCACACGGATTTGAAAACAACACTTGCCACTGTACCGCTGTATTCAGAATGCTGGAAATAAGGCGGTGATGGTGCAATATAGTTCTATCTGATAGACCTTTGTCTACAGTTGCAGGCTCGAATAATTCGTCTATATCCATTCCAAGAGCAGCGGCAATGGCTTCGGCGTTGTGTTGACGCAGATTATTGCCCCTCTTTGCATTATGAACGCAGTAATTTGATATCCCTGCCATATCTCCCAACTGCTTTTCTGTGAGCCTGTGCTCCTTTATTAGCTCATTCAGAACGGGCTTTGGAGTGTAGGTCATATCCAGTCGAACACCGCATTCGGAAAGGTTGTCATAATATGCAAGTAGGTGGTGCGGCTGGATATCTTTCAGCTTCATATTGCCAAAGGCGGCATTTATACGTTGGAGTTTATCCTTGTACCCTGAAATAGTTGTAGCTCTAAGTTGCTTTTCTGCGTAGTTTTTCAGCCACATCTCGGTGAAATCTCCAAAGCGTGTGCTGTTATCAAGAAATTGACCTGTGCGACACTTTTCCTCAAACAGAACCGCTTGCCGCTGGGCTTCTTTCTCGGCTTGCTTTGGTGTGAGGTTCGGCGGGGGTGTCCAGGTAAGACTTTTTATTATTCTCTTTCCTGTACCGTCAAAGCCGCAGGATACTCGGAACAGGTATGTGCTGCCACGCTTTGTTACGCTTGCCATTTAATCACCTGCTTTCTTTGGTTTGAAATTTTCATCATATTTGTCAAGAAAAGTTTGTATAGCTTGGAGTTCTAGTTTCATTTTTTCGTTTATATCCTTGAACAAATCGCGATTATCCGCATTGTTCATTTCTATTGTTTTAATAATCTCATCCTTTTCCTTGATTAGTTGAGTTCTTACATATTTGTTATTTTTGGTAAATGTGTCCAAATAATCTGTGCTTGATTTGATATATGAAACAATTTCAGTGAAAATCTTCGTGAGTTTAAACTCTTCCAAATCGATAGCATCTTGATACGCACCATCTAAACAATCTAAAATCGGATATGAACCAATGACGCGACTTATAACCTCCATAAACGCTTTATCGATTATATTGCAAACATAATCTTTATCTAACCGTATTAGGTTGTGCTTTTTACAAAAATCGCAATCAATTAAATTATTATATTCTGTATCGGTTTCAGCGATTCGCCTACACCTGACCTCGCACAGCTTTATATTATTCAAAGTTAGGCTATCGTAAAAATCGGTTTGGTTTGCTATCGGGTCAATGATCTCTTGGTAATACCTCTTTTGTATCGCAATGTGCTTGATAGTGTTAAGGTGAAGTATAAGATTTTCAAAAAAGTCGCTTTCAAGCAGTACATCAGTACGAGCATTATTCTCTTTTGCTGATACAAGGTTCTTAACAGATTTCTCCGAAAGACCCGTATATTTACAAACACCCTGTATTGTAATATCAGTTGTTTTATCATTGGAAAAACCAAGAAAATAATCGGCAGACACATCAAAGTACTTGACAACTTTCTCAAGAAATGCAATATCGGGAGTGCGTTTGCCGTTTTCATAGTAGCACAGAGCACCTTTAGACACGCCCAATTCGTTGGCTAATACCTCTTGTGACAGGCTGCGTTCTTCCCTGAGCTCTTTTATGCGCTCTCCGAAATACTTCATACAATGCGTTTCTATAAACATTTATTTACCGCCTTTCTTCTGTTTGGTAAATCGTATGCAAATTTGTGAATTTTTGAAAGCAGCAGTACAAAACTGTTGACTTTCACATTTGTGAGTGATATAATAATATCAGTCACAATCATCATACACAGTATATCACACTTATGTTGATTTGTCAATCATCATCTACGAAAGGAGGCTATAAAATGCTCAATAAGGATATCAGAGCAGCGGCAAAGGAGAACGGCGTGTATTTATATGCAATTGCTGAAAAACTAGGCGTGTCAGAGCCAACAATGACCCGAATGCTACGCAAGGAGCTGTCAGCAGACAAAAAGTCGCAGATTTTAGGCATCATCTCGGAACTTGCCGCTGAAAAACAGGCATAAAAAAAGCCGCCAAAGGTGTTGGCGCACCTCCAGCGGCAATACGATGTTGCTGCCGTTGCCCCAAAAGGGCGGCACGGATGCCGCCCACCAGTGGGCAACAAGCGGCAAGAGCAATCCCCTACACACTACCAAATGAAATAGGTTGATAAGCTCTGCCCTTATTATATCACAAACTGGGCTGCTTTTCAACCGGAAAGGCTTATATTATGATAAATATTCTTGAATTTATCCCCACAGGCATAAACAACGCTGTTTCTATGGCTGATCTTGCTGTTATAACTCGCACAGATCTCAGAACGGTGCGGAGAATGGTACATAACGCACGAAAAAAAGGAGCAATTATATGTTCCACCTGTAAAAACGACAACGGCGGATATTATATTCCTCGTGATGTAGCGGAGGCTGTTCCTTACTATATGCAGCAGCTTTCACGTATAAGGAGTGCCACTGCCGCCCTCTCCGCTGTTGCTGAGTATATCAGTAGCAAAGAATGATTTCAGTAAATTTCATATCATCTTATTATAGGATAAGCACGAAAGGAGATATTTCATTATGTATGAACAGAATAAAATTCCTCGTATGGAAACCATAGTGGCAACTGCTGAACTTTTCGGCGTGTCGCAGTATTTTGTGAGGAAACTCGCAAACAGCGGCAAGATCAATGCTGTGCGTATAGCAGGGCGTATCCTTGTAAACTGTGATAAGTTCGCCGAGTACCTCAACACCGCAACTCTTTGCGAGGATAAAACAGAGGCTGCCGCTGTCGGTGGCATTCGCAGACAGGGATAAGACAACACTATGAACGAAAACAACGGATTTATAAAGCTTCACCGTAAAATTCTCAAATGGGAATGGTATTCAAACATCAATACCCGACTACTTTTTCTGCACCTGCTTATTGCGGCAAATTGGGAAGATACCAAATATAAAAATCGCACCATAAAACGCGGGCAATTATGCACAACTGTGAAAGAATTAGCAACAAACAATCAACAAACAATTCAACAAACTCGCACCGCTTTGAGCAACTTACAATCAACAAACGAAATAACAATCGAAACAACGCCGCAATTCAGCATTATAACTGTGGTTAACTATGATTTGTATCAAGCGAACAACAAACCCAATAACACGCAAATAACAAACAATCAACAAACGACCCAACAAACCAGTGTAGCCCAAAACAACAAACCTACATTATTATATAAAGAAATAAGAAATAAAGAACATAAGAACAATGCCCCAAAGATGTCGTCTGAATATATCGATTCTGTTGTTTCGGATTATAATTCCGTGTGTATCAGCTTACCAAAGGTCGAAATGGTCGAATACAAACACGCTGCTCTTATCTCTTCGGCGGTGAGCATTATCGGGGAGATGTCGTTCAGAGAATTATTCCAAAAGGTCGAGCAGAGCGATTTCCTGTCGGGACGTTCGGGAAATTCAAACTGGAAATGCAGTTTTGAGTGGATACTAAGACCCGAAAACCTGTCCAAGATACTGGCAGGAAATTATGACAACAAACAGCCGAAACAGCAGGAACGCATATACAACGCAGAGGATCTATTTGCTTGACAGGAGGATAAAATGTTAGCAGCTATTGAAACTATACTTAAAAATGCCGAAGCGGCAAACCCCATTGTGGACAGCGACTACATAGGCAAGGACGGCCTTTACTACTGCGGAAACTGTAACACCCCAAAGGAAGAGGATATGGAACTTTTCGGGGAGAAGTGCAGGGTGCGTATCCCCTGTGCCTGTAAAAAGCTCATCTACGAGGCGGAGGAAAAGGCAAGAGCCGAAG
>JAZUSC010000019.1:0-29388 GCA_045606505.1 Oscillospiraceae bacterium
GGACGCAAGCTCTACAGGACCCATTCTGCTCTCGGGTATGTAAAGGCTCTGTGCTTCGCCCGGGAGGTCTATACCCGTAGGCTCTGTAAATCCGAAAGCCTCAAAATATCCGCTGAATCTACTTGCACCAAGCAATGCACCCATCTGCATAAACGCAGGGTTGCAGGATTTTGTGATAGCCTCCTGTAAGGAAAGCGTACCGTGACCGTATGTAACGTGACAGTCGATATTTGTACCTGCAATATCCATATAACCAAGACATTCAAAGGAGGAATTAAGGTTTACAAGTTCCTCTTCCAGTGCCGCCGCACAGGTAATGGTCTTAAATACCGATCCGGGATAGTAAAGCTCTGTCGTAGCCTTATTCTTCCACTGCTGCTCACGATATGTAGCCTCGATCTTGTTTATCTCCTCTTCGGGAGCGTCAGAGGCTTTCAGTTCCTCCAACCTTTGGAGATCATAAGGGCTGTACAGCGTAGAAGGATCATTAGGGTCGTAGCTTGGAGCTGTTGACATCGCAAGTACCGCACCCGTATTGCAGTTCATAATAATACCGCAGGCACGGTTTACAACGCTGTGCTGCGAAACGCAAAGTTCAAGGTTCTTTTCAAGGTAATGCTGCAACACCTCGTCTATCGTCAGCACGAGCGAGTGTCCGTCCTCCGCTGAATAGTATGCGTCGCTTGTATATGCCATTTCTCGTCCGTATGCGTCCTTTGCATATACCGCTTTACCGTCAGTGCCGCTTAGGTAATCATCATAGTAAGCCTCTAAGCCGTATACACCGTCGCCCTCGTAATTAGTAAAGCCGATGATATTTGCGGCGAGATTTTCGTTGGGATAATAACGCTTCGAGGACTCCTCGCCGTATACAGAGGCAGAGTCAACACCGTTATCCACAAGGAAAAGGTTTATCTCGTTCATCTGAGGCTTTTCCACCTTACGCTTTACAACGTAATACTGTCTGTGGAGATTATCGTTATACGCATTGATAAGCTTCTGATAATCAAGATCCAGTATCTGAGCCAGATTCTGACAGATAAGCTCGGGAAGTTCCACATAAGGCTCTACCTCCTCGCCCTCCTTCATAGCTCTCTCACGATTTTTCAAATATGCCTCGTAGCGTTTTTCATTCGCCTTGAACATATCCTGCGGCGACATAATAACGTCCCACACCGTGGAGCTTTGAGCAAGGACAGTGCCGTTCGTATCAAGTATAGAGCCTCTGCTTGCCCTGATAGTAACAGACGACATCTGCTGGTCATTCGCAAGAACTCTCCACTTATCACCGTCAAGCACTGAATATTTCAGCAGGAAAAATCCTACATATATGGACAGCAGACAAACTACCCCAAGCACGATCCTCTGCTTTGTGGCAGACTTCATTATACGCTGCTTTTCGCCTTCCTTTTGATCCCACGCTTTAAGAGATGACCATATTTTACCCAGTAAGTTCATTTTTCCTCCACGCTGATATGTAAAAAAACGCCGTCGAATAATCTTAATAAAAACCGAAAAGAGCAAAGCCGTATTGACCGACCTTGCTCCTATGTTTTTTGTCGGCAGATAAAGGGCTTGTTCACCCCTATATTATGCCTTTACAGACCGATGTATTCCAGCATATCGCCGAACCATCTGTTTACGCTGTCAAAAATAGTGCCTGTACCGTCGGAATGTACCTCGATAAGGCTTTCGGTATTTACGCTGAGATACTTTATCTGAGAGTTTGATACCTTAGCCATACCAAGCTCTGTACTTGCATATTCCTCAACGTAACTTGTGTTTACCTTTGTTTCAAGTCTGCTTTGCAGCAGAGAATTTTCCTCCTGTGCCGCTGTGAGCATAGCCTTCTGGTCAGTAACCATTCTTGCCCAGTCATCTGCGGTAGTCATCTGGAAATTCACGATGCAAAGTGCTGCGAATATAGCCGCAACTGAGGCAACGACCTTTAATCTGGAGCCGCTTCTCGATACAGAACGGCTGTTCATTCTTATCTCCTGCTTAGCCTTTTCCTGCTTCTCCTGTCGGATACGGTACTGTTCTTCCTGTTCCGCAACATCAAAACGGGAAAGATCATAAGCAAGGTTTGATTCATACTGCATCGGAATACCCCCTTTCAAATTCCTGATACATAACTATCATCAGTCACGTATCTTCTCTATAATTCTGAGCTTCGCACTGCGACTTCTACTGTTTGCGGCAAGTTCCTCCTCAGAGGCGGTCAGTGGTTTTTTGCCCACAAGAGCACCTCTCGGCTGCTTTCCGCAGACGCAAACAGGAAATTCCGGCGGACAGGTACAGCCCGTACAGAACTCCTTAAACCGTGTTTTCACTATCCTGTCCTCTAACGAGTGGAATGTGATAACAGACATTCTTCCGCCGACCTTTAATCTTTCAAAGCCGACAGCAAGAGCCTTTTCCAGTACATCAAGCTCCTTGTTTACTTCAATTCGTATAGCCTGAAAGCTTTTTCGACAGGGATTCTTCTCCCTGCGGTATGCTGCGGGAACGCTTTTCTTTATTATTTCTGCAAGTTCACCTGTTGTTTCTATCGGTGAGATAAGCCTTGCGTTTACTATTCCCGAAGCTATTTTTTTTGCAAATTTTTCTTCGCCATAGGCAAACAGTATGCGGGAGATATCCTCCTCTGCATATTCATTAACTACGTCACGGGCAGAGAGCCCCTCTCCGCTCATACGCATATCAAGCGGGGCGTCGTTATGGAACGAAAATCCCCTTTCGGCTGTGTCAAGCTGATGCGATGACACACCAAGGTCTGCGATTATGCCGTCAAGCTTTTCAATGCCAAGCTCGTCAAGAGCCTCCGACAGCTCGCAGAAATTTCTTTTTACAAATGTGACGGGATAGCCTTTCAGCCGCTCCCCAGCAGCCGCCAGTGCCTCCGCATCCTGATCGAAGCAGATGAGCCTTCCCCCGTCCAGACGCTTTGCAAGTTCCAGACTATGGCCTCCGCCTCCTGTGGTGAGATCTGCGTAAACGCCCTTTGGGTCTGTAAACGCACCATCTACCGTTTCATTGAGCAAAACAGTTACGTGTGAAAATTCCATTATAGACCTATCTCCTCAGCGAACGCAGCAATATCATCGGGAGAAATTCTGTTATTATACTCTTCCCAAAGTGCCTTGTCCCATATCTCGGCACGGTCGTCCATACCAACGACAACGACCTCCGAAGTAAGTCCCGCATAAGCACGGAGTGCTGCGGGCAACGCAATTCTGCCCTGCTTGTCCGGCTCTGCTTCACAAGCACCGCCAAATAAAAAACGTTCGATAGGCAGTGCCACCTTAGAGGGCTTTCCCTTTAAGCTCTCTCTGATGGAATTCCAGCTTTGCTCTGTGTGTACTGTAAGGCATTTTTCACCAATGGTCTTGGAAATAAAGAAACGTTCGCCGAGTGACTCTCGCAGCTTTGCAGGGAAGTTCATACGTCCCTTGCTGTCTATCGTATGTTCAAACTCGCCGTACATCTCCTTTCCCCCTTTCCTTTGACCGTCCCCTGTGATAAGCCTTGTTCCGCCCTCCTCAGGCGGTGTTTTCCGTAGATATGATATTTTCCCAAAATATAATGTGGAATATGGCAAAAACTATTTTTATGTGTTTTCAGTGGATTTTTACTCCACTTTGATGAATTTTTCACCACTTTTCCCCACTCTTAAAGTATACACCAGTTTTTTTCTTTTTGCAAGGGTTAGACAAACCGTTTTTCAGAAAAAGTAAAATAAAGTTTTGTTCATATTTTTGTGCAACTTTAACAAAAATGATATTTTCAAAGTAGTAAAAGCGTTGCAATTTTTCGTCGAAAAACACAATATATTGTTAAGGATTAAACCCAAAACACTACTAGATGTAGTTTTCGACCTGTTTTTACATATCACTTCTCAACCCGAATAAAGTGTCGTTTTCGGGTATCTGCAAAAACACCCTGTCGTATAACCGAAAACGACAGGGCTTTTAAGAGGACTATTTTTGCCGACCTGTGCTTAAACTCCAAGAGCCATTCCCGATAACGGCTTTTGCAGTTTTCTTCAAGAACAGGTCAAAAGCTGCCGTAAAAGCGATTTGTAAAGGTCATCATCGCACGGACACCAAGAGGTACTTCCTCCTCGTGATCCATCGGCAGAAGTGTTGCGTCGCTGTCACCGTTTTCACGGTCTTTCTTTAACAGCATTTTTCCTTAAAGGACATACAGTCTGTACACTGCTTCTGTGTGGGGTCGCACTCGTGTGTGCCTACCTGAATTCTGTCAAGAGAGCAGTAATTGTCAGATACACAGTGATACTCGCAGTTCTTTACTGTACATCCGATATGCTTGTTTGCAAATTCTGTACCCATATCAATACTTCCTTTCGCTGTGAAATGAAAAACGGCGGCTCGTTCATACGACCGCCGTAAAAGTATTATCTACTTTTATTTTGCTTTTATTCATTTTTTTAAATAAAATTCAAAACATCGCAGAGCTTTTCCGCTACGAAGTCCGCCTTATACTCTGCAAACTCCTCCCGTGAGCCAAAACCCACTAGCACTCCGATACATTTCATTCCAACCTCGTGAGCACCGATGATATCATACATTCTGTCGCCCACAAGCACACAGCTTTCGGGAGAAGAACCGGTATGTTCAAGCACTGTTTCAAGCACCTGTCTTTTTGTTCGTATCCTGCCGTCAAGGGTAGCCGCACCGATAAAATCAAAATATTTTGCGATATCAAAATGCTCTAATATAGCCACTGACGCTTCTTTCGGCTTACAGGTAGCAAGACATATCTTTCTGCCGCTTTTTCGTATCTCACAAAGCAGCTCGGTAGTTCCCTCAATAAGCCTGTTTTCATACAGTCCCTTATCAAAATAGTATCTGCGATACAGGGTTGCCGCTTCCTCCGCCTGTACCTTATCCATACCGAATGCCCGCTGAAACTCATCAATAAGCGGCGGTCCGATAAAGCTTTTAAGCTGCTCCCTCGGAGGTATCTCACGGCCCAGTTCTTTTAAAGCATAGATAATGCCGTTGGTAATTCCTATATACGGATCGGTAAGCGTTCCGTCAAGGTCAAAAAGTATCGTGTCAAACATCATTTTCTCCTATCCTGTATATAATATATCCTCCGTCCGGGACAGTCAGCCTGTGTATTTCCGAAAGGTCAAGACCCATAATATGCCTGTTTACGGCTTTTGCTGTATTTTTGTGTGTAACAAGCAGCACAGTCTTGCCCTCATATCTTTTCACAAGCTGCGAAAGAGCCTTTGATACCCTGTCGTCAAACTCCTTTAAGCTCTCGCCCCACGGCGGAGCATAATCGGGGATATCCAGATAATTATTCTCGTACACCTCGGGAAAACGCTCTCTTATCTGCTCGGGAGTTCTTCCCTCAAACTCTCCGAAACGACGCTCTGCAAAGCCGTCGTCTACCTCAAAGGAAACTTCACTGTGTTTTTTTAACACTGTTTCGGCGGTATGCCTTGCCCTCTCCATAGGGGAGGATACCACTGTGTCAAAGCTTATTTCAGATAGTTCATCAGACAACCGCTCCGCCTGTTTTACACCCGTTCCACTAAGCGGAATATCTTTACCGCCCTCCATCTTTCCTTGCAGACTGTACTCAGTCTGCCCGTGTACCGCTAAATAAAGTGTCAGCATATCTACCCTTCTAAAAAACATCTCTGCAACGTGTACACAGCAACACTTCATCTGCCGTGGACACCTCTGCCTTAGCTACCTTCACAAAAAACATATACTCCGAAAGACAATTACACATCTTGCTATGCGAATAGGAGGCATACACTCTGAGTACATTCTTCCCCTCAGAGCTGTCCAGCGTAACGCCCTCGCAGATATACTGCATACCACCTGAGGTCGTATGCGTGATAACCCAAAGATCATTAAGCTCAAAAAAGCTGTCATCAAATCTCTCGACCTGTGTTAAAAGAGCCTTTCTACCGCTCTTCTCCGCCGCACAGCGAAAACTCTCACTGTCCGTGTAAAAACCGTTGCCCAAAACCGCTTTGTCACGCTCGTCTTCTGAGCTGTATGCTATAAACCCACCCTCGCTCTCGATTATATCGCATTCGGCAGCGATCCAAATTTCCCTGTCGGAAATCTCTGTATATTCTGCGGTCTTTCTTTGGTTTGGCGGCTCTACCTGATAGAGCCGTTCACTGCACCCCGTAAATGTTAAAAGCACAGCGATCAATAACAACAAAAGCTTTTTCATAATCATCTGCCCCCTTAAAATGCTATCTGATAATTAAACCGATAAACGAACAAAAAGGTTGCAGATAAGCGGACAGAAAAACTGCCCGCTTAGTATATTACTTATTATCCTGCTTGATGAGTATCTTTATAGCATCTACCGCACACTGTATCGCCCTTTCACTGCTTTCACAGTTCTTGTCGGGCATTTTGTACTTTGTACGCTCAACATTCCACAGGGCGGTAAGTACCGCTCCCGCACGCACCTTTCGGCAGGAAGCCACCGCAAACAGTGCCGCCGCCTCCATTTCAGAGGTAAGACAGCCGCACTTTACATAAGCGTCCCAGGCGGTCGACAGCTTATGTCCTACCGCCGTTGTGTAGGGGTCTATCTCGCCGTAGAAGTTATCCTTGCTGTGTACCACTCCAACGTGACAGCGGTTTCCGTCCTCATCGGAGGAAAGCAGGTCACCTGCCTCTTTAAGAGCCTTTACAACATCGAAATCCGCAACTGCGGGATAGTGGTCGGGGAGATACTCATAGCTTGTACCCTCGCTCCTAGTTGCCGCAGACGCCACCACAAGGTCGCCGCCGATAACTTTAAGATCCATACCGCCGCTTGTGCCGACTCTGATAAAAGTATCCGCACCGCACATCACAAGCTCCTCCACTGCAATGGCTGTAGACGGGCCGCCTATACCTGTTGAGCATACGCTCACCTTTACACCGTCAAGATAGCCTGTATAAACAGTATACTCACGGTTACTTGCAATCAGCTCCGCATTGTCGAGCTTTTCAGCGATCTTAGGAACTCTGCCCGGGTCACCCGGCAGAATGACATATCTTCCCACGTCGCCTGTCTTTGTTTTTAAATGAAAACGGATATCCTCTGAGATTATCGAAGCCATAATATTACTCCTCCTCTTCCGACACAAGGATAGACGGTGCTTTCGCATTATCTTTTTCGTTCTTCTTGTCAAGCCACCTTGGAATATATACTATCATAACCACCACTATCGAAATAATGGTTATAAATATACAGGGCATCATTATTACAGCGGGATCTCGCTCACTTCCCATAAGAGCGTGTGCCGACATAAACTGCGAATGGGATATGACCGTCATAACAGTTGCCGAAATATGTACTCCTGCCGCTATCCTGCAAAGACCGAACATCAGCAGGAACGTACCTACTATATATATAATAGACGAAATAAGCCAAAGCGTATTTGCGGGAACTATGTAGCCCTCTATCTTATGCAGAAGATCGATAGCAGAGGCAGTCATACCCTCCGTTGCAGAAAAGTCGTACTCCGTACCCATAAATATCGAACCGAATACACCAAGACACAGTGCAAATATAGATGTAAGTATCAGCGACAGCACCTCTAACACCATTATAACGATACCGCCCGTGCGTGAGGTCACATATCTGCGGAAAAATCCTGTTTCAACATTAAATCTGCCGTCTGCGGCATTTTTCTTTTTCATTTTGTTTTTTGATTCAAGTTTATAGTTCTTAGCCATAATTCTGCCTTTCATATACTTTTATAATATTATTTTATCACGAACTACGGTAAAAATCAATGCCTTCACGTTATTTTTACTTACTAAAAAGCACCCAATATGCTATTGAGTGCAATTAAGTATTACCAAGACAACCACAGTGACCGCCACTATCCCAAAAACCAATGCATATCCGCCGATAGCTTTACGTTGCGACGGAAGCTCCCTGTCATTATCATCAGTTTTTTTAGTTGCGTTCAAAATATAGAACACACTGCCAATCATCAGACATATTCCGCATAACGGCATAAGCACAGACAATGCAGTCCACGAGTCACTGGCACTGTTGGAAAATAAAATTGCATAAACAAAGAACGACACGCCCGAAAGAGCTGATACCAGAAAAAATATACGATGTAATTTCAGATCTCTCATATTTTCTCCTTCCTATATGTTCGTCATTCCTCCGTAAGTACGAAGGATATCCTCTGCAACCTCTTTCATTGTAATACGGCGATCCATAGCAAGTCTGCGGATATGCTCCTGTGCCTGCTCCTCCGTGAAATTAAGATACTGTATCAGACAGCATTTCGCACGGTTTATTATCCTGTCATCGTTCAGCTTTTGGGAGAGCTTTGTATTCTCCTCCCGAAGCCGTTGCATATTCTCCTTTGCAAGTACCGACATCTTTACCGTCTGAATAATTGACGACTTACTGAATGGTCTTGGCAGGACGAAAGCCCCCGTAAACCTCACCCTGTTCTGAACATCGTCAGCAACATCTGTTTTGGCAAGTACTACAATAGACGCTTTTGTACGGTTGTGGACATCTGCGATATAATTCAGTCCGAATTCTGTACGCAGCGGCGTAGATACGATCACCGTGTCAAAATCGGAAAGGTCTGTTTCTGCGGCGGTAGTATCGTCAAAGCAGCACACCGTTTCACAGCAAAGATCCTCCAAAGCGGAGGCAATACTGCCGCAAAGTGTTTCTGTCTTTGCGTTTATAAATACTCTCATACCGCACCTCCCCTTTTTTGATACTTAAATTATAGCATTAAGATTTTTTCTTGTCAATATGAATAAAGGTCACTTTTGCCGCTATATGTCAAAGAGTCTGCACGTTTCAGTCGGACTTTTATTCCTTATAGAAAGATGTATTGTTTTCATCACTGGATTTTTCACGCAAAATGTGATACAATATATACAGAACACTGAAAGGACGCAGAAAATGTACAAGCTTCACAGGTTAGGAGAGCGAACATATTATATAGAAGCTCCCACCAATATCGGAATATATCTATACGAACAGAACAAGGTATGCCTTATAGACTCAGGCGGTGACAGTACAGCCGCAGCCGAGATCCTTAAAATCATCAACGAACAGGGCTGGAAGATCGGAATGGTGCTTAATACCCACTCCCACGCAGATCATATGGGCGGCAGTGCCTATCTGCATAAAAATACAGAGTGCAAGGTCTACGCTCCGGGGGCGGATTGTGCGATAGTAAACCACTCTTTCCTTAACTCTGTTTATCTATACGGTGGCTACACAATGGAGGGTCTGCACAGCAAATTCATCTATGCCGAACCCTGTCACTGTGAGCAACTTTCCGACGATATCCTCCCCGAGGGACTTTCGTATATATATGTAAGTGGTCACAGCTTTGATATGGCAGCTTTCAATACCTCCGACGATATATGGTTTCTTGCAGATTCCGTGCTGGACGCTCCAACACTTGACAGATACAAGATAACCTTTCTCTATAATATAGAGGAACATCTCAAAACTCTGCAAAAGGTACAGCAGCTTTCGGGAAAGCTGTTTATTCCCGCCCACAGCGAGCCTGTTTCGGATATCCGCCCTCTTGCAGAGAAAAACCGCCGCACTATCGACGAAGTGACAAACACCATAAAACGTCTTTGTAAAGAGCCGCTCAGCATAGATGAACTTGTTTCAAAGCTCCTTGCGGAGTTTAATATCAAGCTGTATCTTACCCAGTACGCACTTATAGGTTTTACGACAAGGTCGTATATATCCTGGATGTGCGACAAGGGTGAAATGGAGCCTGTGTTTGACGGCACAAGCCTTAAATGGAAAACGATATAAAATTGACCCGTGAAGTTTTTTTCTTCACGGGTCGTTTATATTCCATTTAAAAACACATCTGCTTCATCACGGTTTTTGAAAATATAGATATCTTTACAGGAATATTTATCTAGCAATTCCATAACCACAGGTCTGCTTTGAGAGTTGTAATTTTTCACAAACTCAATAAACTCTGCATCTTCTTCATCTTCGTTTTCTATCCACGGCATATCAGTCCGTGCTTTACCCCTTCTTTCCCTGATACCGTTAAGACAAACATCTAACGGGTAATCCAAGAAAACAACTGTATCACACGCCTGTAATCTTAATTCTATCGTAGAACCATAGTTACCGTCAATTATCCATTCATTTTTTTGGAGTGTGCTTAATAATCTTTCTCTAAATACCGCTCTGTCAACAGTTGTTCTGTCCGCATTCCAATTCATCATATCCAAATGGTAAAGCGGAATACCTGTTTTTTCGTGCAACGTTTTTGAAAATGTGCTTTTTCCACTCCCGGGGCAACCAATCACCATAACTTTTTTCATATCTTTTTACCTACATTTATAAATTATTACTCTGATCATTATAGCAACTATAATGTAAAAAGTCAATTACACAAAAAGACACCTCTGACCTAAGTCAAAAGTGTCTTTGTATATGCTCTACGCTACCTTTTATCCACCCAGCTTTTTTCTGATATACTCCTGTATAGCCTTGGGAGATGCCGCACCCTTTAACGCCTTGTTTGCCTGACCCATAAAAAAGCCGAATACCTTTTGGTCGCCGTTTCTGTACTGCTCGGCGGCTTTCTCGTTGTTTGCGATTATCTCGTCAACTACCCTTGCAAGAAGCTCGCTGTCCTCCTTTATCCACAGGTCTTTTTCGTCTGCGATAGCCTTAGGATTTCTGCCGCTTTCTATCATCTCGGAAAGCACAAGCTTTGCGTTGTTCTGCGACAGCTTGTCGCTGTAAAGGTAATCAACAAGCTGTGCAAAGTCCCTGCCGCTGAATCTTATATCATCAAGGTCTAGCTCTCCGAGGTTTACCCTACGCATAAACTCACCCACAAGGTAACTTGCAACATTTTTCGGTGAAGCACAGTCCCGAATAGCCTCATTGAAGAAATCGCATACACGCTTGTCACCGACAATAATTACAGCGTCATTAAGGCTCACGCCGTACTCGTTCATATATCGGCTCATACGCTGCTCGGGCATTTCGGGGAGAGATGCACGTACCTCCAAAAGCTCCTCCTCTGTAAAGATGATAGGCGGAATATCAGGGTCGGGAAAATAGCGGTAATCGTGTGCGTCCTCCTTTGAACGCATTGCAACGGTTTCACCCGCCGCCTCGTTGAAACGTCTTGTTTCCTGTATTATCACGCCGCCCTTATCAAGTATCTCCCTTTGACGGTCTATCTCTACTTCTATCGCCTTTGCGATAGCTTTAAGGGAGTTAAGGTTTTTAAGCTCTGTCCTTGTACCTAATGTATCGCTTCCCTCAGGAGCAATAGAGATATTCACATCACAGCGGATACTGCCCTGTTCCATTTTACAATCGCAGATACCCGCATATTGCAACAGCAATTTGATCTTCTCAAAGAACGCCGCCACCTCCTCCGCACTATGGAAATCCGGCTCGGTAACTATCTCAATAAGCGGAATACCACAGCGGTTGAAATCAGCAAGGGATATCTTCTGCTCGTCATCGTGTATGAGCTTTCCTGCGTCCTCTTCAAGATGTATACGGTTTATGCGTATCACCTTGTCCTCGTCGTTTACTTTTATATCAACGTGTCCGTCAAGGCAGACAGGCCGTGGCATCTGGGATATCTGGTATGCTTTCGGAAGGTCGGGATAGAAATAATTCTTTCTGTCCCATTTTGTAAAGCGTGAGATATCACAGTTCATCACATATCCTGCTTTGATTATATACTCCACAGCACGTTTATTCAGTACAGGAAGAGTACCGGGCATACCGCTGCACACAGGACAGCAGCGGGAATTTGGCTCACCGCCGAATTCTGCCGAGCAAGAGCAGAACACCTTTGACTTTGTAAGCAGCTCTGCGTGTATTTCAAGACCCATAGTGGGAAAATATCTACTCATCTCCGCACCTCCTTACAGCCTTGGTGTGACAGGCTCAAAACCACGCTCGAATGCGTCCGCACATTGAAGTATGGTCTGCTCGTCAAAACGTCTGCCGACTATCGACATACCGACAGGCATTCCCTCAGCAGTATAACCGCAGGTCGTATTTACAGCAGGAAGTCCTGCAATATTCACCGTTACTGTGCAGATATCCGCAAGGTACATCTTTACAGGGTCGCTCTCCTGCTCGCCTATCCTGTATGCAGCGGCAGGTACAGTGGGGGTGAGTATAACATCTGCATTATCAAATATTTCGCTGTATTCTTTTATTATCTCCTGTTTAAGTGCCAGAGCCTTTTTGTAATATGCGTCATAATATCCGCTGGAAAGGGCATAGTTTCCGAGAAGTATCCTACGCTTTACCTCTTCGCCGAAGCCCTTGCTGCGGCTGTCACGGATAAGCTCCTCAAAGGTCGCACCCTCGCCCCTTTTTCCGAACTTTATGCCGTCAAATCGGGAAAGGTTAGACGCTGCCTCCGCACAGGCAATAAGGTAATATGCTGGGATAGCATACCTCAGGTCGGGCATAGAGCATTCAACAAGTTTTGCTCCCTTTTTTTCAAACTCCTTTGCGGCAGCAAGAACAGATATCTTTACCTCCTCGCTTATAGCGTCGGAGTAGAATTCCTTCGGGAGAGCTATCCTAATTCCCTCTATCGGCTGTCCCAGTTTTTCGGTAAAATCAGGGATAGCCGCCTTTGAGCTTGTAGCGTCGTGAATATCGTGTGAACATAGTACATTCAGCATTATCGCACAATCCTCAGCGGAATTGCAGATAGGACCTATCTGGTCAAGGGAACTTGCGAAAGCAACAAGTCCGTATCGTGACACTCTGCCGTAGGTAGGCTTTATTCCCGTAACTCCGCAGAATGCCGCAGGCTGTCTTATCGAGCCGCCCGTATCCGAACCGAGAGAACAGGGTGCAAGTGATGCCGCAACCGCCGCCGCACTTCCTCCTGATGAGCCGCCCGGTACTCTGTTTGTATCATAAGGATTTTTCGTCTTTGCAAAAGCAGAAGTCTGATTTGAGCCTCCCATTGCAAACTCGTCCAGACTGGTCTTTCCCAGCAGCACATAGCCCTCTTTCTCTAAATTCTCAATAACAGTGGCATTGTACGGTGGTGTAAAATCCTCTAACATTTTACTTGCACAGGTAGTCCTTACTCCGTCTGTGCATATATTATCCTTTATTGCAACAGGTATGCCCGTCAGCATAGACGCTTCTCCTGAATCTATCCTTTTCTGAGCCGCCTCTGCCATTTTCATAGCCCTGTCCTCTGTGACAGTAATGTAAGAATTCAGCTTTCCGTCAAGCTCTTCTATTCTGCTGAGGTATTCTCCGCAAAGTTCCTTTGCTCCTATCTTCTTTGTATCAAGAGCCTTACGCAGCTCAACTATACTCGCACGCTCGATATCCATTACCGCACCTCCTTATTCCACTACCTTAGGCACAACATAACAGTTTTCAAGCTGCTTTGCATTTTTAAGCAGCTTTTCAGTCGGGAATGAGGGCTTTGCTACATCCTCCCTGACCTCGCTGAAAGAGATACTGTTGTTATCCTTTGTATCGTCATAAGTAAGTTCAATATCCTTGATAGTATCCATAAGCTCGATAATATCAGTCATCTCGCCCATTACCTTTTCAAGAGCCTCATCGTCATAGTTCAACTTACTAAGCTCACAAAGATGCTTTATGGTCTTTAATTCCATAGTGTCGCTTCCTTTCCCGTATGCAGTATACACTATTATTTGGATTTTGTTAGCTCTATATGCATACACACATTATTATATTCCTGTTCTTTATTATTTTCAAGCATCTATACAGCTACTTTTTCATAAAAAAGTCAGGAAAATAATTCCCGACTTAATTATTATATTATCATATCATAACATATTTAAGGATAAACAGCACAGCCAAAACGTACATAAGAGGAGATATCTTCTTGTGTTTTCCTGTTACGAGGTTGATAACTACATAGGAGATAAAGCCCATTCCGATACCCTCAGAAATGCTGTACATAAACGGCATTGCGATGATAGCAATGAATGCAGGGATACACTCTGTATAGTCGCTGAAATCTATCTTTGTGATAGAGGTCATCATCAGGAATCCAACCATAACCAATGCGGGAGCTGTTGCAAATCCCGGGATAGCAAGGAATATAGGCGACAGCACCAACGACACTGCAAAAAGGATAGCAGCCACAAACGAAGTAAGACCTGTCCTGCCGCCCTCCGCAACACCAGACGCACTCTCAACAAAGGTAGTAACTGTGGAAGTACCAAGCAACGCACCGGCTGTTGTACCGATAGCGTCTGCCATAAGAGCACCTCTTATTTTTGGGAGCTTACCGTCCTTGTCAAGGAGGTCAGCCTTAGAGGCAACACCCATAAGCGTACCAAGAGTATCAAAAAGGTCAACGAACAGGAAAGCAAATACCACCACAAGGAAGTCAAGCGAAAGAACGTTGCTGAAATCCATTTTGAAAGCGATAGGTTCAAGCGAGGGAATGGATAAACCGTTTGAAAAATCAGGGAACAGGCTGTAAAATCCTGCCTCAGGAGCAGGAACATAAAGTCCCGTAAGCTGACATATCATACCAAGCACCCAAGTACCAAGTATTCCCCAAAGGATACCGCCCTTTACCTTTTTGACCATAAGGATAGCGGTACCAACTATTCCAACAAGAGCAAGTACAACGGTAATACCCTGTGAATTGAACGTTCCGTTTTCTATTGAACCCTTAAACGAAAATACCGTAACAAGAGTGGAGGAGTCCACAACGATATCCGCATTTTGAAGTCCGATAAACGCAATATACAGACCTATACCAACCGTAACGGCATTTTTCAAGTTCATAGGGATAGCATTGAATATCGCCTCACGAACATTAGTAAGCGACAATATGATAAACACTACGCCCTCTACAAGCACCGCCGCAAGAGCCTCCTGCCAGGTGTAGCCCATATTCTGTACAACTGTATACGTAAAGTAAGCGTTAAGTCCCATTCCCGGTGCAAGTACGAACGGATAGTTTGCCATAAACGCCATAATTATCGTGGCAAGAAATCCGCATATCGCTGTCGCAGTAAATACAGCGTTCCTGTCCATACCGGTTTCCGAAAGAATATTGGGATTTACCGCAAGGATATACGCCATTGTCATAAAGGTCGTAATTCCTGCGATTATCTCAGTTTTTACGTCTGTCTTGTGTTCTTTCAGATGAAACACTTTTTCAAGCAGCTTCATACCATACCTCCATTTTTTTATTAAGAAAAGTATACCACATTTTTTGATTTTATTCAACATTTTTATGGCAGAAATATTCCTATAATAAGCAACATTACAAGCATTACGAAATTCACACCAAGGAACACCGCCATATATCTTCCCTTTTTCGCTTCCTTATCAGAACTGTAATATCTGAACGAGATAAGACTTGCAAGTGACGCAACAGGTGTTCCAAGTCCGCCTATATTTACACCACGCAAAAGTGCAGAGGAGTTCTCTGTAAAATCCGCAAGCATAGCCGCCGCAGGAACATTGCTTATTATCTGACTTAGCAGGGCGGAAACTATAAGCTCTCTTCCCGAAAGAAGTCCCGCAACAAAGCTTTCCACCGCAGATATGCTGCCGATATTTCCGACAAACACAAAAAAGCAGATAAACGTTGCAAGAAGAGGATAATCTATCTTTAAAAACAGCTTGTAGTCTGCAACTATAACAACGACCACTGTAACAACCAGACAGATATACTCGTTAATAATGCCCGCAACCGAAAGTACGCACACCGCAAACACCGCTATGTAAAGCCAAAATCTCCACCCTGTCTTTAACTGCGGAGCTTCACCGCCAACTTTGATAGATCCGTTTTTTACAAGCAGTATCGACACACATAGCAGAGCGTAACTCACCGCACCAAGCACAAGCACCGAGCCAAAGAAATCGCCCATACCCATTTCGTAGTGACGGAACAAAAACAAATTCTGCGGATTTCCGATAGGAGTCATCATACTTCCGAGGTTTGCCGCAGCGGTTTCAATGACCACAGTCATTATAAGCTGACCGCTCATTCCAGTGCCAGAATACAGTCCCATAGTAAGCGGCACAAAGGTTATCAGTGCAACGTCATTTGTAACAAGCATAGATACAAAAAAACACAAGTTCATAAGTATGAACGCTATCATTCTTGCAGAGCCTGTTTTTGAAAGCAGTACCCTTGAAAGCGTATCAAAAACACCAAGACTTCTTAACCCTGCTACCACCGCCATAAGACAAAACAGCAGAATAATTACCGACCAATCCACATAACCGAAATACGCTGTACTCGGCGGTACGATAAAAGCAGATATTACAGCCGCCAACAGCGATATCATCAGCACTGCATTCACTTTAACAAAATCCAGAATTATCTTCATTTTTCCTCACAAAAAATGTCCGCAATTAAGCGGACATTTCATAATTTTCATTTAGTGTATAAGATTACTTCTTGCACTTACCACAAGTCTTCTTAGCAGGAACTTCTGCCTTTACCTCAACCTTAGCCTCGGTCTTTACCTCAGCCTTTGTTTCAGTCTTCTTAGCAGGTGCTTTTTCTTCCTTCTTAACTTCGGGCTTAGCCTCTGTCTTTACAGCTTCCTTCTTGGTAGCAGAAGCCTTTGCCTCTGTCTTTTTAGCAGCAGGCTTCTTAGCGGGAGCCTTTGCAGCTGCCTTCTTTGCGGGAATAAGAACAGCCAGAGCCTTGAACTTTGCAACATCGCCGTCTACTTTAACAAGACCTTCAGCAATAGCCTTATCCATATCAAGCTCACCAGCAAAGATCTTCTCAATGTTCTCGGGAGCACCGGAAACATTAGCCTGGAAGTCGTCATAGTGATAGTGGTTTACATCAAGAATGCCGTCCTTGACCTCAATATAAAGGTCATCATCACAGCCGATAAGGGTGAAATTAACTGCTACCAGATCCTCAAATTTCTTAGCCTTGGTCTTGCTGCCTTTAAGATAACCCTTAAGCTTTTCAACAAGTTCAATATTAGTCATTATTCATATCCTCCTAAAACGGTAGCTGATAATGTGTTCAAAGAAACATACAATTTCCTTTTAATGTAGTATACCACATAGACAAAGTATTTGCAATAGTCAATTTCTATAAAATTATTGCCAAATCAAACTATTTTTCATATTATTGCTATAATAATCCAGCTAATATCTATTATTTGATCCTGTTCTTTTGAAACTCTTTTATTCTATCTGCCAGATCAACGATAGGAGGACGGGGAGGTGCAACAAGAAGCTCCAGTCTGACTTTATCACGATACTCAGGCTTTACCATATAGTACATATAGCTTTCAAGAACATTTTCCTTTGCCAGTGCCCGACCTTCTATTTTAAAGTTACAGAATCCCATTTCCATATACTTATCAAGATTTTCACGACTTACAAAAGTCGAGTATTTTGTTATCTGATAAAAATTATAGTTTGTATTATTACACTCAAATTCTTCAAGCCCCCTCATCATTCTTCCGCTAGACCGACCTGCTACAATTTCAGTTTTACTAGCTTTGATCTGTAACCGCCCTAAATGTTTATAATGCTCACCTCTGCGAGGACAGTGAGGAATACAATACGGATTTATAAGTATCTCACAGCGTTCACGCAATTCTTGAGGAATTTTTGCAAGACGCTCAAAATCGTTATTCCAGTTATAATCAAGAACCACAAGCTTGTAATCCTTCTTAAACTCTTCCATAAGCTGGTCATACTCCTCAAGTTGCTTACAAGTAGAAGAAACCAAGGAATAATTCGGATATGTCTTGCGGACATACTCTTCAAGAACAGGTGCATTACATATTATCTCATTAAAACCGTTATCAGCATACTGGCAAAGCTGATTACAAAACGGATCGCTTAAATCCTTATCTGTAATATTGGGATTTGTAAAAGTGTATCTTATAGGTACATTTCTTTCATTAAAAAGCTTTATTACACCCTTTATTTGTCCCCCTCCCATAAATCCCCACAGTGTTCTTCCACCATTCCATCGAGCAGGCGGAAAACAGCCATAGCAAGAAACAATTTCAACACCATCGTAAAAATACTCTGGATGATCTTTGATCATATCGATCAGATTCAAATTCAACTCACAATGCTTCCAAAAATCCGGAATGTGAAACTTCATTTTCATTTTGATTAACTCCTTAATATCTTAAAATAAAATCACGCTGTTTTTATTATATATTATTTTAAATCTGTTGTCAAGAATAAAACACTTCTATCAAAAATGTACGATACAAAAAACGGCACACTTTCAAAAAATGTGCCGTTCATATTATGTTGTACTGCCAAAGCCACCGTTTCTGACTCCGTCTGCATCATCGTCAAAGGTGATTCCGTATTCTACGAATATTCCCTGTGCAAAGCCTGTACCCGCTTTTATCTCAACTGTCTTACCCTCATTAGTATCGTTAGTTATCTTGATAAATATATGACCCTCGTTGTACGAATTATAATAATCGCTGTCGATAATTCCAACAGTATTGTTGAGCTGTAAACGGAACTTAAATCCAAGTCCGCTTCTGGGATATATCTTCAACACCCAGCCGTCCTCTATAAATACCCTTATACCTGTTGGGATCTTTGCGGTCTCCCCGGGAGCGAGCGTCACATCATACGGTGCATAGATATCATATCCCGCAGAGCCTGATGTTGCCCTCTTCGGAAGTTTGATCTGCTCGTATACCTTTTCTGCACCCTCGCCCTCAAAGCTCTCTATAAACTGAGCAAGGCTTACCTTTTCAAATCTTGCTATCCTCTTCATATCTTCTCCTTAATCCCACAGCACTATCTTGCCGTGATCCAGTGTTTCCTTTACATCTATCACACGCTGGTTTGCACTGCCCTTCCAGTGGAGCTTAGGGTCGGCAACCGCTTTTACAAACTCTCCGTCAACACAAACATCAACATACGAAATTACATCAAGCTCACATATCTCTTCCCAGTTATAGCCTGTATACAGCCATATAGTTTTTTCGGGGAGCAACTCTCTCACTTTTTTTGCAAGACGGGTCACCTCTTCCCTGTTGAGTGGGTGAAGCGGGTCGCCGCCGCTGAATGTAATTCCGCTTATATGGTCGGCGGAGAGCTTATCGAAAAGCTCCTTTTCAGCGACATCGTCAAAGACCAGTCCGCACTCCACGTCCCAGGTTATAGGATTGTGACAGCCCTGACAGCGATGAGTACATCCTGATACCCACAGCACCGTGCGAAGTCCATCGCCATTCAGCATATCATCGGTTGTTATATTATGATAACGCATATTATTCTCCAATCATATTTTTAGCAGCGGATAACCTTTCTCTCCGCATAGCAAGTACCGTAAACAGGGTCGGCCCGTAAAACAAGATATAACCTGCAATAATTATCAGATATACCCACGGCAGTATTGCCGAAATAAACGCATAAGCCCCCGCAATAGGAAGCACCTCTGCCGTCATATATATCCCAATTCCGATATGTACAGCAAATCCGACAGTCGTCACAAGCAGTGCAAGTACCTTGCTCTTTATAGCTCCGCAGTGACACAGGATAAGCATAAGTGCTATGATACCGCACACTGCTATCTGCGACGCTCCCCCAAGTATAAATTTCCTCAGACCTATAAACATTCCTGCGAGAAAATCAAGGAACTCATTATCTGGTACAAGCTCAATTCCGCTGATATAGATAAGCAGTGCCGCCTGAAACAAGCAGTGCCATATCCAGGTGTATGCAAGAGGCAGCAACGTAGAGCCTGACCTTGCCGCCCCCACAAGACTGCCTATGCCGAATATCAGCACATAAGCATTTAACATAGCTATCAGTATATTAAGCTCCCACGAAACAAAGAATGCCGAGCCAAGATATAGTCCCGTATATGCTATCACCGAGATGATAAGCACAGGAAGAGTTATCAGCAACACATAAAGTGCCGCTGTAATTATTGCAAATACCCTGCACGGAGAACTTCCCGATATCATAAGCTGTCGTTTCATTACATACTCTTCCTGTCTTTTATCTCCGCCATTTTCGCTGAGTTCAGCCTTGTATCGCCCTTTACACGGGAATAGGACAGATATCCGTTCATACGGTCAATCTTTGTGAGGTTTGAGCTGCCGCACTTAGGGCATACATCCATTTCAAGCTGCTGATGTCCGCAGTCATCACAATAAGCAAGCGACAGGTTTACGCCCTCGTAAAAGCCAAGCCTCATTGCACGTCGTACAAGCGTTACCACAGCCTGTCTGTTGTAGTCGATAGGATAGCGTACATACTGTATCTTACCGCCGTTGAAAAGATCCCAGAAACGCTTTTCCTTATCCTGCTTTTCTATGGGTGAGATATCCTCAGAAACGTGACAGTGGAAGCTGTTTGATACATATTCCCTGTCGGAAACATTCTCAACTATACCATACTTTTTGCGGAACTGCTGTATCTGCAAACCACAAAGATTTTCCGCAGGAGTACCATATATAGCGTAAAGATGTCCGTCCTCTTTCTTGAACTCCTGTATACGCTTGTTTATATGTTCCATTACCTTTATGGAGAACTCGCCGCCCTCCGCAATGGATTTCTTTTCGGCTATCTGTTCAAGCTCGTTAAGGGCAGTGATACCAAAGGAAGCTGTCGCCGCTTTGAGCAAAGGCTTTATCTTGTCGTGAATACCGAGGTGACCTCCAAGAAAACCGCCCTCGCAGTATGCAAGAGGATTTGTACTTGCTTTAAGCTCACCCAGATAATCATAGGTACGAATGTGTATCTTTCGGATAAGGTTAAGGTAATAATCCAGCACCTCAAAGAAATCTCTGCTCTCCTGCTGAGCCTTTGCATAAATCATAGGCAGGTGCAGTGATACCGCACCGATATTAAATCTTCCCACGAAAACAGGCTTGTCGTTTTCATCGGCAGGCTCCATACCGCCCCTCTCAAACCACGGAGAAAGGAACGCACGACAGCCCATAGGACTGATTATGCGACCATATTTCTTGTAGATAGACGCCACATAGCCCTCGCCCGTAAGCGACAGCCAGTCGGGGTACATAGCTTTCTGCGAACACTCTATACCTGCATTAAATACGTCCTCCAACGGCTTACCCTCGCCGTGAAGCTCTTCGTCATACAGGAATACTATCTTCGGGAAAAGAACAGGCTTTTTGCAGGTCTTTTTGCCCTGACCCTTGCGGCGTACATCAAGCATAATAATGCTCGCCATTTTCGCAAACTTCCCAGTACCCGTACCCATTGTCATTGTGATAAAGGGATAATCGCCACGGCTTGACGATACGGAGTTGAATTTGTACTCCCAACCCTGGAAACCCTGCTCAAAATCCACACGCACATCTGCCATAGCCTCACGGTCGGCGACCTCGTCAGATACTCCCAGTGACTTATAACGGTCAAACTGCTTTTTGTAGGTCTTTTCCGCATACGGTTCTAAAAGCTCGTCCACGCTCGGCACTGTAAAGCCGCCGTACTGCTGACTTGCCGCAGACAGAGTGATATCTCCTATAACATCAAACGCAACAGCGAGAGTTTTCGGCTCGTTATACCAGAGGTTGCCCATTTCAAAGCCGCCTTCAAGCACGTTCTTAACGTCGAAAAGACAGCAGTTCATAGTATCACGGCGGGCACTCATATCGTGGACATAGATATATCCCTCTCTGCACGCCTGTAACTCCTCTGTGGTCATAAAAAATTTCTGATAAAGCTCCTTATTGAGCTGGTTAAATATCAGACTTCTCTTGGTGGAAACAAGGGCACTATCTGTATTACTGTTCTCCTTGTCGCCGATATACATAATGGACTGGCTCTTTTTGTACACCTCGTCCAGCATATGAACAAAGTCCTGCTTGTAGTTGCGGTAGTCCTTATAGCTCTTTGCAACAGCAGGATTTGTCGCCTCCAATGCACCCTCAACTATGTTGTGCATCTGTGCAATGGTTATCTCCTCCACACCGAGAGCATAAGCCTTCTCCGTAACGAACTTACAGATATAGTCTATCTCCTCAGGGGTAAATGTATATAAAACTCGTGTCGCTGACTTGTTGATAGCGTCCACGACCTTCTGAACATTAAATTCTTCCTTTGTATTGTCCTTTTTAACTACCCTTATCATTGTATCTGCCTTTCTTTATATCCAATATATAGTGGTACATTAAAAATATTATCACATTTTCTTGTACCTGTCAACGCATAATAAAATTTTAATCTCTGAAATACTGCACAAAACTGCAATGAGATTTCCGTCTAAAATTCCGTCTTGACAGCGGAACATATTTATTTATGCCGTGTAACAGGAAAGGGGTGTTTTCACTATATCAATTATATTCCTCAAATGTAACACGCATTATAACACATTTGGACTTGTTAAAATTCTCAACAAGGTTTTGTTAATACCAGTTAAAATCAAAAAACTCCTTGTCGCCTGAATTCGTCATCTTGATATATGATGACGGATAAATAATAAAACTGTGTTTGTTTTCTATCCATATATTTGCGGTCTGACCATCAGAATAATAGATTTCAATAAGTCTCTTATAATTATCCGATTGCAGGAATTCTTCGTACGTACCACTGAATGTTCCCCATTCATCATCATTGTTAACATCATAAATATTGACCCTATCGTGCGAGTCTGTAATACTCCAGCCTGCTTTTCTTAACAAAGTTACAATATTATTCAATGAACATTCATAATTATCATAGACCTCAAATTTTATAGCTCTTGTTTTAGACATTATATAATCCTCACCTTTAAAGTTTTATCATTAGTAATATCACTATCAAAACAGAAAAGCCCCGAATGGTCACATAAAACTCCGTCCTGCTTTCCCGGCAGGACAGAGCCTATGTTTCCCCATTCAAGGCTGTAATATCTTTTTTATATTTATTTTAAAGAATGACAATGATACATTATGTCAAATAATCAACGCCGATATAAACAGGCTTGTCGTCTTTCATCCTGAAGCCTATTACATCGCCCCAGTCGCCCTCGCCCTCTACGATATATTCAAGGTGTTTGGGATCTTTCGGAACGTTGATATAAACCGCAGTAAACCAGCAATAATTAAGGATCTCAAGCGAATCGCCTATTTCAGGCACGTCGCCGCATTCCTTTGCCGCCTTGGCAAAACCCTTGCAAAGCTTCTTGAGAGTGCCGTCAGACAGTGAATTGAGTGCTTCAATACACTTTTCGGCATAATCTTTTATCGAATAATGTTCGATATAGACGGATAACTCATCGCCGCCCTCATCATCACGGAGGATCCGACTTTTGAACAAACCCTCCCAGCTGTCACCCTCGGTATTTATCCATTGTATCATATCATCTGACTCCCATTACTTTGTGCCGAAAAGTCTGTCGCCGCCATCGCCGATACCGGGAACGATGTACAGATCCTCATTAAGGCCCTCGTCGATAGCACCGCAGATTATCTCAACATCAGGGTGAGCTGTCTGTAAAGCCTTGATACCCTCGGGGCAGGTCAGTACGCACATAAACTTAACGTTCTTAGCACCTGCATTCTTGCATATCTCAACTGTCTTGATAGCGGAAACGCCTGTTGCAAGCATAAGGTCAAGAATGATGACCTCACGGTTAGCAATATCAAAAGGAAGCTTACAGTAATATTCCGCAGCGGAATTGCTGTTAACCTTGTCACGGTAGATGCCAACGTGACCTACCTTAGCGGCAGGAACAAGTGCCAAAGCTCCGTCCACCATACCAAGGCCTGCTCTCATAATAGGCACGAAAGCTACCTTTCTGCCGCTTATAACCTTTGCACTTGCAAGTGCAAGGGGAGTTTCGATATTTACCTCTTTCAAAGGCAGATCACGGGTCGCCTCGTAACAGATGAACATAGAGATCTCGGAAACCAGCTCTCTGAACTCCTTAGAGCCTGTATTCTTGTCACGCAGCAGAGATATCTTGTGCTGCACTAAGGGATGGTCGCAAACGTGAACGTTTTCCATAATTATTTTCCTCCTGTATATTTCCGCAAAAGCAGAAAATGTTTATTTATTATAGCTCTTCAAGCTTCATTATCTTGTCTACTCGTCTTGCGTGTCTGCCGCCCTCAAATTCGGTCGTGAGGAAGATATCAACTATCTCACAGGCAAGACCCGCACCGATAACACGGCCGCCCATACAAAGCACATTTGCGTCATTGTGAAGTCTTGTGTACTTTGCGGAATACCAGTCGCCGCAGAGTGCCGCACGGATACCGTTTATCTTATTTGCAGATATTGAAATACCAACACCTGTGCCGCAGATAAGTATTGCCTTGTCACACTCGCCGCTTGTTACCTTTTTACAGGTAGCCTCTGCAATGTCGGGATAATCAACGCTTTCGCCGTTACAGCCGCAGTCGATAAACTGTACGCCCTTTTCTTCAAGATATTTTACGACCTCGCATTTAAGCTCGTAACCTGCGTGGTCTGAACCGATAGCTATCATTGTTGTTCCTCTTTCAGAATAGAATTCCCTAAAAGGGTATATTTTATTATACTACTTTTTAAGACTCAGGTCAAGGGCTTTTTTTAATCTGCATCTGTACCCATATGATACTTTCCGCAGTGCAGACACCTGAAAAGATACCCGTATATCGGTCCGTTCTCGGTCAGTGCGTCACAGATAAACTCCCTTGTGTCCTCGTCAAACTTATCCAGCACCTCGTCTGCAATGCCCATTTCATTCAGCTTATCTATGTCCGTGTAGCCAATGAATGCACAGTAATCGCCGCAGCAAGCAAGCCATTCCTCTCCCTGCCAGCTATGATAGCCCGGAGTACGCTCATACAGCTCACGCTGCTTTTCGACGTCGTTTACCTTGTCATCCTCTGCTCCCTGTATAAATGTGCCATCAAATTTCTCCGCAGCCCTGCCTGATGCAATACACTCAGGACACAGGCAGTCGATACTGTCAACACAGTACATCATCTCATAAGAGTACTCTGTTTCTCTGCCGCAGCATTCGCATACAGGGAACTTGCCCTCTTCCGCTTTAAAGAATATATCAAGCTCGTAAACATTAGGATGATACCTGAATGTCACCTTCTGCGAAACACTCATACGCTCGCCCCCATATACACTATAAATTCTTCTCTCTTTCAAGTCTTTCTCTTTCCGCCTGCGGAAGTCTTAGATAGCTTGGCATAAGTGCCGCAGCCTCAATAGGCTCTTTGCCCTCTGCGGCAAGACACACGCCAAGCCCACGCTGAAATCTCAGCGGTAGCGGTGCTAATTCAAAGCTCTGCTCTGTTATATTATGGAGAAGCTCTGCTCCGTCGCCTGCAAGTATCACTCGGTCGCTTTGTGCTTTCAGCTCTTCATAAAGGTCTGCGGCTTTAACAGCCCTGTCCTCGCAAAGGCGAGTTATAATGCCATTCTCACTTCTGAACAAAGCATTATACACCTGTCCGCAGCGTGCGTCCATAGCACAGCATATCACTCCGTCAATACCAACGAAATTGTATGCGATAGCCTCCAAAGTTGACACGGGAATACACTTCTTTCCTGCACCCATAGCCATACCCTTTACAGACGCTATTCCGATACGCAGACCCGTAAAAGAGCCGGGACCCTCGGTCACTGCGATAACATCTATATCCGAAAGTGTAAGGTCTGCACATTTCAACATACTCTCCACCATAGGAAGCAGAGTCTGCGAGTGTGTATGCTTTGTATTGAGAAACTGCTCCGCAATGACCTTGCCGCTGTCATACACCGCACAGCCTGCGGTTATCGCAGAGGAATCTATACCTAAAATCATCTTAGCCTCCGAAATACTTTCCGCTCACCGTTATCTTACGCTCGGTATCGGAAAGCTTTTCAATGCGTATCCTTATTACCTCGGGCAGCTCCTCGGAAAGTCCTGCGATATTCTCGCTCCACTCCGCCGCAATAATTCCGCCACGGTCAAGGTAATCAAAAAAACCTATCGCATACAGGTCGTCGTAGCCCTCTATACGGTAAAGGTCAAAGTGAAACAGCGGAATATCACCGTTGTATTCATTCACAAGGGCAAAGGTAGGGCTTGTCACCTCGTCATCAACGTGAAGATATCTTCCCATTCCCTTTGTGAAATGGGTCTTTCCCGCACCCATATCGCCCTCATACAAGATTATATCCCCGGGGTGAAGCTCTGCTGCGACCTCAGCCGCCGCAGCAAAGGTTTCCTCCTCGGAGCGTGTTATAAACTCTTTCATATCAGAACAGGCCGCTGATCGTACCGTCTACCGCAACATCAATATTGTTTGCAGCAGGTACCTTAGGCAGACCCGGCATTGTCATAATATCGCCTGTGTAAACCACGACAAAGCCTGCACCGTTTGATACTCTTGCGTCGCTTACGGTTATCTTGAAATTCTCGGGTTTTCCGAGCTTTGCAGGATCGTCGGACAGAGAGTACTGTGTCTTTGCACAGCATACGGGAACTCTGTCAAGACCGAGAGCCTCTATCTCCTTGATAGCCTTTTCAGCCGCAGCGGTATAGTTTACACCGTCTGCACCGTAGATGTTCTTTGCGATAATATCTATCTTTTCCTTGATAGTGAGCTTTTCGTCATACAGGGGCTTGAAATCGCTCTTTTCTGTGTCGATAGTTTCAACTACCGCATTTGCAAGTTCAATAGCACCCTCGCCGCCCTTTAAGAATACATCGGAGAATGCCACCTTAACGCCCTTGTCCTCACAATACTTGCGTACAGCCTCTATCTCAGCGTCGCTGTCGGTGTAGAAGTGGTTTATCGCAACAACTACGGGGACGCCGTACTTCTTCATATTGTCGATGTGAACACCGAGATTTACGATACCCTTATTAAGAGCCTCAACGTTTTCTGTTGTAAGGTCAGGCTTTGCAACGCCGCCGTTATACTTTAACGCACGGATAGTAGCAACCAACACTACGCAATCGGGTTTAAGTCCCGCAAAGCGGCACTTGATATCAAAGAACTTCTCCGCACCGAGGTCAGAGCCGAAGCCTGCCTCTGTGATAGTGTAGTCAGCAAGTTTAAGGGAGAGCTTTGTTGCTCTTACGGAGTTACAGCCGTGTGCGATATTAGCAAACGGACCGCCGTGAATGATAGCAGGATTGTTTTCAAGAGTCTGTACAAGGTTAGGATTGATAGCCTCTTTAAGGAGAGCTGTCATCGCACCCACTGCCTTAACGTCCTTTGCATAAACAGGCTCGCCGTTATACTTAAACGCAACAAGGATATCGCCAAGACGCTTTTTAAGGTCGTTGAGGTCACTTGCAAGACACAGGATAGCCATAATCTCAGACGCAACTGTTATCTGGAAGTGATCCTCTCTGGGGATTCCGTTTACCTTGCCACCCATACCGATAACACAGTTTCTGAGTGCTCTGTCGTTCATATCCAGGCAACGCTTGAAAAGGATACGTCTTACATCAATTCCAAGCTCATTACCCTGCTGGATATGGTTGTCTATCATAGCTGCAAGGAGATTGTTTGCCGCTGTGATAGCGTGCATATCGCCTGTAAAGTGCAGGTTGATATCCTCCATAGGCACTACCTGAGCATATCCGCCGCCCGCAGCACCGCCCTTTACACCGAAAACAGGGCCAAGGGAAGGCTCACGAAGTGCAAGACAAGCCTTCTTTCCGATCTTGTTCATACCCTCTGCAAGACCTACGGAAGTTGTGGTCTTGCCCTCGCCTGCGGGAGTAGGATTGATAGCCGTTACAAGGATAAGCTTTCCGTCGGGCTTATCAGCAACTCTGTCAATAAGCTTCTGTGACAGCTTTGCCTTGTAGTGACCATAAGGCTCTATCTCCTCCTCGGAAACACCGAGCTTTGCAGCAACGTCCTTGATCTTCATCATCTGTGCCTGCTGGGCAATTTCGATATCTGTCAGCATAACTAAAATCCTCCGAATGTAGTTTTTATTTTCCGTGAGGGTCGCCCCTCTTATAGCACTTAAATAAGCTTTATCTGATCTATGTCCACATCAGCAAGAACACCTGCTGAGGGGACTGTCTTAACACGGTACTGCTCAGGGTCTTTTATACCGCTGTCCTCAGCGAGATATGCCGCTGCAAGTTCCGCCTTTGTAAGACGCATTACCTGAACACCCTGTGTATCCCTTGTGGATTTTGCAAGTACAAGTGCCGTATTGAACATTATAACCTTACCTGCTGTGGATTTAAGCACGAAATCAGCCTCGCCGTCCACAACGAACATCGCAACGACCTCCGAAAGGTCTGAGTATGCGTTTGTAAGTTTTTTACGCTTTGTCTTTGTTTCGTAGGAAGAAAGCGGCACCTTTGCACACTTACCGTTTCGGAAGAATATAACAAGCTGTTCCTTGTATTCCTCCGTCACTGCCATAAAGGTGATGCTCTCGCCGTCCTCCAAGCCAAGCTTAGCCGGTACATAGTCGCCCATAACACTTGCCTTTGTTTCATCAAAGTCAAGACAGCGGCTCTTGTAGCACTGGAACTTGTTTGTAAAGAACAGCAACTCAGAGTTGCTGGACACTTCACGCTGGAATGTTATCTCGTCACCCTCTTTGAGCTTCTGCTGGTTGCTCATTCTAAGCGACTGGGGAGTGATCTTCTTGAAATAGCCTTCTTTTGTGAAGAACACATTTACGGGATATGCCTTTGGCTTTTCTTCCTCGATAACTGCTGCTTCCTCCGCAACGTCATACAGGAACATCGTGCGGCGTGGCTGTCCGTATTTCTTGATGATATCACGCAGCTCCTCAATGATTATCTTGCTTATCTTATTTGTATCACCGAGTATGCTCTCCATTTTCTCTATCTCGGCTGTGAGAGTATCGGTCTCCTGCGTTCTTTTAAGGATATACTCACGGTTGATGTGACGCAGTTTTATCTCCGCTACATACTCAGCCTGTACTTCATCGATACCGAAGCCTATCATCAGGTTGGGTACTACCTCTGCCTCTTCCTCTGTTTCACGGATAATTTTGATAGCATAGTCGATATCCATAAGTATCTTTTTCAGACCAAGCAACAGGTGGAGCTTTTCCTTTTTCTTCTGTAAATCGAAATAAACTCGTCTGCGGACACACTGCCTACGGAATTCTATCCACTCAGTAAGGAGATCATAAACGCCCATTACACGGGGAGTACCTGCAATAAGCACATTGAAGTTACAGTTAAAATTGTCTTGTAAAGGAGTAAGTCTGAAAAGCTTCTGCATTACTGCGTCTGGGTCGTTGCCCTTTTTAAGGTCAAATGCAAGACGCAGACCCGAAAGGTCGGTTTCGTCACGTGCGTCGGATATCTCTTTCAGTTTGCCGTCCTTTACAAGCTCCACCACCTTGTCGATGATGGCTTCCACCGTGGTGGAGGGCGGTATCTGAGTTACCTCGATACAGCGGGATTCCTTATCGTAGTTATATACGGCGCGCACC